>JANNQK010000230.1:0-26736 GCA_031400715.1 Actinomycetes bacterium | reverse complement strand
CGCCGGCCGCGTGTACGTGGCCGGTCGCGACGTCGCCGACATGAGCATCAGCGACCGTGCGGCGCGGCGGCGCCGCGAGGTGGGCTACGTGTTCCAGCGACTCAACCTGCTCGCCTCGCTGACCGCGCTCGAGAACGTGTCGTTGCCGCTCGAGCTGGAGGGCGTCGGCGCAAAGCAGGCCCGTGCCCGAGCACGCGAGGCGCTGGCCGCCGTCGGACTCGACCACCGGCTCGACCGCTACCCCGACGACTTCTCGGGCGGGCAGCAGCAGCGGATCGCGATCGCCCGGGCGATCGTCGGTGAGCGCAGCGTCCTGCTCGCCGACGAGCCGACCGGATCGCTCGACACCGTCACCAGCGACGCCGTCATCGAACTGCTCGCCGGCCTGCCGGCACAGCTCGGCACCGCGGTCGTGCTCGTCACCCACGAACCGCGCTTCGCCAGCTGGACCGACCGCGTGGTGTTCCTGCGCGACGGCCGAATCGTCGACGACACCGCGCACCCGGTGGGCGCCGGCACCGCGTCGGGAGGGTTCCGGTGACCGACGTGCTCGACCGCCTCGACGTCGCCGATCTCGACACCCCCGCGGGCGCCACCCTGCCGCTGTCGCTGGCGGCACACACCGGTCGTTGGCGCACCGCAGCGCGGCTCGCCCGACGGGAGATGCGTCGTCGCCCGTGGCGGACCGCGCTGTCGATGTTGCTGATCGCGGTGCCCGTCGCCGCGATGGTCGTCGCCGACGTGGCGTACCGCAGCGATCGGCTCGGGCCCGACCTCGCCATGCGCTACGGCGCCGCCGACGTCCGGCTGTTGGCAGGGTCGGAGACCAACGCGCAACGTGCCGAGATCGAGGCGCAGTTCCCCGACGGCACCGACTGGACGTGGTCGCCCTTCGCCTATGTGCCGCTCCGTTCGGTCGCCCGACCCGACGAGCTGATCGACGCCACCGTCGTCACCCGCGACATGAGCGATCCGCTGAACGCCGGCACGGTGCGCGAGCTGTCGGGTCGATACCCGAACACGCCGTCCGAGGTCGTGCTCGATCTCGACCTCGCCGACGACTTCGGCGTCGGCATCGGCGACGAGCTCACCTTCGTCCGCCCGGCGCAGACGTTCACCGTCGTCGGCCTCGCCGACATCGGCGGCGACACCGGCTACCCGGCCGTGCTCGCACCTGGGTTCGACCTGTCGGTGCTTCGACCCGAGATGACCAACTACGAGGTCCTCGTGGCACACCCGTCCCTCGCTGCTGAGGCCGCAACGATGAACGGCGGAACGCCGATCCCACCGCTCGAACCGTTCCCGTTCATCGAGGTGCGCTACGAAGGTGCCGCACCAGGTGAGGACGGCGTCAGCACCATCGGGTTCGAGCTCCGGAGCGGGTCGAACTCCGATCCCGAGCCGGGCGTCCTCTTCCTCGGCTGGCTCTTCGGCGTGCTCCTCATGGGTGTGCTCGGCCTCGTGGTCGCCGCGGCGTTCGCCGTCAGCGGCCGGCGCCAGCTCGTCACCATCGGCCAGCTGAGCGCCACCGGCGCTGACCCCGTGCTGCTGCGGCGGTTCCTCGCCCTGCAGGGGACGTGGACCGGCCTCGCCGGGGTCGCGGTCGGCGTGTTCGGCGGGCTGGGCATCGCCCGGGCCTTCGCCGAACCGATCCGCAACGACGGCCGCATCGCCTGGTCGCCGACCGACTGGCTGATCATCGCGATGACCGCGGTGGTGGTCGCGACCGTGGCGGCAATCGTGCCGACCCGGTCGATGGCCGGCATGTCGGTGCTGTCGGCCCTCGGTGGTCGACGGCCGGTGCGCCCGGTGCCGCGACGGCAGCTGCCGCTGGGCATCGCCTTCGTGACCGGTGGACTCGTGGTGATCTTCCTGGCCACCGTCGCGGCCCGCAACGCCAACGACACCGGGGGCGACGTCGTGGTGCCCGGCATCGCTGCGGCGTTGGCCGGCATGGCGGTGATCACCGGGGTGTGCTGCCTCTGCCCGCTGCTCGTCGACCTGATCGCACGGGCCGGCGCCGGTCGGCGTGGCGTGCCGATGCTCGCCGCTCGAAGCCTCGGTCGGCATCGGGCACGAGCCGCCGCGCTGCTCGCCGCCGTCGTCGCCGTGGGCGCCGTCGGCACTGCGGCCGCCGCGACGGGCGAACAGGCCATCAAAGACGATCGGGCCATCGACGACGACATCGTGCGCTGGACACCCGACGTCGTCCTGGTGCGTGCCACGACCGTCGATCGATCCCTCGGCGTCGCGGCGCTCGCCGATCCGGAGGCGACGGTGTCCGGACTGCGCGACGACGTCGAGGCGATCGTCGGACCGGTGCGTTGGGCCTCGGCGTCTACCGTCGGCACCGACCTCCGGACGAGCGACGTCTACGTGGCCGACGACGCGCTGCTCGCGCTGATGGGCCTCACCCCACACAGCGGTCGAACGTCACCGAGCTCGACTCGTTCGTGCTCGTACCCGACACGACGGCGGATTCCTGGAGTTCCTACAACGCCGGACTCGGGCCGAACATCACCGTGCCCGAACCCGATGAGATCGTGATCCCCGGGCTGGCGTTCAACTACTTCACCACGTTCGTGTCGCCCGCCTACATCGCCTCGGCCGGGCTCGAGCGACAGGCACCCGTGCTGTTCGGCCGCGCCGGCCACGCCCTCACGAGATCGGAAGCCGATGCCGTGTGGGTACTCGGCGCCTACGACCGGGAGGCGCAGGTGTTCGTCGCGATGGGTGTGCCCGACGCCTACCTCGAGGTGTATGCGGACTGCCAGTGCGGCAGTGTGGACTGGTCCACATGGGTCCGCCTCGGCACCCTGGGCGGCACCCTGCTGCTGATGACGCTGATCATCACGCTCGGCATGGCGCTGTGGGCGGCCGAGGGCCGCGACGAACGCGACACCCTCGTCGCCATCGGTGCGAGCCCCTCTGTGCTCGCCCGCATCGCCGGGGTCAAGGCGTGGGCCCTCGCGTTCGTCGGGATGCTGGCTGCGGTGCCGTTGGGCTTCGGCACGCTCCGGTTGGCCGTCGCGGCGGCGCGTCAACCGGCGACGTTCCCGTGGGTGTTCGTGGTCGTCGCCATCGTCGGCTTGCCGCTCGTCATCGGTGCCGGTGCGTGGGCGTCGAGCGCGATCGGGCAACGGGTGCGCCGCGTGACCGCTTCGAGCGTCTCCGTCGATTGACGGGCTCGTCGACCGTCATCGTCACCGGTGCAGCGATGAGAGATGAGCGCGCTACCGCCACTCATCTCTCATCGCGAGGGGGTGGAGCACGCGCGGGGATGTGACCACCGAGGGCGTCCGATCCGACGGCTCGTTGCCGTGACGCGACGCCGTTGGTCGCGATCGTTACCCCCCATGTGGTGGTAGCCGCGTGAACACTCCGCGCGTCGGTTGCATCTCTCTGCGTGACGTACCACCGTACGGGGCATGCCGATCCCGAACGCCGTCTCCTCCCGTGATCTGCGCAACGAGCGACTCGCTCGTCTCGTCCCGCTCGAACGGATGATGCGCCCCGATTCCCCGACGAACTCGGCCTCACTGAGGATCCTCGCGTCGCTCGGCCGCCTCGCGCTGATCGCCTGCGCAGCGGTGCCGTTGCTCGCCACTGCCACGACCGAACCGACCACGGTCGTGGCGGTCTCGGCTGCCGCAGCCCTCGCGATCGTGATCGGCGTGCTGCGATGGGCGCCGGCGTTGCAGGGCGACGAGGCGCGACCTGTGGCGACGGCTGTGCTCATGCTCGTGCTGTTCGTCGCGACGGAGCTGTTCATCGTGTCGTGGGGTCGGGAGGGCTCGATCACGGTGTTGCTCGGCCCGCTCGCGACCGCTGGCGTCGTCGCGGGCTACCTGGCCACGTTCGGCTTTCGCTCCACGTTCCTGCTGAGACGACTCACGCTGCTGAGCATGCTGCTGTGGGCGCCGGTCGCCGCTGCAGCCGAGCGAGTCGTGAGCGCCTCGATCGATCCGCTGAGCGACCTGATCTACCGGCGGCTCGCCTCGATCGATCTGTTCGGTGTCGAGGAACGGCCCTGGAGGGTGTTCAGCGCGATGACCGATCGGGCCGCGCTCGTGGCGATCGGAGCCGTCGTGATCGGCGCGGCGATGTCACGACGGCGATTGAGTGCCCGAGCCGCTGCGGAGATGGCGGTGGCCGTGACGGCCGCGTTGGTGGTGCACCACGCCACGATCCTCGCGTCGCCCATCGAGCGATACGAGCAACCGTGGTGGCTGAACTTCGTCACGGGCCCCGCCTACGAAGTGCTCCTGGGCCTGACGGCTGCAGTGGCAGCAGCGTGGGTGGCGCAACGCACCGTGGCCCGAGACGGCCGTGGGCAGAACCCGAGCGTGTCGGCTGCGCTCGATCGCGACCCGGTGCTGTTCGCCGTGAGTGCTGACGACGAGGCACCGGTGGCCGTTCGACTGTGCGCCGTCGTGGTGCCCATGTTGCTCATCGCCGTCCTGGTCGGCAGGGCGGTCGCGTCATGACCGCGCTCGACTCGCACCAGCACGGTACGCCGACGCTGTCGTCGGCTGCACATGCCGTCGTCGACGCGCTCGCCGATCTCCCGCTCGCACCGCACGACGCGACCTACAACCTGCCGCCCGACGACATCGAGATGTGGTCGTACACGAAAGGTCTCGGCCGCTGGTTCCTCGTGTTCTCTGCCCTCAGCAAGATGTGCCTCGGCATCGCGCTCGGGTTCTTGTCGTTGCAGGGTCAGTGGCTGTTGATGCTGCTGCCGTTCGCGGTGATGGTGGTGCTCGGCTCGATGATCTCGCTCGTGTGGGCCACGCAGGTCAGGGCGTTCGACCGCGAAGCCCATGACCGTGTGGTGCGACGCGGCGTGCGGTCACCGGGCTCGGTCGACGTGTTCATCACCACCTGTGGCGAGGACGCGTTCGTGATCGAGCACACGCTGTGGCGGGCGATGATGCTCGAACACCCCGACGTGCGCGTGTACGTGTTGGACGACAAGGGCAGCGACGAGGTCAAGCGTTACGCAGAGATCTGGGGCGCGACCTACATGCACCGCCCGAACCGCGGCTGGATGAAGAAGGCAGGCAACCTGCATCACGCGTATGGGCAGTCCGACGGCGACTACATCGTGGTGCTCGACGCCGACTTCGCAGTGCGGCCCGACTTCTTGATGCACACGTTGCCGTACTTCGACGATCCCACGGTGGGCATCCTGCAGACGCCTCAGTTCTTCCGGGTGTCACGAACCAACTGGGTGGAACGTGGGGCCGCTGCTCAGCAGGAGCAGTTCTATCGGATCGGCATGCGCGCCAGAGATCGGCGTGGCGGTGCGATCTGCGTGGGCACGAACGCGGTGTACCGCCGCTCGGCCCTCGACGAGCGCGGCGGGATGGCGCTCCTCGAACACTCCGAGGATCTGTTCACGGGGATGAAGGTGATCGACGCCGGATATCGCGTCGCGTACCTGCCGGTCGTCCTGGCAGCCGGCTCGGCGCCCACCACCACCCAGGCGCTCGCGTCGCAGCAGTACCGCTGGGCTCGCGGCAACTTCGCGCTGTCGAGCACACCGATGTTCAAGCGGTTGAAGCTGTCACCGATGCAGCGCCTGTCCATCTGGGACGGCTGGATCTTCTACATCACGAGCTCGTTGAGTCCCGTCGTCGCGGTGCTCGTGCCCTTGCTCACCCTTGCCGAGGCGCCCGAAGCGATTTCGTTCGCCCCGGCCCTCTGGCTGGTGCCGTCGCTGGTCACCGAGTTCGTCCTGCAGCCGCGATGGCTCCACCTCAACGATGGGCGAGCTTCACGACGGGTGGGGCTCATCTCGCAGATCGCCCACCTCGACGCACTGCGCGACCACCTCACCGATCGCGAGCAGGAGTGGATCCCCACCGGTGGCATCCAGGCGGGGAAGCACCGGCAGGCGACCGACCGCATCCCCGACCTGATCTCCGCAGGTGGTCTGGTCGGGTTCCTCGGCACACTCGCCCTCGTCGGGATGCGGTTGGGTGACGGATATTCGCTCGTCGATCTGGCGCCTGTGGTGGTGCTGGCGATGATCGCCCTGCCGACCGCCCTGGCCGTCACTCGCCGGCCCGATCGGCGTCGCGTCGAGCGGCCGATCAGCGTGGAGCGC
Source organism: Actinomycetes bacterium (assembly GCA_031400715.1). GTDB lineage: Bacteria > Actinomycetota > Acidimicrobiia > Acidimicrobiales > Ilumatobacteraceae > VFMC01. The sequence goes on along the minus strand of JANNQK010000230.1, from coordinate 20,624 downwards.
GACCAGTTGCTCGACACGGTGAGGGCGTTGTCGATCATCCGCGTGATCTTCTGGCACGCCCTCGGTTTCTGGTGGATCTCGTGGGCGTTCGCGGCGATGCCCGCGGTGTTCTACGTGTCGGGCGCCGTGTTCGTGAAGAGCGTGTCTCGCTCGACGCCATGGCAGGTGGTGCGCTCACGGCTGCGTCGACTGCTGCCGCCGTACGCGATGTTCGTCGCGATCTCGTTGGCCGCGGTGGCGGTGGCTGATCCATCGGGATTCCGCTCGAACCTGGGAGACGTGTTCAGCTGGATCGTTCCCTACCGCAGCCCGGCCCAGCTGCCTTGGGAGGACGGTTGGTTGTCGACCCCGCTGTGGTTCCTGCGGGCGTTGATCCTGGTGCTGCTGATGGTGCCCATTGCGGCGAAGATCGCACCTCGCGCATCGCGAGCCGTGTGGGCTGCGATGTGGGTGGCTGCGCTGATCGGCGTCGACATGGCCCTCGCTCATCAGTCGACCGAGATGGGCACAGCGGTGTGGCGTGGGGTCGGTGACCTGGTGTGCTTCGGAGGGTTCTTCGGACTGGGCGCGGCCATCCATCACCGGCGTTGGGAGATCGCTCGCATCGAACGGGTGCAACTGCTGGTCGCATGCGTCGCGGTCACGGCGTTCGCCACCTGGGTCGCACCTCCCACCGACATGGTGGTGAACAACTCGAACGTGACGATGGCGCTCGTGGGGATGTGTTGGCTGCTGGTGATCGCGCTGTTCGAAGAGCCGCTGCGACACTTCGGTTCGATCGCTGCCGTCACCCGCGTGCTGCGATGGGTGACCGATCGGTCGATGACGGTGTACCTCTGGCACTCGCTCGCGATCTGCGTGACGTATGCGCTCGTCGGCCCCCCGTCAGGATTGACAGGCTCAGCGATCTTCGTGGTGGTGTTCACCGCCTTGCTGATCGCGCTGGTCACGGCGACCCATCCGTTCGAGTCGATCGGGGCGCGACGACGAAGGTCCGAGCAGCCGAGGTCGGCCGATCAGCGCAGGGCGCCGCGATGGCGGGCTCCGATGCTTCTCGCGCCATGGGTGGTGGTCCTCGCCGTGATCACCGGTCAGCCGTCGCTGTTCCCTGCGACGGTGGACGTGCTCGGCCCGCCCGCTCCGTCGGCTCGACCCGCAGTCGGCGTGGCACGGGCCGAGGCCGTTTCCGCCGACTCCTCCGTCGCACCGTCGCCTGACGGGGCTGCGGATGTGTGGTTGGTCGAACACAACGTCACGACGGCGGTCGTGTCGGTGTACGACGGCTCGACGGGTACGTTCCGACGCGAGGTGCACGGGGCGTCGCCCAGCATCGGCGGGGACGAGCAGTTCGAGGCGTTGAGCGTCACCAAGACGATGGTCGCCGCGGTGGCGCTGCAACTGGTGCACGAAGGGGTCCTCACTCTCGACGAGCCGTTGCCGCCCATCGATGGTCTGCCGCGGGAGTTGACCGATGGCGAGACGTTGCGCCGGCTGCTGGCACATGCGAGCGGACTCATCGACTACCGCCTGGCGCCGGGGTACCAACGTGACGCGGTGATGTCGCCGCTGGAGGCGGTGTTGACGGCCTGGCCGGCGAGCGATCCACGCGACCGGACGGCCGACTACGCCGCAACGAACTACTTCGTCGTGGGGCTCTTGATCGAACAGGTGACGGGCGAACGCCTGGCAACCGCGCTCGAAGACCGTCTGTTCGTGCCATTCGGACTCGACGACACCGAACTGGTCGACAACACCCGCGACGGCTTCGTGGGATTCGCGAGCAGCGGGGTGGTGACCACGCTCGACGATCTGTTGCGGTGGTACGACGCTCTCGTTCGGCGCCAGGTGGTGCTGCCGCCCGAGATGACCAAGGAGATGATCTGGGGCGGCACCGAGTTCAGCCCGAACGGTGGCCTGGGCGCTTGGCGTCTCTGTCCCTGCGGTCAACCCACTGCGGAGAAGCCCGCGCCGTATGCCTACGTGTTCCACGACGGCGGCGACACCCGCTTGCTGTACATGCCGGATCGCGACCTGGTGGTCGCGGTGCGGTTCGACGTCCCGTTCTACGGCGTCGATCGCATCGCCGACGATCTCGATGCGTTCCTGTATCCGGCGCTCGACGAACTCACGGCTGGCACGGTCGACGATGGTGTCGTTGCCGCGGCGGCGTCGGGTGCGGACCCCGATGTCGGCTGATGCGTGCGGTGCGTCCTCGTCGCCGCGGTTCGCCCACGACCACCGGTCCCGCGGAGAACAACGGTGTCGCGGAGATCGGTCCCGCGGAGAACAACGGTGTCGCGATGGTCGGTGTCGCGGTGGTGGCTGCACTCGTCGGAGCGCTGGTCGCGTTGGCCGCGCGGCCATGGCTCCCACCGACTGACGTCAGCGTTCCCGCGAACGTCGCTGTGGCGATGGGTGCCCCGTCGCCGTCCACCGGTCGTGCCGACTCCACGTCGGTGCAGACGACGGACACCACGACGAGCACGAGCACCAGCACCAGCACGAGCACGAGCACGAGCACCAGTACGACGACCACGATCCCGGCGCCGGTGCTGGTGTGGGCTGATGAGTTCGATGGTGAGGCCGGCCGTGCGCCCGATCCCAGTCGGTGGCGATTCGAGGTGGGTGGGCATGGTTGGGGCAACGCTCAGCTCGAGTTCGCGGACGAGTCACACGCTCGCCTCGATGGAGCGGGTCGTCTGCTCATCACCAGCGAGCCGACCGCGGCCGACACGCAGCTCACGTGTTGGTACGGCCCATGCAGGTTCGTGTCGTCGCGGATCACCACCGAGGGCCTGTTCGCTCACCGGTACGGTCGGATCGAGGTGCGGGCCGCACTCCCCGGCGGTGAAGCAACGTGGCCCGCGTTCTGGATGTTGGGGATGAACCGCCCGGCGGTGGGGTGGCCCGCGAGCGGCGAGATCGACATCCTCGAGCATGTGGGTCGCTCGGGCAACGAGGTGCACGGTGCACTGCACGGTCCGGGTTACTCCGGTGGCTCGGCCCTGGTGGGCAGCACGATGGTGGACGACGTCTCCGACTTCCACGTCTATGCGGTCGAACGGCGTGCCGATTCGATCGTCTGGTTCGTGGACGATCGCCCCTACCACCGGGTCGACCGCGGCCAGGTCGGCGTCTGGCCGTTCGACCAACCGTTCCACTTGCTGTTGAACCTCGCGATCGGTGGCACGCTCGGCGGCGAGCCGACCGACGCGGATGCCGGGCCGAGGACGTTCATCGTCGATCACGTGCGCGTGTTCGACCTCGGCGGCTGACGGAGTCGTCAAGGCAGTAGGAGCACGACCGTCAAGGTTCCGTCAGAGCGTCGACCATGGGTGGGCGCATCGTCAACGTTCGTGCAAGGTCACGGCAGGCGAGGGACGTGTCTGGGACGGTCGACGTTCGGACACCTCGATCGGGTGTCGAACGCACGGACGCGAGGTACAGGTGACGTCAGGCCAGGCGGGAAGCACCATGCATGGGCGGCGGATCGCGCCTCTGGTGGTCGCGTTCGCCCTGATGGGGACGGCGTGTGCAGGGGCCGCTGACCAGCCCGCGGCCGAGGCACCGGCCGAGTCGGCCCCCTCGACCGGACCGGAGCCGGAGTTCGTCTCGGCTCCGACCACCTGGGATGACGGCTACGACCACGTGGTCGTGCTCACCGCGAACGCTGCGACGGTCATGGTCGATGGCGACGCCGCCCTCGACGAGACGATTGCGCCCGACGAGACGATTGCGCCCGACGAGACCACCGATGAAGCACCGGCCACGGTGAAGCCCGGCGCCGACACGTCGCTCGGCGAGGTTTCCGACGCGACGGTGTTGCCGTCGGGACCCGGAAACACACTGCCCGTCAGCACGCTGGTGCCGCAGCCGACCACCGCCCCGGAGCGAACCACGCGGGTCGGGTCCCCGAGCTTCGGGAGTTCACGGCAGACCAGGCAGACCCGCGCCGATCGCGAAGTGGTCGTCGTGTACGCCGATGGCACCACGACGACAGCGACGGTCCCGGATGGGTCGCTCCGAACGACGTTCGTGCTCACCCAGATCGAAGCCGAGTTCTTGGCGACATATGCCGACCAACCGCTCGCCGTTCTGGTGCAAGACGTGGACGGTGTGGTCGGTGCGGCGGGCCGTCGCTACGTGATGATCCCCGGCCAACTGATCGAGGTTCCTGGCCAGGCGGCCGCTTCGGCGACCATCTCACCGGTACCCGTCGCTCCGGCACCCATCGTGGTCGACGAACCCGAGACCACTGCGCCGACCACGACCACACCCGAAGCATCCGATGACGCCGACGGGGACGAGCCGACCAGCGGGCCACCGTCCAGCCCACCGTCGGACGAGGACATCCTCGAGGTGATCGTCGACCTGCCGGGCGTGATGTCGGCCGAGATCGTCGCCCCCGGTGTGATCGCCGCTGTCCTGTCGGGCGATCGCGATGCTCTGCGGCGTGTGCCAGGTGTCGTGTCGGTGGAGGACGACACCCTGTTCGACATCGCCGCCGACCCCGATGAGGGCAAGCAGTGGATGTTGAAGAACACCGGCTCGTCTGCGCAGGCAGGCGGTTGGTCGGGAACGCCAGGTGCCGACGCCAACGTGGAGACGGCGTGGACCGTCAGCCAGGGAGCCGGCACTGTCGTGGCGGTCGTCGACAGTGGCGTCGACATCGACCATCCCGATCTCGCCTCGAACATCTGGCTCAACACTGCCGAGACCTGTGGCAACGGAGCTGACGACGATCGCAACGGGTTCGTCGACGACTGCCGTGGGTGGGACTTCGGGGCGAACGACAACGACCCTCGCCCCCAGGCGGGTTCGGCCAGCGCTGCACACGGCACGCATGTCGCAGGGATCATCGCCGCGGCGCGCAACGGCGCCGGGGTCGTGGGTGTTGCACCGCAGGCGAAGCTGATGGCGCTGAAGGTGGCGACGCCAGACGGGCAACTCAGTTCGTCCGCGATCTACTCCGCGATCGTCTATGCCGCGAACAACGGTGCGAAGGTGATCAACCTCAGCCTGGGCACCAATCCGGGCACGCCTCGGAGCGGTGTTGCGACGATGGAGCAGGCGATCGCCTATGCGGGCACACGTGGCGTGACGGTGGTGGCAGCGTCGGGCAACAGCGGCGTCGACATCACGAGCCAGGCCGTGTATCCGGCGAGCTTCTCCCTCGACTACGCCCACGTGGTGACGGTCGGCGCGTCCACGAACTCCGATACCCGAGCGTCGTTCTCCAACTTCGGTACACCGGTGAACCTGGTCGCTCCGGGGTTCTTCATGTGGTCGACCATTCCCGGTTCGTGGGGCTGGATGTCGGGCACCTCGATGGCCACCCCAGCGGTCTCGGGCGCGGTGGCCGACCTGCTCGCAACCGGGCAGGTGAGTTCCCCCGCCGAGGTCCGTGCCCGTCTGGTACAGCGCGCCGATGCGACATCGGCAGGACCGCGACTCGACGTCGGCGCCCTTGTCGGGGTCGGCGTGCCCCCTGCCGTCACCGTCTCGTACGGCGGCGCCGATCGGATGGTCCCCGATCAACCGAGCCGTCTCGTCGTCGATGTCCGTGCACAGAACCTGCCCCCAGGCGTCTCTCGAGCGCGGATCAGCATCGCCGCCAACGTGCAAGGACAGGTGTTTGCGATCGCCGGGCTGCCGGCCGTGTTCAGCACGTCCGGTGGTTCGTCCATCGAACTGGTCACCGACGACAGCGGCGCGTTCAGCCCGGTCTCGATCAGCGACACTGCGGCCCTTGCCGGCGGTGGGTGGACCGTGTCGGCCGATCTGGTCCTTCCGGCCGGCGAGTTCGCCGTGGTCACCGAGCTCCTCGACGCGAGCGGCGGCGCCGTCGGTGGCGCCAGTGTGGGGTACCTGTCGGTCGTCGCGCTCCCGGCTGGTGGCGGAGGAGGCGGAGGCGGGGTCACGCCGACCACGCCGACCACTCCGACCACGCCGACCACGCCGACGACCACTCCGACCACGACGCCCCCGACCACGCCCCCGACCACGCCGACCACGCCGACCACGCCGACCACGCCCCCGACCGCGCCGACCACGCCCCCGACCACGCCCCCGACCACGCCGACCACATCGGTGGGCGGCGGCGCCAGAGGTGGCTCAGGCCCTGCCAACCCGACCGTCACCACGCAGCCGATGAGCCAGACCACGGTGCCGAGGGTGGCCACCCCGCCGGCGCCCGGCACCACCGTGGCGACCACGCCGTCGACCACGCCCGCGACCACGCCCGCGACCACGCCCGCGACCACGCCCGCGACCACGCCCGCGACCACGCCCGCGACCACGCCCGCGACCACGCCCGCGACCACGCCCGCGACCACGCCGGCGCCCGCTCCGGACTCCTCGGGACAGTGGAGGGTCGACTCGATGGATCCACGGATCGGCTCGACCTCGGGCGGCACCAGCGTCGTGCTGCGAGGTCGGTTCCCGACCTCGGTGCCGGTCTACGTGTGGTTCGGCGATGCGATCGTGGAAGCGCAATCCACGGGCTCGACACTGCTCGTCGCGGCGCCGGCGGTCGCCGTGCCTGGCGTCGTCGACGTGTCGGTCAAGTTCCGCACGACCTCGAACCAGACCCTCACCCTTGCGTCGGCCTACACCTACGTGGTGGCGGCGAGCGGTGGCGGCAGCTCGCCGACCACCTCCACTCCAACGAACAACGGCGGGTCGACGGTAACGACACAGCCTGCACAGCCTGCACAGCCTGCACGGCCGACGCCGACCACACCGACACCGACGCCGACGCCGACACCGACACCGACGCCGACGCCGACGCCGACACCGACACCGACCCCGACGCCGACCAACCCACCGACCCCGACCACGCCCCCTGTACTCGGCAACCTGGACCTCAGAGCGCGGCCGTCGTCGGGAGCGCTGTCTCGATTGAGCGTGGCCGCTTGGCCGACCTCGGGCTGTCGGAGCAGCCCCTGCGTCGCGACGACCGTCTGAGGTAGGGCGCCGCGATCCTCAGCCGGCGCCCGGCACGACGAGGCCGGCTTCGTACGCGAGGATGATCGCGGCCGCCCGATCGCGCGCCTCGAGCTTGGCGAAGATGTTGCCGACGTGGCCCTTCACCGTTCGTTCGCTCACGTAGAGCCGATCGGCGATCTCCAGGTTCGACATGCCCTGCGAGATCAGCACCAGCACCTCACGTTCCCGGTCGGAGAGCTTCTCGATCGCTTCGGTCGACCGTCCCGACCGCGGCGCGCCGGCACGCACGGCCTGCAACACCCGAGGTGTCACGCGCGGATCCAGCCACGAGCCGCCGCCGGCCACGGCGCGAATCGCAGCGATCAGATCATCGGCAGGGGTGTCCTTCAGCAAGAAGCCCGCGGCTCCGGCCTGCAGCGCACCCCAGAGCACGTCGTCGTCGTCGAAGGTGGTGAGCACCAGCACCGGTGGCCCCTCGTCTGCCTGGAGGAGCGACGTGGCAGTGATGCCGTCCATCACCGGCATCCGGATGTCCATCAGCACCACATCGGGCCGGTGATCGCGGACGGCGACCAGGCCGAGCTCACCGTTCGACGCTTCCGAGACCACTTCGATCCCGGGCTCGGTGCTGATGATGAACGCGATGCCGGCACGCACCAGCTGCTGGTCGTCCACCAACACCACGCGCACGGGCGGACGTTGCTCGAGCGAGGCGCTCACGACGACGTCACGGCGCGGCGGAGCGGCAGAGCGGCCTCGATGCACCACGTGTGGCGTTCGGTCACGCCCACCTCGACCGATCCACCTGCGGCGCGCACGCGTTCAGCCATGCCCCGCAACCCGAGGCCGACGCGGTCGGTGCGTCGCAAGCCGGTCGGATCTCCACCGGTGGTGGGGTTCTCGACCACGATGCGAAGCACGGTGCCTTCCCCGTCGCTGGCGACCCGCAACTCGACCGGTGTTCCCGGCGAGTGCTGAAGTGCGTTCGACAGGGCTTCCTGCACGACACGGAACGCGGTGAGCGATGTGGTCGCGTCGGCGGCGATGTCGTCGAGCTGAAGGTCGGCTGTCACTCTCACTCCCGCTTCTCGATACTGATCGATCAGGGAGGGGATGTCGGTCAGCAGGGGAAGGGGAGCCGAGTCGGCCCGCCCGTCGTCGCACCGGAGCAACCCGACGACCTGACGGATCGAGTCGAGGCTCTCCCGCCCGACGATCTCGGCTCGTTCCAATGCCTCGGCGGCACGGGCCGGATCGTGGCTGAGGGCTCGGCGAGCACCGGTGACGTGGAGCATCGTGACCGTCAGGGAGTGGGCGACGACGTCGTGGACCTCGCGTGCGATGCGCGTGCGCTCGTTGGCGGCCGCGTGCTCGTTCCGTTGGGCCTGGGCAGCCTGGAGCTCGGCCACGAGCATCTCCTGACGGCGGATCATGAGGCCCGCCAGCCAGGCCACGCCGATGCCGCCGAGGAAGTAGATCGTGCCGGTCTCGTGAGTCGTTCGCTCCAGCACGGCGAGCCCCACGCAGATCCCGAAGCCCGACACGACCGTCAGTGCGGTGATCGCTCCATGCGTGCGGGCGCGGGTGAGCCACACCACGGCGATCATCACCGGGAACATGCCGCCCGGGTTGCGATCGATCAACACGATCGCCCCTGCAGGCACCATCGTCATGAGCAGGAAAGCTGCCGGGTGCAGACGCACACCGCCGGCTTCGAGAGCCCACGGCAGCAACCCGACCAGCGCGAGCGTGACGGTGGTGGCGGTCACGCCGTGGGTCTTGTCGCCGAAGATCGCGATGAGGGCAGCGCACGTTGCCGCCAATGCCATGACCACGGTGGTCGACAGCTGCGAGGTGGCGACACGCGCCGCAGACCAGCGGGCTGCGGGGCGCGACATCGCACGCGCCGGCGCGACGATCGGAGTCGTCGCCGGCCGGTCCACTGGCCGGTGTGTCGCCGGCTGGTCCGTCGCCTGCTCCTGCATGGCCTGCACCTTACGACCCGTCCGCCAGGGTGTCACCGGACCGTGGTACGGGTCGCGAACCAGCCGTGGGCCCGTCGTCGAACGAGCCGCCGTCCGCTGCCGAGCGACGCCGATCGGCAGACGATGAGTGCATCGACAGGGATCTGCGAGATCCGGACACAGGAGGTTGTGATGCTCACTCGACTCGGTTGGTTCACGGTGCGGCGGCGGCGGCTCGTGCTGTCCTTCACCGTGCTGTTCATGGTCGTGGCGGCCGTGGTGGGAACCGGCGCATTCGGCGTGCTGAAGGCGGGCGGCTTCGACGATCCGTCGTCGGAGAGCACCCGTGCGGCGAACCTGTTGGAGCGGCAGTTCGGCGGCGGCGACCCCAACGTCGTCCTGGTCGCCGCGACAACGGGTGCGAGCGTCGATGACGCCGACATCGTGGCTGCCGGCAACGACCTCGCAGGCCGCCTCGATGCGATCGACGGTGTCGAGCAGGTCGTCTCGTACTGGTCGCTCGGAGGAGCCGAACCGCTCCGGAGCACCGATGGCGACACAGCGCTCGTCCTGGCCCGAGTGACCGGAGACGACGAACAGGTCGCCGAGCGACTCGATCTCGTGAAGGCAGCGGTCACCGGTCAGCAGGGCCCGTTCGACGTCCTGCTCGGTGGTCGGGAAGCCGTGTTCGCCGACGTCGGCGAGACGATCGAGGGCGACCTGTTGCGGGCCGAGCTGATCGCGATTCCGCTCACGCTGATCTTGCTGCTGTTCGTGTTCCGTGGTGTCGTTGCCGCCAGTCTGCCGATGCTCGTCGGCATGATCGCGGTGCTGGGCACCTTGCTCAGCCTGTTCGTGATCGGCTCGATCACGGACGTGTCGATCTACGCGATCAACCTCACCACCGCACTCGGTCTCGGGCTTGCGATCGATTACAGCCTGTTCATCATCTCCCGATTCCGCGAGGAACTGAAGGCCGGCCGAACGGTGGAACATGCCGTCGTGCGCACCATGGAGACAGCCGGCAAGACCGTGTTGATCAGCTCGCTCACCGTCGCCGTCTCGTTGGCAGCGCTCCTGGTGTTCCCGTTGTACTTCCTGCGCTCGTTCGCCTACGCCGGCGTCGCCGTCGTGCTGCTGGCACTCGCCGGCTCGCTCGTGTCGCTGCCTGCCCTCTTGGCCGTGCTCGGACATCGGGTCAACTCGCTGGCGATCGGGCGGCGCCGTGAGGACCGCGCCGATCATGAAGGCCTGTGGCACCGGATCGCCACGTTCGTGATGCGCCGGCCGATCCCGATCGCCGTCACGGTGGTCGCGGTGCTGCTCCTGCTCGGGGCACCGTTCCTCCGGGTGAACTTCGGGACGCCCGACGACCGGGTGCTGCCGGCAGGCGCCGAGAGCCGCGCCGCGTCCGACGTGCTGCGTACCGACTTCACCGGCAACTCGGCGGAGAGCTTCGGCGTGGTGAGCGACGGCGCAGGTGCCAGCCGGATCGACGACGTGGCGTTCAGCGCTGCAGCGATCTCGTCGATGGACGGTGTGGCCAGGGTGGACAGCGCGGCGGGCACCTTCGTCGGTGGTTCGTCGGTCGCGACGGGTGACTCCGACGCCCGATTCCTCGCAGTTGATGGTTCCGACGTCAGCTGGATGTCGGTCGTGCCCACGTTCGCCGTGGCCTCACAACAGGGTGAACAGCTGGTGAAGGACATCCGTGCGCTCGATCTGCCGATCGACGTCGCCGTCGAAGGTGCCGCCGCCGAGCTGGTGGACACCAAGGCTGCGATCTCCGACTCGCTCCCGATCGCGCTGGCGATCATCGTGCTCGCCACGTTCGTGTTGCTCTTCATGCTGTCGGGCAGCCTGCTCGTGCCGGTGAAGGCACTGGTGCTCAACTTCCTCAGCCTCACCGCGACCTTCGGGGCCATGGTGTGGATCTTCCAGGACGGCAACCTCTCCGGCCTGTTGGGTTTCACCGCCACCGGAGCGATCGACATCTCGATGCCGATCCTGATGTTCTGCATCGCCTTCGGGCTGTCGATGGACTACGAGGTCTTCCTCCTGTCCCGCATCAAGGAAGAGCACGACCGCACGGGTGACAACCAGGCGTCAGTGGCGCTCGGCCTCGAGCGAACGGGCAGCATCGTCACGGCCGCCGCAGCGTTGCTGGCGATCACCTTCTTCGCCTTCGGCACGTCGGGCGTCAGCTTCATCAAGATGTTCGGCATCGGGCTCGGCCTCGCCGTGCTGATGGACGCGACCGTCGTCAGAGCGTTCCTCGTGCCGGCGTTCATGCGCCTGGCAGGCGAGGCGAACTGGTGGGCACCCGCCCCACTCCGACGATTCCACGATCGCTATGGCATGCACCAGGGTGATGGGCCGTCATCGCTCGACGACCGTTCCACGCTCGATCCCGGTGACGGTTCCCCCGAGCGCGAACTCGTCGGTGCCCGCCGATGACTCGACCGATGAGCCGGTCGACGACTCACACCTGACGTGTCGAGATGCGGGATGGATGCACCGAAACCGGTGCGTTCATCCCGCATCATCGCGATCGGCGCGTCAGAGGACGACCACCTTGGTGCCGATGTCGGCCCACTCCCACAGGAAGTCGGCGTCGAGCACGGCCTGGCGCTGGCACCCGCCGGAGAGCCGGGTGCCGAGCTCGGCATCGGTCTGGTACGGGGAGTCGTCCTCGACGTGCAGCGGGATCGAGTGGAATCCGATCGCACCGCGTTCGGTCTTCAGCCACCGCACCATCTTCGGCAACCACGCCTTGCCGTTCCACGCGGTCGACACATCTGACTTGCTGTACACCTCGTGGGTGCCGGGAAGCTCGTTGCTGTACTTGCTGCCCGACACGAGCCACGAACGAATGATCTCGCCCTCGCTGCCCACCGCCCACACGCGCTGGCCGGCCCGGTCGTAGACAAGGCGGCGACCCGAGCCGGAGTCGGGAGGAAGCGGCGGTGCATCCGCACCAGCCGAGGCGACCGACGACAGCCGGTAGCCGGCCAGGTCCATCGCGCCCTCGGGCGGCTTCGGCGTGCGAACGACGAAGGATGCTTCGTCGGGCCAGATGCCGAGCGACAACGCGGACTCGCGGCCGACGATGCCATCGACGTAGAGATTTCGATCGGCCTGCATCGTCTCGACTGCGTCGAAGGTGGCCTGGTCGAACGATCCGCTGGCCGCTCCCGTGTAGTAGCCCTGCTCGGTGAGTGCCTGTTGCAGGCAGACGACGCCCTGTCCGCTCTCGCCGACGCGCAGCGACAGGGTGTCCATCAGGCAGCTGTCGGCCGTGGTGAGCGCATCACCGTCGAGATCTTGCACGTCGTCGGCGGATGGCGACGCGGCGACGGCAGCCGGATCGGCGGGTGTGATCGCCTGGACGGGGGCGGCCACAGGTGCCGGCGCCACGGCCGCCGGGGCGCCCGAGTCGGCAGCACCGGGGGTGGTCTCGATCGGCGCGGCCTGTACGCCATCTGTGCCGTCGCCGCCGCGGAGCGCGAAGAATCCGCAGACGAGCGTGGCGGCCGCGCCTGCGACGATCAGCGAGCGGCGATCGGCTCGGGCCGGGCTTGGGCCGTGGTGGGCGTTCGGTGGGTTCATGTCGGTCCGTGTCCTGATCGGGCGGTGCTACAGAGGCACCGACGGCGGGGGAAACCAGGGCGGGTTCATCGTACTGCCTCGCTACGGTCTGATCATGGCCATGCCCTCCGACCTGCCCGCCGACCTGCCCTCAGACCTGCCCTCCGACCTGCCCTCCGACCTGCCCGCCGACCTGCCGGCCCAGCCCGGTTCCCCGCCGCCGATCACAGCCGACGACAAGAACTGGACCTGGGTGCTCGAACGAATCTGTCCCGACTGCGGATTCGACGCGATCGGCATTGCTCCGTCCGACGTGGCCGGCCTGGTCCGCGGCCAGATCGCGGAGTGGCGCGAGTTGCTCGCACGGCCGGATGCCCGGCTCCGTCCGACAGCGGATCAATGGTCCGCGTTGGAGTACGGCTGCCACGTGCGCGATGTCTTCGAGCTGTTCGACCACCGGCTCGAGCTGATGCTCGCCGAGGATGTGCCTCGGTTCGCCAACTGGGATCAAGACCAGACCGCGGTCGACAGCCGATACGACCTGCAAGATCCGTCCGTCCTCGCCGATCAGCTCGAAGCCGCCGCGCAGGTCATCAGTGCCAGGTTCGAACAGGTCGGTGACCACCAGTGGATGCGTACGGGACGTCGCTCCGACGGAGCCGAGTTCACCGTCGACAGCTTCGCCCGCTACTTCCTCCACGACCCGCTGCACCATCTCGATGACGTCCGCCGCGGCAACGAGATCCTGAACAACAGCGGTCTCGACTGATCACCCTCCCAGTCGTCGCCGTGGTTCCTGTTCTGGTCGCGTTGGCTTGCTGTTCGAGCAAGGATTCGCGACCAGAACGATTCGATCAGCCGAACGAACCGTGGCGCCCAGCTCCGTTGGCGAAGCGCTGGGCTCCAGCCACGGTCTCGCCCGAGCGGATGGTGGCGATCCCCAACTCGGTTTCACGGGCGAGTGCGGCGCTGAGCGGCAGGGACCACTGGTCGTAGCTGGAGGCGCGGTCACCGCGCATGCACTGCTGCGGGAACGACGCGATCTGACGTGCGAGATCGACCGCCGCGGCGAGCGCCCCGCCGCGAGCCACGAGCCGGTTGGCCAGCCCCATGCGGAGCGCTTCGTCGCCGCTGACGCCACGGCCGGTGAGGATCAGGTCGAGGGCGTGGCTGTGCCCCAGCAACCGGCTCAGCCGCACCGTGCCACCGTCGACCAGCGGCACGCCCCACCGGCGGCAGTACACGCCGAACACGGCGTCGTCGGCTGCCACGCGCAGGTCGCACCACGCCGCGAGCTCGAGCCCGCCAGCGACGGCGTGTCCTTCGACAGCGGCGATCACCGGTTTCGACAGCAGCATCCGGGTGGGACCCATCGGGCCGTCCAACGACACGTCTGCCTCCACCCGGTTGCCGTTGCCCGTGCTCACCGCTTTCAGGTCGGCGCCGGCGCAGAACGTTCCCTCGGCACCGGTGAGCACGGCCACCGGCAGATCGTCGCGACGCTCGAACTCGCGGAAGGCGTCGGCCAGTGCAGCTGCGGTCGGTCCATCCACCGCGTTGCGGACTTCGGGGCGGCAGATGGTGACCACCCACACCCCGCCCTCGAGTGCTTCGGTGGTGACCGTATGCGTGCGTTCGGATTCATTCGGTTGAGGCATGACGCGTGTCTACCCCGCGTTCTGGTCGCGATTCGCTTCGGGGCATGGGCGGGCTCGCGACCAGAACGCCGGGCGGGCCGCATCGTCAGGGGCGGCGGCCGTTCCAAGCGACGAGACGATCGATCAACGGGGCATCGGCCGGCACCTCGACCAACTCGGCGAAGGGCGCGCCCTCGTCGGCGACCTGGTCGCGAACCGACTCGTCCATCTGTGCGATCGCCGCGTCGAAGCTGGCAGTGCGACCTTCGGCCGGCAGGCCGATGCGGATGGCCTCGTAGGCCTGGGCGAGCGTGGGCTGATGCCAGCTCGGCGACAGACCGGTGGCGGTCGCGAGATCCCAGGTGTGCACCGTGACCTCGTTGGTGTAGATCGCCATCGTCACCCTGCCCGGCAGCTGAGCCCAGGGCAAGGTGATCAGGTGGTCGAGCACGTCTTCTGTCCACACCTCCTGCACACGGTGCGCAGCGTCGCTCCAGGCATCACTCCAGTCGTTCACGGTGGCGCCATCGCCGAGCTCGACCAGCTGCGGCACGTCGAAGGGACTGCCGCCGGCACCGACGGTGGCGACGCGATGCATCACCGCCACCAGGTGCCCGAGCATGCCGCGCACGTCGTAGTCGGCGCATGGGGTGCTCAGGGTGAGCTGATCGTCGGCGACGGCGGCGATGGTGGCGCCAGCCGTTGCGACCGCATGGGCGAACCAGCGCCGAGGATCGTCGGCGGGAAGCGGTGCGGCGTCGATCTGCGCATGGATGGCCATCTCGTCGGAGACGGTGGAAGTGGTCATGGAGGTGATGTCGTTGGTCATGTCCCCCACGATCGTCTTCAAACCGGACACGTCATGGCCGGTTCAGATGGAAAGATCGGTGGTATGAGAGCCGACCGACTCGTGGCGATCCTGCTGATGCTCCAGCAGCGCGGCCAGGTGACCGCCGACGAGGTGGCGAGCGAACTGGAGATCAGCTCGCGAACCGCTCGCCGCGACCTCGATGCGCTCGGCATGGCCGGCCTCCCCGTGTACTCGCAGCAGGGTCGGGGAGGCGGGTACCGCCTGGCCGGAGGTGGGCGCACCGATCTCAGTGGGCTCACCTCGGCCGAGGCGCGGGCCTTGTTCCTGGTGGCCGGACCCTCAGCAGGGACGACACCCGACCTGCGAGCGGCCCTCCGCAAGCTCGTGCGGGCGCTGCCCGAACAGTTCCGAGCCGCCGCCGAACAGGCGTCGGCGTCGATCGTCGTCGATCGCTGGGGTTGGGGCGACGACAGTGGGGGCGCACGTCCGGTTCCCGACCAGCTGGAAGCCGTCCAGCAGGCGGTGGTGGAGTCGTCGCAGGTGCTCCTCGGGTATCGATCGCGCACCGGTGAGTCGACCGAGCGCGTGGTGGAGCCGTTGGGCCTCGCGGCAAAGGGGACGAGTTGGTACCTCGTCGCCCACACGCAGGCGGGCCAACGAACCTTCCGCGTCGACCGGATCACGTCGTTGCGACCCACCGGGCAACCCGCTGAACGACCGGCGGGTTTCAACCTGTCCGAGGCGTGGCAGGCGATCGCCGACGAGGTGGATCGGATGAGGATGCCACTGCGCGTGCGCGCCCTGGTGCAGGCCGAGTCGCTGAACATCGTGCGGTACCTGTTGGGGACACGTCTGCAGATCGGCGCGGCAGCGCCCGATGGACGGATCGAGGTGGAGATCCGTGCGCATGGCGCCCGCCAGATCGCCGGCGAGGTCGCGGGCTTCGGCTCTGCGGTGGAGGTGCTCGACCCGCCGGAGGTCCGCCACGAGCTCGTGCGCATCGCTGGTGAGCTGACGGCGGTCTACGCCGGGCCGGGGCCGGGTTCGCCGAGACGTCGCTCGAACCACGCATCGCGGCCGAAGTCACCGTCGACGTAGCGCGTGACCCGGAATCCGCATCGCTCGTAGAACGCCACGGTCGCCGTCCATGCCGCCGTCGTCTCGAGCACCACACGCTGCGCCCCCCACCCCGCGGCGATGTCGATCAGTGCATCGAGAATCTGTCGGCCGACACCGGTGCCGCGCAGTTCGGCCGCCACCGACATCCGCACCACCTCGACGTCGTAGTCGTCGCGTGGCACGACGGTTCCCGTACCGACGACCCGACCGACGTGATCGACCGCCACGAGCGTGCGGCCGGTGGGGTAGGCCGCGGCGAGGTTCGCGAGATCGTGATTGAGGGAGGCGTCGACCGATCCCCAATGCTCGGCCAGCCCGGCCCGCACCAAGCGGCCCGCCGCGACGATCTCGGCGAGGCCGGCCTCATGCACGTCGACATGCGTCGCGGCGGCATTCGCCGGGGAGCTACGTTCGGACGTCATGGCCTCATTGTCCGTCGTCGCTCCCGCGTTCGTCCAGATGGCGCATCGCATCGTGTGGTGCACCGTCGCCACCACCCATGCGTCGGGCGCACCGAGGACGAGAGTTCTGCATCCGATCTGGGAGCTCGAGGGAGATCGAGTGACCGGATGGGTCGCCACGTCTCCGCTGTCGGCCAAGGCCACCGACCTGGCCCACGAGTCCAGGGTCTCGCTCACCTACTGGGCGTCCGATCAGGACACGTGCACCGCCGATTGCGCCACGGCGTGGGAGACCGATCCGCACTCTCGCGCCACCGGTTGGCGCCGGTTCGCCGAAGGTCCGGCGCCCGTCGGGTACGACCCCGCGATCATCCCGGGGTGGTCGTCGCCCGAGTCAGAGAACTTCGGCATCCTGCGGTTGGAGCCCTACCGGTTGCGGGTGATGCCGGGATCGTTGTTGATGTCGGGGCAGGGTGAGCTCCTCACCTGGAAGAAATCTGACTGAACCCCGGTTGGAGATCGTGTTCACATCGGCCGACCATCCGGGCGACGATCGATCGACGTTCCGCCAGGAGGCAACCCCCCGTGAAGCTCGAGTTCTGGATCGACCCTGCTTGTCCGTGGTGCTGGCTCACCTCGCGATGGGTGAACGACATCGCTCCCCATCGTGACCTCGATGTGGTGTGGCACCCCATCAGCCTGAAGTTCAAGAACGACGTGCAGCCCGACTCCCCCTTCTACGAGACGGTCGTGTACACCCATGGCCTGCTCCGGGTGCTCGAGGCGGTGCGCGCCGGCGAGGGCAACGCACCGCTCGGCGGGCTCTACACCGTGTACGGCGAGCACATCCACCATCGACAGGAGCGTTCGACGACCGCGGCCGAACTGTTGGCCGAGGCCGGGCTCGACACCTCGTACGCCGCAGCATTCGACGACGAAAAGTGGGACACGGTCATCCGCGCCTCGATGGATGATGGCCTGTCGCTCACCGGCAAGGACGTCGGCACACCCATCCTCGCGTTCGACGACCACTCCGGCCAGCGGGTCGGCTTCTTCGGGCCGGTGATCAGTCGTCGCCTCCCCATCGAACAGGGCTTGCGTCTGTGGGACGGCGTCTCCATGGCTGCGACCGTCGGCGGGTTCTGGGAGCTCAAGCGAACCCGTACCGTGGGGCCCGACTTCACCCCGGTCGTCTGACGCCCGATCTCGCGAGACGGATTCGGTGACATCGAACCGGCCGGTTCAATCGACCAGCACGCCGCCCAGCTCGATCAGGGCGTCCACGTCGTGGACGTCGTGGTCGAGCAACGGAACTTCGCACACCGGTGCGCCGTTCGCCAACGCGAACAGCGACTCGAGTTCGTTGCGTTCGCCCTGAGCGAGCAACGTGAGCTCGCGGTGGTACGCGATCTGCTCGGCAAGGGGACCCGTGATCTCGTCGAGGAGCGCGTCGTCGATGTGCAGATTCGGCGGCAGCGGATGCACGAGGTTCACCACGACACCTCCGAGCCGGAAGCCGCCGTCATGGAGTGCGGTTGCCAGAAAGCCGGCCTCGTCGATCGCCTCGGCCCGCGGGCTCGAGACCAGCACGAACGCGGTGTCGTCCGAGCGCAGCAGCGCTGACATCTCGGCGGCTCGCGTGCGAAGCCCGGCTTCGAGACCCGAGATCGAGCGGAAGAACTCGATCGTCTCCTCCACGATCTTCGGTCCGGCGAGGCGCTTCACCGTCCACAAGAACGCGCCCGACGCAGCGTTGGTCACCTTGGCGAACGATCGAGACGGGATCGTGAGTGCGCGATACACCGGGTTCGACAGGAACTTCACCAATCGGTCGGGAGCCTCGAGGATGTCGATCGCGTGTCGTGACGGCGGGGTGTCGATCACGACGAGGTCGTAGTCGCCGCTGTGATGCAGCTGATGCAGTCGTTCGATCGCCATGTACTCCTGCGCGCCGGCGAGCGAGCCGGCGATGCTGCGGTACACGCCGTTGCTCAGGATCGACTCCGCCGCGTCGCCAGCACGATCTCGGATGAGCTGGTCGAAGGTCTTCTCTGCGTCGAGCATGAGCGCGGAGAACGAACCCGGCCCGCTGACCGCATCGGCGACGAGGTGTGGTTGGTTCGATCCCGCTGCGGCGATGCCGAGGGCATCGGCCAGTCGCTTGGCCGGATCGATGGTCACCACGACCACCCGGCGTCCGGAGCGAGCCGCAGCGAGCCCGAGGGCTGCTGCAGTGGTGGTCTTGCCGACACCTCCCGGCCCGCACGTGACGAGCAGGTTGGCGCTGTCGAGCAGGTGCGCGAGCGGTGCTCCGATCCGGCGGACCGTCATCGTGGCCGCTCCGGCTCGACCGCCAGCGCCTCGACGAGCACGTCGAGGTCGACCGACGTGAGTCGCGAGACGGTGAGTTTGGGCAACACGATGCGGGGCAACGGCAGCAGCTCGTCGAGTCGTGCGAGCTGCTCACGTTGCACCTGCAGGCGTGCCCAGCCGTATCGGCTCGACGACGTGAGGGCCGCCTTGTCGGCGGTCGACAACGATGTACCGCTGCGTTTGGCCGCCGCGGCCGGCGTCAGCTCGAGCTCGGGGCGGTCGGGCCAGCAGGCGTTGATCACCAATGGCGCCAACGCGAGGCCCAACCGCTCGTCGACGTCGCAGGCCAACTCGATCAACTCGTTCACCGGCGTCTCCTCGGCGAGCGTGACGAGCAACGCCTGCGATCGCTGATGATCGGCGAGCATCTCGGCGACCTCGTCGGCCTGCTGTCGCACCGGACCGCTGGCGACCACGTCCTGCAGCGCGCTCGCCGCTCGGATGAAGGGGGCCGCGTGACCGGCCGGAGGGGCGTCGACGATGATGAGGTCGGCGGCCTTGGTGCGCTCGAGCTCTTTGATCTTGCCCAGAACGAGGAGATGCTCCAGTCCTGGCGTCGACGCAGCCACCATGTCGAGGGATGCAGCCGAGGCGGCGCGGCGAAGCAGCCCGCCGACGCCTCTGAGTTCCAGGTAGTCGCCGAACGCCTGATCGGGCGGGATGGCGCGAGCCCGCACTCGGCCGCCACTGGCCGCAAAGGTGCGCAGCAACTGCTCGTCCTTGGTGAGGGACTTGCCGCCGAGGAGTGGGCCGAGGCCGGGCTTGCCATCCACCGATGCGAGCAGCACATCGGCGCCGTTGCGCGCGCCCAACAACGCCAGCGCCGCCGCGACCGTGCTCGACCCGACGCCGCCCTTGCCGGCCACGAACAACACGCGCGCCGCGCCGAGCCAAGTTGGTTCCACGACGAGGAGGGTAATGGGCGACGTCGTCGGAGAACCGCCAACCCCACGGGACGCTCGTCACGTGTGGCGCAGTGTCGCGCGGCACGAGCCGCCTGAGCCGGACGTGGTTGGAGCGGCCGAGTCCTCAGATCGGCGGTGTCACCGCGGTCGGATCGACCACGGCGCCAAAGGTCGAACGGACGCTTGCGGTCTGGCCATCGACCGACGCCTCGTAGGCGATCTCCGACAGCACCGGGCCGTTCACCGTCACCCGCACGTCGGCCATGCCATCGGATGGCACGCCGAGGGTGTTCGCGGCCACGGTTGCCACGATCGTCGCCGCCACCCCGTCGGTGCTGATGCCGCTCACGGCCGAGGGTGTGCGCAGTGCGACCAGCGGGTCGGTGGTCGCGGGAGGACTGTCGAGCGCCTCCCACTCGCCGCCCTCGGGGAACACCCAACTTCCGGCCGGTGTGATCACGTAGGCCACGCTGGTGCCGTTCGACCAGATGGTGAGTCTCGTGCCGTCGCCCACCCTGTCTCCTTCGGCGACGAGCACTTCGGTGCCACCCACGGCCACAGACGTACGGAAGTGGTATCCGGTGGCCAGCGAGTCGAGCGACGCCTGCAACATCGCGCCGGCATCGATCGGCACGGTCACAGGTGGGGCCTCCGTCATCGGAGGTGCAGGAGGTGCCAGCGTTGGAGGCGTGGTCGCCGGAACCGTCGCAGCAGCCACGTCGACCGACGCTGCCAGCGTGATCACCGACGGTTCGTCGATCGTCGCGCCGGTTGCATCATCGGCGCATCCAGCGGCCGCGGCGGCCCAGGTTGTCGCCGCGGCCGGCGGGGAGTTGTGCCGCCCGGGGGGGGCCGCGCAACCGGCCCGAGGGGTGGGG
>JANNQK010000229.1:0-16944 GCA_031400715.1 Actinomycetes bacterium | reverse complement strand
GGTGTCGTCGGTCTGGCGCTGGTACCCCTCGTCGGATCGTCCTTCGGCTCGATCACCACGCGGCACAGCACCTCGATCCTCGGTGCGGTGGCGGTGCCACTCGCCTACTTCGCGCTGCACGACCTGTTCGGCGCCTTCGTTCCCCATGGGTCGGCCGCCCCGGCTGCACTGCTCGCGATCGTGGCGACGTTGTTCGCACTGCTGTTCGCCGTGCAATCGATCTGTGCCGTCGCCCCCACCGGTGCGCTCTCGACACGCCTGTACCCCTGGATCTACGGCGGCCTGTTCATCGACGAGGCCTTCACCAGGCTCGCGTTCGCGGTGTGGGCGCCGCCGACGCCGACAGCTCGAGACGCCCCGCTCCCCAAGCCGACGTCGGCCGCAGTGGTCGCCCCGACATCCCCCAGTGGGAGCATCGCATGACCATCTCCACGACGACCGGTGGTGTCTCGCCGGCGGTTCATGATGCGATCACGGCGGCGTGCGACCGCATCGCACCGACGTGGCCGCTCGATCAGTTCATCGCGGTCAACCCCTATTGGGGCTGGCTGGCCACGCCGGCGCCGGTCGCCGCAGCGATGCTCGGAGGGCTGGCCGGCACGGCGCTCACCATGCCCCGCTCGTGGTTCCGCGAGGAGTGGTCGGCCGGCCGGCTGGCCGCCGAGCAGGTGACGGCTGTCGCGATCTCGTTGGGCGAACCCGACATGGCCACCGCCGCGGTCGAGGCGCTCGAGCATCCAGAGCCCCACACGCCACCGATGCCGCGGATGGCACTGGCCACCGACGTTCGCGACGCAGGCGTTCCACCTCGGCCGGGTCAGACGTGGGTCGACCTGGTCACCCATCAGATCAGCCAGCACTGCGCTGCTCACTTCGATCGCTGGCAGGGTTCGTGGCACCCCGACCAACAGGTCGACCTCTTCGCCGGCTGGCGGCTGCAGCTGTCCGCATCACACGGCGTGAGATGGCAACACGGCTCGTCGTGGGCCCGCGCGCAGATCGCAGCGTTGCCGGCCACTCCGGGCGAGGCGATCGACGTGATGCTCCGATCGCTCCAGGTGCCAGAGGCAGGCCACGAGGCGTACCTCACGTCGTTGCTCCTCTCCGTCAACGGCTGGTCGGCGTGGTGCGCCTACGTGCGCTGGCAAGCACGGCTCGCCGACCACGACGACGACGAGATCGTCGGACTGCTCGCCGTCCGATTGGCCTGGGACTGGCTGCTGCGGTTGGACGCGGACTCACCGGCTGATGCAGACCGGTGGACCGACTGGGCCGCGTCGTGGGTGAGCACCCAGGAGGTCGCCGCGTCGATCGCCGACGGGAAGCGCATCGACTGGCTGCTGCAGACGGCGCTCGAACGCACCTACCAGCGTGCGTTGATCGACCAGCTGGCCAACGGCGACGCATCGCTCGCTCCGGTGCCCACTGCGCAAGCCGTCTTCTGCATCGATGTTCGCTCAGAGGTGTTTCGGCGGTCGCTCGAGTCGGTCACGCCAAAGGTGCACACCCGAGGGTTCGCAGGGTTCTTCGGTCTCCCCATCTCCTACACGCCGGTCGGGAGCGAACTCACCCGTCCGCAACTGCCCGGCCTGCTCGCGCCGGCGCTGAACGTGAGCGAGGCCGCCGGCGGCGGAACCAGCGCGGTGCTGGCCGGCGAACGCGCCGCGACGCTCGGCAACCGTGGACGGTGGAGCAGTTTCCGGAGCGCGCCGTCGTCGGTGTTCAGCTTCGTCGAGTCGATGGGCCTGCTCTACGGCCCGAAGCTGCTCCACGACAGCCTCGCTCACACATCGGCGCCGACGAAGTGGGAGCACGACGGGCTGCCCTTGGCCTCGCATGCCGGTCTGCGCCCGACGTTAAACCTGGTGGCCGACGATCCGGCAGCCGCCGCCGTCATCGCGCACAAGGTGTTGTCCGCAATGGGGCTGATCGAAGGGTTCGCCGAGGTGGTGTTGCTGTGCGGTCACGGCAGCCAAACCGCGAACAACCCGCATGCTGCCGGCCTGGATTGTGGGGCGTGCGGCGGCCAGACCGGGGAGGTGAACGCACGGGTGCTCGCCGATCTCCTGAACTCCACCGCGGTGCGAGAACACCTCGGTGGACTCGGTATCCGCGTCCCCAGCACCACCTGGTTCGTTCCGGGCTTGCACAACACCACCACCGACGATGTGGTGCTGTTCGACACCGAACTCGCACCCGACAGCACCCGGGAGGGAATCGCCCAACTGCGCGAGTGGCTCGCCGTCGCGGGCCGAAATGCTCGGGCCGAGCGATCCGTCGGCCTCGATCTCGGACACCTGGCCGATCAGCCGGTAGAGCTCGACCACGCGATCCGCCGCCGGGCCAACGACTGGTCGCAGGTGCGGCCCGAATGGGGTCTGGCGGGCAACGCAGCGTTCATCGTCGCGCCGCGGCGACGGACGCGCCACATCGATCTGGCGGGTCGCAGCTTCCTGCACGACTACGACTGGACGCTCGATGCCGACCTGTCGGTGCTGACGCTCATCATGACGGCACCGATGGTCGTGACGAACTGGATCAACATGCAGTACCACGCCTCCACGGTCGACAACTCCCGATACGGCAGCGGCAACAAGGTGCTGCACAACGTGGTCGGTGGTCGCATCGGCGTGTTCGAGGGCAACGGTGGCGACCTGCGGATCGGACTCTCGATGCAATCGCTCCACGACGGGCGAAGGCTGAGGCACGCACCGTTGCGGCTGTCGGTGTTCATCGAAGCGCCGCGCGAGTCGATCGATTCGATCGTTGCCGACCACGCCGTCGTGCACCACCTCGTCGCCAACGAGTGGCTCCATCTCCTTCGCATCGAGCCCGCCGACGGGCACACCGAACGGTGGACGCCCAACGGTTGGGAACCGGCATGACCCTCGGCTGGCACGAGGGGGGCTCGACCACTTAGATTTTCCGAATGCGACTTCACCTCGATTCCGAGAAGTGCCAGGGCCACAACCGTTGCTACGCGTTGGCACCCGAGTTGTTCGATGTCGACGACTACGGACAGGCGGTGCTCTTGCTCGACGGCGACGTGCCGGCCGAACTGCAGGACAAGGCGCGCCTTGCGGCAGCGAACTGCCCCGAGTTCGCGATCAAGGTCACGGACGGCTGACATGACCGACATCATCGAGGGCAACGCGGACGAGACCGCCCGAACCTTCACGCCACCGCCCGACTACGTCCTCCCGGTCTTCGGCAACAGCCCCGAGGGCACCCATGTGTGGCAGCGCGTCCCCTACGTGGCCGACGACTACGGGCCGGTCGCCGACTTCGCCACCGACTTCGATCACGGCGACCCTGCCTACAACCCGGTGGCACCGCAGGTGTGGAAGGAGCTCCGCGAAGGCGGTTGTCCGGTGGCGCACTCAGACCGCTACGGCGGCATGTGGGTGCCGATCACCCACGACACCGTGCACGAGATCGCCTACGACACCGAGAACTTCACCAGCCGTGCCGTCGTCGTCTCCGTCGGTCGACCTGGCGATCTCTCCCTGCCTGCGCCGATCGGTGGCGCGCCGCCCATCACCAGCGACCCGCCGTTCCACGCCATGGCTCGCAGACTGTTGCTCCCCGCCTTCGCTCCGAAGCAGATCGAGCCGTGGGAACCCGAGATCAGACGACTGTGCCAGGACCTGCTCGACCGCATTGGCGACATCGCTCCGGGCGAGACCGTGATCGACGCAGCGGTGCAGTATGCGCAGCACATCCCGGTCAGCGTCATCGGGCGCATCCTGGGTTTCCCTGCCGCAGACGAGTCCCTCTTCCGCAAATTCGTCCACGACGCGCTCGAGCGCATCGCCGAGGAGCCGGGCACCCGAGAGGGCATGGAGGACCTCGGCATCTACATCACCGAGCAGATCCGCGATCACCATGCGAATCCCCGCGACGACCTCACCAGCTACTTGCTGAACGTCGAGATCGACGGGCAGCGGGTGACCGACGAGATCGCGGGAGGCATGATCATCCTGTTGCTCATCGCCGGCATCGACACCACCTGGTCGGCGATCGGTTCATCGCTGTGGCATCTCGCCCAACACCCGGAGGATCATCAGCGTCTGATCGACGACCCCGAGGTGATGACCTTCGCGCTCGAGGAGTTCCTCCGCTCGTACGCCCCGGTGACGATGGCTCGGCTGGTGGCCAAGGACAACGACTTCCACGGCTGTCCCATGAAACAGGACGATTGGGTGTTGTTGCCGTTCCCCGCGGCGAATCGCGATCCGCTGAAGTTCGAAGATCCCGACACCTTCATCGTCGACCGCCAGGAGAACCGCCACGCGGCGTTCGGTCTCGGCATCCATCGGTGCCTCGGATCGAACCTCGCGCGACTCGAACTGAAGGTCGCGATCGAGGAGTTCATCACGCGCTTCCCGCGCTTCGAGCTGGCTGGCGACACCCGCTGGAGCGTCGGTCAGATCCGCGGCCCGCGCGAGCTGCCGGTGCGCATCCTCGCCGTCGCCGACTGATCGACCCGCCGATCGACGGCCCACGGTCGCTCCGACCACCACGGACGTCGCGGCCTGCCTGCGTTCAGGCGCTCGGATCCCGGAATCCGGCTTCTTTGTGGCTGCCGTCGCACAGCGGCTTGTTGGCCGAGGCGCCGCATCGACACAGCGTGACCCGGTTCCGGGTCTCGATGCCCGACCCATCGCCGACCGTCACCGGGATTCCTCCGGTGACCCACAGCGGGCCATCGTCGGTGACCGCGATTGCGGTGGCCAGCAATGGCTCGACATCGCCACCGTCGAAACGGAAGGTCAGCGCCCCCGACGGGCACTTCTCGACCATCGAGATCACCTGGGCGCGCACGGTCGACTCTCCGGTCTCCGCGACCTGGCCCCACACGTTGGCCAGGCGAGTACCGCAGAAGCCGGCGTGGACGCAGATCGAACGGTCGTCGCGGACGGTGAGACCGGTTCCACCGAGCACGTTGGAACGTTCGTCGTACGTGCCGCCGGCACTGTCGTCGGCGGTGAACCCGACCCGGGCGTGAGATCCGTCGCAGAACGGCTTGCGATCCGATTCCCCGCATCGGCAGAGGGCGTAGCGATCGCGTGACTCCAGCTGCTCGGTGGTCTCCCACGCGAGCGGTTCCCCGTGCTCGCTCTGCACCGATCGGCGTCGATAGAGCGGCACTCCTCCATTGACCAGGAGCGGGCCATTCGGAGCAGCGGTGATGGACGGGCTCGGGGCGGTGGGTGGAGCGATGTCGTCGGCCATGGCGTGAGATTACCTGATCGCTCAGGTAATCTCGCGCCATGGAACGTCGCGACCTGCTGGCAACGATTCACCGTCGGTTCGCGATGTCCGAAGCCGAGCTCACCAACGGATTCGCAGAGCACACCCCGATCTCGACGCAGTGGGCGCAATGATGAGGTGATGGCTCCTGACACCGAATGGCTCGATCAGGATGAGATGGCGGCCTGGGTGAACCTGATCACGCTCGCATCGCGGATCGTGGCGCTCAGCGACACCGAACTCCGCCGCACTCGAGCGATCACCGGTCGCGACTACGAGCTGATGCATCACCTCTCGACGTCTCCCACGGGCCTTCGAGTGAACGAGCTCGCCGACGTGATCAACGACAGTTCGAGCTGTATCACGCATCGGATCAACCGACTCCAGAGGGCGGGTCTGGTCGACAAGGAACCCGATCCCGACGACCAGCGCGCCCGACAGGTTGTGCTGAACGACGCAGGCCTAGCTCTGCTCTGCGCAGCAGCCCCCGAACACGTGGCGCGAGTTCGTCGCTGGGTCATCGACCCACTCGACAGGGCCGATCTCCTCCATCTGGCGCGCATCGCATCGGTGGTCAATCAACACCTGCGATCGGTCGCGGCACCGCCATCCTGACGACCCACGACGCGACGGCATCGGTTCGACACACGCCTCTGGCGATCGACATCGATGGGTGGTGCGTACCTCGGAGAAAGGCTGTGCCGTGGAAGGATGTGCCATGGCCTTCGTCATCGCCCAGATCTCCGATGTGCACATCGGAGGTCCGAGAGCGGGAAGCGGCGAGAGGTTCTCGGACGCGGTCGACGCCATCAATTCGATGACGTCCCAACCCGATCTTGTGCTGGTGACCGGGGACATCACCGACCACGGCGAACCGGCCGAATGGGACGAGTTCCGCAGACTGATCACCCCGTTGATCGCTCCCTGGGAAGCGATCCGCGGCAACCACGATCGCCGGATCGAAGAGTTCGTCGGCCATCGATCGCTCGACCTCGGCGAGCCCCACCTCGTGTTGGTCGACACGAGCGCGGACACCTTCGACGAGGGCGATGCCGAATGGCTGGATGCAGACCTCACCGAGCACAGCGGATGGCCGACGGTGATCGCAATCCACCATCCGCCGTTCGAGACCGGAATCTGGTGGATGGACTGCGTCGGCCTGCGCGGCGCCGAGCGGTTCGAGGCGGTGGTGAGGCGGCATCCGCAGGTCCTTCATGTGATGTCCGGGCATGTCCACCGACCCATCACCACGACCTGGGGACCTTGTCTGTTGACCGTGTGTCCGTCGACGTCGGGCGCTGTCGCCGGCGATCTCGATCCTCGTCACGAACCTGCCGAGACTCGGGAGCCGCCCATGATCGCCATGCACGCATACGTGGGCGACACCGTCGTCACGCATGTGGTCGCGGTCGGGCCCACGGCGACCCGCACCCCGATCTCGACGAAGGCTCCGGAGTTCGTCGCCTGGGCCAAGCAGCAGCAGACGACTCGCACGAGCCGCTTCGCACGCTGACGACTCACGACACCAAGGAACCGATGAACTCCTCCCCCACCCTCGACGAACTCCTCGAGGAGTACGACCGGGCGCTCGGCTACACCGACCAGCTCTGGACCGACCTCAGCTCTGCCGAGTTGATGTGGCGCCCATCTCAGCACTCGAGTGCGATCGCGTGGCATCTCGGGCATCAGGCGGCCGTGGCTCACTACATGGTGCGCAACCTCACCGCGGCGGAACCGCTGATCGACCCCGAGATCGACTCGATCATGGACAGCGCCACACAAGAGCCAGATCGAGGTGACCTGCCCGACATCGAGCGCATCCGCGGATACAGAGCCACCGTGGCCGAACGGGTGCGCTTCAGGGTCGGCAACATCGCCCACGGCAACGTCGGCGCCCCCGAGCAACTGGGTCGGATCGCGGCCACGATGCTGACCGCCATCGTCAACCACGAGTACCAACACTCGAAGTGGATCGGTGAGGTACGGACGACGGCGCACGGCCGCGCCCTTCCCGCCCCGCCGACGTCCGAACGACTGATCGTTCTCGACGGCTACCTGTTCCTGGATGAGGACCGCTGAGTCGGAGGTCGCCGCGACGTTGCGCGGCGCGGTCCGGTCACGATCAGGAGTCCATCGCACAGCTCCGAACGTTCGGCGCCGACGGATACCTCGTGGTGCCTGGCGTAGTGCCGGAAGCGGTCTTGGCCGAACTCGATGAAGAAGTTGACGCGCTCATCGCGTGCGCGCCGCCTCCGGCAGACAAGGTGGGCTTCCACCACTACTTCGAACACCCGTCTCGGCTTCCTGCCTCCGCACGAGCGCTGCATTCGAGCGGCGTGCTCGCATTGGCTGGTCACATGAGCGATCGCAGGGCTTCTTCGAAGTCGCTGTGTGCCGCCGACCACCAACGGCGGCGTCGGTCGAAACGCTCCCGGCCACCCATTGCCTCCCACATCTCGATGAATGCGACCTCGCCGGCCTCGACACGTCGCCGCACGAACTCGCCGCCGCGGGCGATCGACTCGTCGAGGCAGCCCAGCAGACGAACACGACCCGGCCCATCGAGCCCGTACTCGTCGCACACAAGCCGCACACGTGCCGGACCATCGACCGGCGCCCATCCCAGCCGGGCAGCGTTCACGTCGTCGTCGACCGGAACGCACATCCGGGCGAACGACGCCAGATCGAACTCACGTCGCCCCGGGGCAGCGAAGTCGAAGTCCAACAGCCCCACCGCAACCCCGTCGCGGAACACGACGTTTTCCAGGCACACGTCGTTGTGGCAGACACGTCGCCCCCCATCGGATCGGCCATCTCTCGGCTCCACATCGCGTCGATGTCGAACGGCACGGTCGTCGACACGTCGTGCATGTGCCGGAGCAGTCGTGCGATCGAGCCGAGCGCGGCGCCGCTCTGCACCCACGCCGGGTACGGCGGGATGGCGACATCGCCCGGGATGAACACCAGACGCTCGCGGCCATCCGGATCGATCCCGACGGGAACGGACGCGCCCGCGAACCCGGCCTCCGCCAAGGCCATGAGCATTCGATGGATCGACGTCGAATGTGGATTCGCAGGACGCAAGACGTGATCGCCCACACGAACGACACCACCGGCGTTCGCAACGCCTCCGCGCAACACCTCCTCGTCCGCCACACCGCACGTGCTTCCACGCCTCCGACCATTCCCGTTGGCCAGTGGACGGCCCGATGGAAGCGGGACTCGCAATGACGCCTCGAGGTCATCAACCAGAGGCACCCCATCGCTCCACCCCTTCCCTTCGACCACCGACGACGAATCGAAGGTGAGACGAACCGAAGGCCTCGATAGTTCCCAACCGTTCTCGAATCGCCGATCGCTGGAAGCGACAACGGCACACCCAAACCGGTCACCACCTGACCGGTTTGGGCCGCACGATGGCAGCATGACCACAGTCACCAACTCAACCACGCCACGCTTCGTCGACCCCCGCCCAATCCTCGACCGTGCCATCGCCACCGGCGGGGCTGTCATCGCCGGCATCCGGCCCGACCAGCTCACCGCGTCGACGCCCTGCCCCGAGATGGACGTCCGCGCCATGCTCAGCCACCTCGTCGGCGTGCTCGACCGCATCGCCGCGCTCGGCACTATCCACGATCCCTTCTCCGTGATCGAAACCAGCGCGCCCGACGACGGCTGGTGCGACGCGTGGGCGAAGTCGAGCATGCACGCCGCAGATGCATGGCGCGACGACGCCGTGCTCGAACGGCCCATGGCACTGCCGTGGATTCAGGGGAGCGGCGCAGAAGTGCTGACGTCCTACTTCTCTGAACTGACCGTCCACACGTGGGACCTCGCGACAGCGACCGGTCAACAACCCGACTGGGACGACACAGTCGTCACCGCAGCGCTCGAGGCGCGCCCGATCCTGCCCGCGGAGAACCGTCGAGCGCTCTTCGCGGAGATCTCGGCAGCCATGGGCCTCGACGATGTCGCCATCCCCTTCGCCGAGGCTGTCCCCGTCCAAGCCGACGCCCCCGCCATCGACCGCCTCGTCGCCTGGAACGGCCGGGATCCCCATCGCTGACCCGGGTGCGCATTTCCCGCGGGAAATCCACGAAGCTCAGGTCAGCGGTTTGGATCGGCGAAGTAGGAAGATTCGCCGCGTGGTCTGCCCACCACATGGCCAAGCTTGCGGCGTCGATGTCGATGCTCGAAGGCACCCAACGAGCATGCCCGAAGCCTGAAGCCTCCTCAATCACCGGAATTTCTACAGAGATGCGCCGATCAGTACGCGAGGTGTTTGCCGCAGCTCAGACACCGGAACAGGTACGCCGTGGTGTCCCCTTCGGCGTGGCGAGTTGCTCGATGTCGCCGTGGTCGGACGTAACGAGTGCAGCGCAGCGGAGAAACGGCCGACTCGACCACCGTGGCGTCGATTGGACCGATGGCATCAGCAAGCGTTCGACGGAGCACCCCGGTGCGCTTGGCAGGCTCAGCCGCGGGAACTGTCGTGCCGCAAGGCTCGGCACGCGTGATGCCCGCCCGCTGTGAGGTCAGGAAGCGCGCCGGTAATGCATGGCGACCGCGCCGCTGCGGAGCGGTGTCACCGAGATCAGCTCGAGTCGTCGCGTGCTTGGCAGCCCGCTCTGGTACAGCGTCGGGCCGTGGCCGGCGATCCTGGGATGAACGAGGAACATGTACTCGTCGATCAGATCCAGCCGGTCCAACTCGGTCGCGAGCATCCCGCTACCAAGAAGCACACCGGCAGGCGTCGCGTCCTTGAGCCTCTGCACGCCCGTGCGCAGGTCGCCGGAGAGGTGGTGGCTGTTGGTCCACGCATAGTCACTTCGCGTCGACGACACCACGTACTTCGGTTTGGCCTCCAGCTTGACCGCCCACTCGCGGATCGTCGGCGGCGCCTCCTCCTCGCCACGAGCCACCGCCGGCCAGTAGCTCTCCATCATCTCGTAGGTGATGCGACCCCACAGCATCGCCCCGCCCTCGTCCATGAGACGGGTGAAGAAGGCGTGTGACTCGTCGTCGGCGATTCCCTCCTGATGGTCGACGCAGCCGTCCAGAGTGAGGTTCAAACTGAATGTCAAGACTCCCACGAGGCGAGCCTAAACAGCCGAGCAGCGCAGGTCTGCACATCGCCTGGCAAAGCCGTGCACGGAGAGAGCTCGGCAACGCGCACCGCCCACGTGTGTGACACCAGCCAATCCCTCGTGCATCGTGACGAGCAGGCGGCTTCGGGCACGACGCAGTGGGATGATCGAATGGAGCCGCCGATCGACTCGGCATCCACCGCACTCGAATGCCCACACGAGGAGTTCGTCAATGACCAGAGTCCGAGTTGATCTGATGCTGTCGCTCGACGGCTACGGGACCACCACCGACCAGACGCCTGACGACCCGTTCGGCCAGGATTGGGGACGGCTCACGGAGTCGTATCTCGCGACACGCACGATGCAACAACGGGTCTTCGGCGACACGACCGGTACGGGCACGACCGGTGTCGACAACGACTATGCCGCGGCGTACTTCGAAGGCGTCGGAGCGGAGATCATGGGTGCGGGAATGTTCGGCCTGCACGCGCATCCTGATGACCCCGACTGGCGGGGGTGGTGGGGTGACGAGCCGCCATTCCGGATGCCGGTGTTCGTATTGACGCAGACAGAACCGCGTGCTGCGATCGAGATGAACGGTGGGACGACGTTCCACTTCCGTCGCGCCGACATCGAGGACGTGCTCGCCGAGGCGACCGCCGTAGCGGGCGATCACGACGTGCGCGTCGGCGGGGGGATCAGCACCGCGCGGAGCTTCCTCCGCGCGGGCTTGGTCGACCGTCTGCACGTCGCGATCACTCCGATCCTGCTCGGCCGTGGCGACCGGCTGTGGGATGAGCTGCGCGGTCTCGAACTCACCCACTCGGTCACGTCCGACGTCGCCGAGAGCGGCACGATCCACGTCACGTTCAGCCGCAGGACCACGGCTGAGATCTGAAAGCCAACGTGCCCGAGCCGGCTTCAGGCTGGCGAGTGCGGCAGAGGTGCGGTGACGCATCTGCGCTGCCGTCAGCACACCCAGTTGTACGTGACCTCGTCGACGCTCACCCACACGTCCAAGTCCCCACTGTCGGACGTCCACCGGCCTACGCCATCCTCCCAGACGACCAGCGTGCCAACGTCGTCGCCAGGGCCAGGCGCTGGGACACGGGCGAACTGACCGACGCGAGGCGTCTCCGGCATGTCGCGTTCGGCGCCGAGGACGCGTTCCAGGCGGTCCTGCAGCCGGGGATCGATCGGGTCGGAACCGACAAACGCGATCGGGTACCACGTCACGCCCAGATGCGTGAATGGCTCGTTCCCGCAAGCCGGATACGCCTCGACGCCGTCGAACACTTCGACCACTGCGACCGGCTGGTCTCCCTGAGCCGTACTCGGTGGAGACGGCTCTGCGGTCGTCGCCGGCATGAGCACCGTCGACGCTGCCGAGGATGATGGCGACTCCGGTGCCGAAGTCGCGGACCCCGAATCCGATGTGGCTGGATCGCTTCCCTCGGGTGCTGTGCCGGCGGTCCCACCTGACGTTGGGTCGCCGCACGACGTCAGAGCCAGGACGCCCACGAGAGCGCACGCCGCGAGACTGCATTGTCCTCGGTGGAAGATCATCCGCATGCAGCGTTGGACGTTCGCACACACGCCGACAGTTCCCCGCAACCGAACCGGATGGAACGAGGCTGTCGGACCGGGTGCGATCTCTGGGCCGCAGTGTCGCCCGCGAACTCGCCGCTCATCTCGACGATTCGGGGTCAGAGCCGAGCCATGCCTCGACCCTTCGCTGCGCCCCGTCGAGGATCGCATTCTGCCCGGGATCAACGCCACGGTGCAGACCCGACCCACGAGTCGACGACCCGTTCCAGCTGCGATAGCGGCATCATCCCGTTGCCGAGCACGGTGTCGTGGAAGTCCGACAGGGAGAAGCGGCCGCCCAGGCGTGAACTGGCAGCTCGACGGATGCGCTCGATCTCCAACCGGCCGATCATGTAGCTCGTCGCCTGGCCGGGCGCCGCGATGTACCTGTCGATCTCGGCCTCGACGGCTGCGTGGCGAAGCGACGTGGTGCCTGACAGGAATTCGATGGCGCGCGCCCGCGTCCAGCCGAAGGCGTGCAAGCCGGTGTCGACCACCAGCCGTGCCGCACGCAGCGAGTCCAGCGTCAGCATGCCCAGCCGCTGCAGCGGTCCGCTGTAGAGGCCCATCTCGTCGGCCAGCCGCTCCGCGTACAGGCCCCACCCCTCACCGAAGCTCTCCACCTCGAGCTCTCCCACCACCGGATGCAGGTCGAGCTCCTGCGCCAGCGCCAGCTGCAGGTGATGGCCGGGCACCGACTCGTGGAACATCGTCGCTTCGAGCGATGCGCAAGTCCACAGCGTCGGGTCACCGACGTTGAAGTAGCACGTGCCAGGCCGGGCTCCGTCGGGCGATGGCGCGGTGTAGTAGGCCAACGGCCCCCCGGTCACCGCGACCGACGTGCAGGTCGCGCGTGGTAGCCGAGCGAACCAGGACGACGAGTCGGCATCGGCGCGGGCGAGCGCGGCGGTCGCATCGGCGATGATCTCGTCGGCGGCGCGGTAGCGAAGCTGCGGGTCATCGCGCAGCCGCACGCGCACTGCGATCGGTTCGCTGATTGAGAGTGCGTGCCCCCCGAGGAGCGCGTACTCGTCGTCGAGCAGCGCGAGTTGGTGGTGCCCGATCTCGTGAACCTCCTCCGGCGTGAGCCTGGTTGATGTCGCCGCCCACAGCAGCTTCTGGTAGTCGGCCGCTCCGCCCGGCAGGTGACAAACCCCCGGACGATCGTCGGAACCACTGTGCGGAAGCACTTCGTCGCGCAGGGCAGCCCGATACGTCGCCAGGGCCGGCCGCACATCGCGGTCGATCGCCGCGATCAGCTCGGTTCTCCACGCCGACGCCCGTGCCGGCGACAGCTCGCTCGGCGCATCCTGCCGGGCGAGCGCGTCCTCGGCGGGACGGGTGGCGAGAATGTCGTCGATCTCACGAATCGCCCATTTCACCCCTCTCGCGCTCGCGCAGCGTCCGTCATCGACACCCCCGCGCAGGCCGTCGATGAGTTGCTCGATGAACAGTGGGACGCCGCGCATCTTGTTGATGAACCTGCGGCCGTCATCGGCGGAGGTCAAGGCATAGCCAGGGGCCATCACGGTGAGGAACGTGGCGAGGTTCACGGCGCCGGAAACCAGCGTGAGGTCGCGTGCGTAGGGCAATGTCGCCATCATCGAGCGAGCGCTGAACGCCACCGCGGCAGCCAGGGTCTGCTGGCGCTCGCCGTCGACGGCCAGCAACGAGTCGCCGCGTCGAGCGAACGCCTCGAGCCGCTTGGTGCGCTCGGATACACCATCGCGGCTGAGATCCTCCCAGTGCTCGACCTGCTCGACGTCGCCCCTGTCGATGTTCCACAACTGCGCGGTGCTTCGGTGGAACGCCCAGTACTCGTCGGCGAGGGTGAAGACGGCAGCGTGTGTCATGCCGCGGACTCTCGCACGGTTCTCGAACAGGCGTGCCTGATGTAAAATGGTGCCATCGCACCAGAGGTGTCGCGAGTGCCACCATGGTTGCGATACCCGGACCCACCTGATCGCCGCCGGTGCGCAGGGGCTGGAGGCGACGATGGGAATCGAACCCATGTACCGGGCTTTGCAGCCACCTGACTCACGACGGGAAAGACCCTCGAGACCACCGACTACGACATCGAGATCCTGAAGACGCGCCGGCGCGGTCGGCCATTGCTTGGCTCCGCACGTGCCGAAGTCGTCCCGGTTCGACTCGATCCCGAGCTCCGTGCTGCCATCGAGGCGCCAGCCGAAGCCGACGACACCAACAGCAGCGAGATCGTCCGCCGAGCGCATCGCGCCTACCTCGACGTCGCCTGACCGCCGGGCCCGACGCCCTCATCGACGCCCGCCGACGAGGGGACGGCTCATCGCTGCGCGACGAGGCTCGATTCCACGAAGCCAACGCCGGTGCTCGTGGTGCAGTCGATGCCGTCCGGCAGCCAGTTGTTCGCGACGACATCGACACAACGCTCCTCGAGCACTCCCCCGCTGCCGAAGTTGTCGAAGGAGTTGTCGGTCGTGATCACGACCGCGGCGCCGTCGTACTCGTAGCGCGTCACGATCGGATCACCCTCGACGGTCGGGATGAGCACGTCCCACACCAGAGGTCTCCCCGCTCGGAGTTCGTCGATGAAGCAACTGATGCCTTCGGCGAGAACGCTCTCATCGTCGTTGCCGTTGGTGAGGACCGTCGGAGCACAAAGCCCCTCGTGCTCGCCGAACACCTTCGTCGGTTCCAACACGAGCGTCGTGGTCATCGCCGTCGACGTCGGCGCAACGGGGTCACCGAGCGCAGCGTCCCAGTCGGACAACGAAACCTCGCCATCGGCGATCGACGCGCAGAACTCCACTTCGCCCGACTGGCCGGCGAAGTCGGCCACCTGCGTGAAGTAGGCGTTGCCCCCGACCGCCAGCCGTTGACCGGTCCCTGCTCCACCAGGCATCCACACAGAGAACGTGCGTCCCCAGTCGTTCAGGTACCAGAGCTCGACCTCGAACGTCACCCATGGCGTCGCGCTCGGAACCTCGGGGCGGTCGACGTTCTCCGGATCGGTTGTCCACGGATGGATCTCGTCGGCCACGGCGACGACCCGCCCGACGAAGGCGAACTGTGCGTTCGCCAGGTCCGCCGGCGTCGGTGCGGCATCGCCGCAGACCGCGCCGACATCGGGCGATGACGTACTGGCCGACGACGGGAGATCTGAGACGGTCGGCGACGACGGCGGGCCGGCGGATACGCCGACAGGATCGTCGGCCCTCGCGCCGCACGACGTGACTGCGACGACGCTCACGAGGACGGCGAATGCTGCGCTGCGGCGTCGTTCGCGCACGATGTGGCCGGATCTGGTCAGTCGCATCCCGGTGGCTCCTCGGCGCTCGGCGCATAGGTGGCGATGAGTTCTCCATCGACTCGGTACTCGATCGTCCGATCGTTGACCACGTTGATCTCGCCGAGGAGGCGCTGTGTCATGTCCGACCGGTACTGGTCGTACGCCGCTTCCGGCGACCCGACGATCCACCAGTGCTGGCCGTTGAAGTCGCCGAGCACGTCGATGCCGCAGTGGGTGCCGAGCGGGAACCGATAGGTCAATCCGATGTCGAGCGTCGCGTCCCACTCGACGAGCGGCGGACCGCTCGGTGTGAGCGGCGCGACGTCCGGCATCGTCGGCACCGCCCCGTTCGCTGCGTCCCACGTCCGTATGGCCAGCCGCTCATCGCGAAACGTCACGACGTGCAGCGATCCATCACTCGCGACGAGAGCCGAGGTGGGCCACGAGGTCGACGTGATCCCGAGGTCGATGGACACGACAGAACCGTCCGAGGACACCAGGAGCAGCACAGGTCTGGAGCCTTGCTGGCATTCGTCGACGTGCTCGTAGCAGTACTCCGTGGTCGGCTCGACCACGAGGGAGATCAGGGCCGAGGGGCCGCCGGAGAGCGCGGACGTGGTGGTGTATTGGAACGGCGGCGAGAACCTGGCCAGATCAACGACGCGCCGTTCGTCGGCGGAGTTCGTACTCAGCGGTGTTGCCGCATCGAGCGGCGACAGGAATGCGCTCACGCCGACGAGTGTCAGGCCGGCTGTGACCACGGCGGTCGGCACGGGTCCCGAATCCGATGCGACCCGCCAGGTCGCCCCGCGATCCAGGGACTCGAACATCGCCGCCAACCGATAGCCATCGTCGTCCAGCGTCCCGCTGACGACCAGACGGTCGCCCAGGTCGATGATGCCCCCGAGGTAGCTGTCGCTCATGGCGAACACGGTCGGATCGAGGAAGATCTCTGTCCAGTTCACACCGTCGTCGGAGCGGAACATGCCCGGCGTGAAGGGACCCACCCCCGGCTCGATCTCGGGGCGGAGCGCCCCGGAGGCGAGCAGCACGCCGTCGACGGCCGTCACGCCGGCCACGTCGAACGGCCGGTTCGAGATCAGGGTCTCGGTCCAGGTCGCTCCGCCGTCGGTGCTCAGCCGAGTCGTCGACAGGAAGCTCTCGTAGTCCGACGTGATCAGAATCAGACCGAAGGGCGTGCCGAGCAACCGAGGTGGGTTCGATCCCAACGGCGCCTCGATCCGGTGGACCTGGCCGCCGGCGAGCTGCCACACCTCGAACGCGTCTCGCTGCTCGGTCAACCGAGCAGCCCACACCTCACCGCCGAGTTCGGTCAGCGACACGAAATCGTCACCGAACGCGGGACCGAGATCGACCTCGGACCACTTCGACACGTCGCCAGAACCACCTGCGGGTTCGTCGGTCGTGGGCACCGACTCGACGACGGACGATGCAGGAGTAGCGGGCACCGATGGTTCCACGGTCGGGTCCGACGCCCCGGTGTCGGGACCGGCACTGGCGCGAGGAGCGGTGTCCGACGGTGTCCCGCACGCGGCCACGGCCGCCGCGGCGAAGCCGACG
Source organism: Actinomycetes bacterium (assembly GCA_031400715.1). Taxonomy (GTDB): domain Bacteria; phylum Actinomycetota; class Acidimicrobiia; order Acidimicrobiales; family Ilumatobacteraceae; genus VFMC01. Next base: position 165 of record JANNQK010000229.1, on the reverse strand, counting down.
GAGATCCACCAACCGAAACGTCGTGAGCTTCGTCCCTTCACCGCTCCCCCTTTTGTCACCGATACCCGGCAACCCGAAGATGAGACGACCCTCGGGCCAACGCGGTTCCAATCATTCCCGAAGTCCGTCCGCCGACCGTGGACGATCCATGTTCAGCCGGAGGAC
>JANNQK010000228.1:0-26324 GCA_031400715.1 Actinomycetes bacterium | reverse complement strand
GCCCGCGGCCAACGCCGGTCGCAACGTCGCCGGATCGATCACCATGCCGAGCAGGGTGTTCACCAGGGTCACCGCCTCGGCCCCGGCGTCGCGCACGGCAGCAGCGACCTCGACCACCCGATCGGTGTTGGGGCTGAGCTTGGCCCAGCGGGGGCGTCCGCAGGCCTCCGTCGCTCGCATCACCTCGGCCGACACGTCGACGTCGTGGGCGAAGATGCCGCGCCGACCCTCGAGGTTCGGACACGACAGGTTCACCTCGACCGCAACCACTGCTTCGGGCGCTGCCGCCATCTGCTCGGCGGCGCGACGGTACTCGTCGACGCTGCGACCCCAGATGCTGGCCACGATCCGAGCGCCGGTTCGCACCAGCACCGGGAGCTGGTGCACCAGCCAGTGCTCGACGCCTGGACCCTGCAGCCCGACTGCGTTGATCATCCCCACGCCTGCGGGGCTGAGCCGGGGGGCGGGGTTGCCTGCCCACTCGAACGCGGCGAGGGACTTCGTGACGACCGCGCCGAGCAGCGACAGATCCATGAACTCGGCGAGCTCCGCGCCGTACCCCGCGGTGCCCGACGCCACCAGCACGGGACTGGGCAGCTCGACCGAACCGACCTTCACGCGTGTGTCGACCGTGAAACGCGAGCCCCTACCGGGCATGGAACTCCTGCAGCGACCGCACCGTGAGGTGATCGCTCCCCTGCTCGGCCATGCCTTGCACCGCGGCCAGCGCCGCCTCGACCGTGGTGACCGAGCTGACCCGGTGGCTGCTCGCTGCCTTGCGGATCTGTTCGCCATCGGTGCGACCGCCGCGACCTTGCGGAGTGTTGATGACGAAGCTGATCTTGCCGTCGGCGATCAGGTCGACCGCGGTGAGCTCTGCTCCCTCGCTCACCTTGCCGACCACCAGATCGACGGCCTGATCGAAGCGGGCGAGGTACTCGGCCGTGCCCTTGGTGGCAGCGATGTCGAAGCCGAGCTCGCGCAAGCGCTTCGCGACCACCAGGCCGGCTGGTTTGTCGCCGTCTGCGAGCGACAAGAACACCGTGCCCTCCGATGGCAGCACCGTGCCGGCGGCAAGTTCGGCCTTGAAGAACGCCTTGCCGAACGTGACGTCGATGCCCATCACCTCACCGGTCGATCGCATCTCCGGACCGAGCGCGGTGTCGACTTCGGGGAACCGATTGAAGGGCAGCACCGCTTCCTTCACGGCCACGTGCCCGTGGTCGGACGGAGGGATGAGGAGACCTTCGTCGCGCAGCTCGGCGAGCGTGGCACCGAGCATCACACGGGTCGCCACCTTCGCCAGGGGCACTCCGGTCGCCTTGGCGACGAACGGCACCGTGCGGCTGGCTCGCGGGTTGGCTTCGATCACGTAGACCGTGGTGCCCGACACGGCGTACTGCACGTTGATCAGCCCACGAACGTCGAGCGCGTTGGCGATCGAGCGGGTGTAGGCCTCGATCACCTCGACCACCCAACTGGGCAGCGTCTGCGGCGGGATGGCACAGGCGGAATCGCCCGAATGCACGCCGGCCTCTTCCACGTGCTCCATCACGCCGCCGATCAGCACCTCGCCGGTGTGATCGCGGATGGCATCGACGTCGACCTCGGTCGCGTCCTCGAGGAAGCGATCGACCAGCACCGGGCGCTCGGCCGACAGGCCGCCTTCCTTACCGAGGCTGCCGAAGCCGGCCAGCTCGGCCATGGCGCGCGCGAGGTGGTTGCGATCGTGGACGATCTGCATGGCCCGGCCGCCGAGCACGTACGACGGGCGGACGAGCACCGGGAACCCGACCGTATCGACGATCTGCAGCGCCTGTTCCAGATCGACCGCCGTCCCCCCAGGAGGCTGCGGGATGTGCAGTTCGTTGCACAATGCGTTCCACTTCTCGCGATCCTCGGCAAGGTCGATCGACGCCGGCGACGTGCCGGCGATCAGCTCGACCGGCAACTGCCCGGAGAGCTTCAGCGGCGTCTGCCCACCCAGCGACACGATCACACGGGGCGCCACGCCCCCGCTCGCCGCGGTCTCGGCGGCGATCACGTTGAGCACGTCCTCCTTGGTGAGCGGCTCGAAGTACAGGCGATCGCTGGTGTCGTAGTCGGTGCTCACCGTCTCGGGGTTGCAGTTCACCATCACGGTCTCGTACCCGGCATCGCGCAGCGCGAACGACGCGTGCACGCAGCAGTAGTCGAACTCGATCCCTTGGCCGATGCGATTCGGTCCGCTGCCCAGGATGACGACCCGGGGTCGATCGCTCGGGCGCACCTCGTTCTCGTCCTCGTAGGTGCTGTAGTGGTACGGGGTCAGAGCCTCGAACTCGGCGGCGCAGGTGTCGACCGTCTTGTAGGTGGGGATCACCCCGGCGGTCTCGCGTGCGGCGCGCACGGTGCTCTCGTCGGAGCCCCACAGATGGGCGAGCTGACCGTCGCTGAAGCCGAGCCGCTTGGCGCGACGCCACGAGGCGCGGTCCATGCCGTCGAACCCGATCTCCGCGAGCGCATGGCGCTCCTCGGTGATCATGCTCATCTGGTCGAGGAACCACACATCGATCCGCGTGCTGGCGTGCACATCGTCGATCGAGACGCCACGGCGCAGCAGTTCGCCCACCTGCTGGATGCGATCGGGCGTGGGGATTCCAGCCTGGTGCAACAGGTCTGCGTCGCTCATCGCGGCGAGCTGTTCCTCGGCCGGGTCGCACCCGAGGCCCAGGCGGCCCTGCTCCAGCGAGCGCAGACCTTTCTGCAGGCTCTCGGGGAACGTGCGACCGATGCTCATCGCCTCACCGACCGACTGCATCTGCGTCCCGAGCACGCCGGTGGTGCCCGGCAGCTTCTCGAACGCCCACCGGGGAATCTTGGTGACGATGTAGTCGATGCTCGGCTCGAAGCTCGCCGGCGTCTTCTTGGTGATGTCGTTGGGGATCTCGTCGAGGGTGTAGCCGACGGCGAGCTTGGCGGCGATCTTGGCGATCGGGAAGCCTGTCGCCTTCGACGCCAGAGCGGAGCTGCGCGACACGCGAGGGTTCATCTCGATCACGACCTGCTCGCCGTTGGCGGGGTTCACCGCGAACTGGACGTTGCTGCCACCCGTTTCGACGCCCACGCGACGGATGCACGCGAACGCGGCATCGCGCATCTGCTGGTACTCGACGTCGGTGAGCGTCTGCGCCGGAGCGACGGTGATCGAGTCTCCCGTGTGCACGCCCATCGGATCGACGTTCTCGATCGAGCAGATGATCACGCAGTTGTCGGCCCGGTCGCGCATCACCTCCAGCTCGTACTCCTTCCAACCTGCGATCGACGTCTCGATCAGGATCTCGCCGATCGGGCTGGCCGAGATGCCGTTGGCCGCGAGACGTTCGAACTCCTCCGGCGTGGATGCGATACCCGTGCCGCGACCTCCGAGGATGTACGCAGGCCTGATGATGATCGGCAGGCCGATCTGTGCCACGACGGTACGGGCCTGATCCATGTCGTGGGCGATCCCGCTCATCGGCACCTTGAGGCCGATCTCGATCATCGCGTCCTTGAACCGACCGCGATCCTCTGCGGTGGCGATCGCCTCGGCGTTGGCGCCGATCATCTCGGGCGTGCCCGGCACGCCGATCAGCCCTCGCTCGAACAGCTCCATCGCGGTGTTGAGGCCGGTCTGGCCGCCCATCGTCGGGAGCACGGCATCGGGTCGTTCACGCTCGATGATCTTGGCGACCACCTCCCAGGTGATCGGCTCGATGTAGGTGACGTCGGCGAAGTCGGGGTCGGTCATGATCGTCGCCGGGTTCGAGTTGACGAGGATGACCTTGTAGCCCTCTTCACGGAGCACGCGGCACGCCTGGGTGCCCGAGTAGTCGAACTCGCAGGCCTGACCGATGACGATCGGCCCGGAGCCGATGATGAGGATCGAGTGGATGTCGGTGCGCTTCGGCATGATCAGGCCACCCCGAGCTCGGGTGCGATGAAGTTGGGGTTGAGGTTGGAGTTGAGGTTGGAGTTGAGGCCGGCGTGGTTCGGCGACCCGGAGGCGCCGCCCATGAGCTCGTCGAACATCCCGAAGAGGTACTTCGCGTCGTGTGGGCCGGGCCCTGCCTCGGGGTGGTACTGCACGCTGAAGGCAGGCACGCCGTGCACGCGCATGCCTTCCATCGTCGCGTCGTTGAGGTTCACGTGGGTCACGGCGGCCTTCCCGGAGATCGACTCGGGGTCGACGCAGAAGTTGTGGTTCTGGCTGGTGATCTCGATCTTGCCGGTGGCCTCGTGGCGAACCGGGTGGTTGCCGCCGTGGTGACCGAAGGGCAGCTTGAAGGTCTCGCCACCGATCGCCCGGCTGAGCAGTTGGTGGCCGAGACAGATGCCGAACACCGGAACCTCGCCGAGCAGACCCCGGATCGCCTCGACGGCGTAGCCGACCTCGGCGGGATCGCCTGGGCCGTTCGAGAGGAAGACACCCGAAGGTGACATCGCCAGCACCTCGGCCGCGGTCGTACTCGCCGGCACGACCTGCACGCGGCCGAGGCCGGCGAGGTCGCGCAGGATCGATTGCTTGATGCCGAAGTCGTACGCCACGATCAGGCGCTCGCCGGCGCCCACCGTGTACGGCAGTTCGGTCGTGACCTGAGCGACCAGATCGACGCCGTCGGTGCCGGGTTCGGCCGCGGCTGCTGCGCGCAGCGTGGCCTCATCGGCGGTGCCGAACGCGCCGGGCATTGCGCCGGTGTCGCGCAACAGGCGGGTGAGGCGGCGTGTGTCGATGCCACCGATGCCGGCGATGCCGTACCGGACGAGCATCGCGTCGAGCGACGCCTCGGCACGCTGGTTGCTGTGTCGGCGGCTCATCTCGCGCACCACGATCCCACGGCAGTACGGGCGACGGCTCTCGAAGTCGGTCGCGTTCACGCCGTAGTTGCCGATGTGGGTGGCCGTGAAGGTGATGATCTGCCCTGCGTAGCTGGGGTCGGTGATCACCTCCTGGTATCCGGCCAGGACCGTGTTGAACACGACCTCTCCACTCGACACCCCGCCAGGCGCGGTGGCACCGAGATGTTCTCCCTCGAAGACGCTTCCATCGGCGAGGACGAGCGCGGCGGGGATGGGGGAACGACTCACGACGACCACCCTAACTGGATGATCATGCACTCGACTGCATGGAATTGCAGGAATGCTTCGGGTGACGCCCCGTGACAGGGCGTCGTGATCCGGATGGGTCTCACATGGTTCTCCTGCCGTCTGGGCCTCACGGGACCCGCTTCACGGCAGACGCGAGACTACCACGGGCCACCACGCGGCACCGTCCTCGCCAGGCCACCTCGCCGGCCACCGCAACGAGGGCACCGGTCCTAGGGCACCGACTGCTCGAGCATGCTCGTGCGGCGGAACAGGCGCCACCAGTCGTTGGCATCGACCAAGGTGTACTCGACCGCCACGACGTCCCATACCGCTTGTGTGTCGGGTTCGAGCGTGGCGGGCAGCACCACGTACTCGACCCGGTCGGCTGCGGGCAGGCGCTGGCCGGCCATGGTGTCGTCGGTGCCGTACAACGACAGCGAGAACGGGTTGGGGAACATGTAGATCTCGTGGCGACGCGCCAGGTGCGCCGTCATCGAGTACTGCGCCGACACCACCGCATCCTCAGGGATCCCGTCGATGATGTTTCGCGCATCGACGGCCACCGGGTGATCCGATGCCCAGGTGTAGGGCAACTCCCTGCTGAACGGCAGCGCGCCCCACGCCCATCCGGTCCACAACGAGGTGCACAGCGCGAACGCCACGACGGCTCCCTGCCACCGTTCGGCCACCTTCGACACCGACCACACCGTGCCCATCGCCAGGGCCGGCACCGCGACGAGGGCGTAGTGGTACTCGACCTGGTACTGGTACCAGAAGGTGCTCAACATGTTGGTCGCCAGCACCACCACGCTGATCAGGGCAACGCTCGGCGCTCGGGCGAAGGCCCAGGCGAAGGGTGCAGTCATCTGCCAGAAGTACCACGGGCGGCTGTCGCTCCAGTAGTGCTTCACGACGGCCGCCGGATCGGTGAACACCGTCTTCAGGAATCCTCCCGGACCCCCGAAGGGCACCCGCCACCCATTGCGAGTCGGCACACCGATCAGGCTGCGCATCACGACCAGCATCGCGACCCCCATGAAGGTCAACGATCCCAGCACCGAGATCAGCCCGATCCGCCGGTCGCGCTTCACCGCGACCCACACGCCGAGCGGCACCAGCACCAGGGACACATCTTCCTTCACGAGCAGCGACAGCGCGAAGAAGACGGCATACATGCGCCACCTGCGCTCGATCGCGGCGTAGATCGCCATGCCGAGCAACGGCGCCAGGTAGCTGTCCGGATGGAAGTTCTCGCGATTGCTCCAGCCGATCGCTGGATGGAGCAGATAGCACACCGCCAACACCACGGCATACGCCTCGACACCGAGCAGCTTGCGGCCGAGCAGGAACACCGGCACGGCGCCGAGCGCGATGAACAACGACTGGGTGAACAACAAGGCGCCGGCGCTGGGGAACACCCAGTAGATCGGGACGAGGAACACGAGGATGAACGACGTGTGGTCGCCCATCAGGTTGCGCCCCATCAAGGTCACGAACGGTGCATCGAAGCGGCTCATCAGCCAGACACCTTGGTCGTACAGCCCGAAGTCGTAGGCCGACGTCCCGAGCCCGTGGTGAACGTCGAGGGTGACGCTGGTGAAGTACGACGTGTAACCGGCGATGCACGCGATGAGGACCCACTGCCAGATCGTCAACGCACGCAGGCCCGCGACGACCGAGTCGAGCCCTGCGCGCGCTCGCCCGGACCGGGACGATCTCCCCGCGGGGTCGGGGTGGACGCTCGGCCGGATGCCGATCGATCCACCCGACGATTCGCCGTCAGCCGTCGTTGCTTCCATCGTGCTGAACCGAAGGTGTGGGACGACTCGTCGAGCCGGTCGGACGCAGGACCGATACCAGTGCCGAGAGCACACCGTTCACGAAGCGCCCTGAGTCGTCGGTGGAGAAGCGCTTGGCCAACTCGACCGCCTCGTCGAGGACGACCGCCACCGGAACATCGGGGCGGCCGAGCAATTCGAAGCCGGCGATGCGCATCACGGTCAGGTCGATCAGCGGCATCCGCGCCAAGGTCCATCCCTTGGCATGAGCCGCGATCTCGGTGTCGAGTCGCTCGAGGTGCTCGGAGACACCGACCACAAGCTCACGCGTCAGCAGGTCGGGCCGCTGCACCTGAGCGTCGATGGTCTCGAGCGGGCTGATCCCCTTCGACGCCGACTCGTACAACAGCAGCAAGGCGCGTTCGCGTGCGTCGGAACGCTCGTCACCCTCGAGGCCGACGGGCCGGGAGCGTCGCCGCCCGTGTTGTGTCACCGTCGACCGTCAGACCCGCGAGATGTATTCGCCGGAGCGGGTGTCGACGCGGAGCCGGTCGCCGATGTTGATGTGCAGCGGCACCTGGACCACCTTGCCGGTCTCGAGCGTCGCGCCCTTCTTGGCACCGCTGACCCGATCGCCCTGGATGCCCGGCTCGGTGTCGGCCACGGTGAGCTCGACCGCAGCCGGGATCTCGACCGTCACGATGTCACCGTTGTAGTAGGCGATCTGCGCGATCGCCTGCTCGACCAGGTAGTCGGCGGCATCGCCCAGGGCGGCCGGTGCGACGTTGGTCTGGTCGTAGCTCTCGGTGTCCATGAACACGTACTCGTCGCCGTCGCGGTACAGGAACTGCATGTCCTTCTTGTCGAGCAGCGCCTGCTCGACGCGGACCCCGGCGTTGAACGTGCGCTCGAGGATGTTGCCGGTCTTGAGGTTGCGCAGCTTCGAACGGACGAACGCGCTGCCCTTGCCGGGCTTCACGTGCTGGAACTCGACCACCTGGAACAAGCCGTTGTCGAGTTCGAGGGTGATCCCGTTCTTCAGGTCGTTGGTGCTGATGGCAGGCATGGGGAGTCCTTGGGCGATCTGGTGAGTGCGCGGCCCCCGGTGCTGGTCACCTCGACCAGATCTTCCACCCGAACGCCGCCGAAGCCACCACGATAGACGCCGGGTTCCACCGTTACGACGTCTCCCTCCTGCAAAACCCACCCACCGGCGCTGTTGATGAAGGGGTCTTCGTGGATGAGCAGCCCGACCCCATGTCCCGTTCCGTGGGTGAACCACTCACCGAATCCCGCATCGTCGAGCAGGCTGCGACACACCGTGTCGAGCTCGAGCGTGGTCACGCCCGGTCGGACCGCAGCGACACCTGCCACTTGGGCGGCGAGCACTGCGTGGTACGCCTCCAGCTGGAACGGCGACGGCTCGCCGATCACGAAGGTGCGGGTCATGTCGCTGTGGTAGCCCTCGACCAGCGCGCCGACATCGATGATCACCGTGTGGCCGGCTTCGATCACGGTGTCGGTCGGCCGGTGATGGGGCATCGGCGCGTTCACGGGCCCCGTGGCCACGATCGTGTCGTAGCTGGGGCCGGAAGCACCGAGCTCTCGCATCAACCGTTCGAGATCGTTGCGCACCTGTGCTTCGGTGCGGCCGGGGACGAGGCGGGGCGCGACCTCGGCGAGCGCCTGGTCTGCGATCGCACACGCACGTTCCATCAGCGCGATCTCGGCGGCATCCTTCGTTCGACGCCCAGCCTCGACCACCCCCGACGTCGGCACCAGTTCGAGCGACAACGTCTCGTCGAGTTGTCGCCACCGAGCATGGCTGGTGTGGGCCGACTCGAAACCGAGCCGTGTGATCGAGGCGACCGCGTCGCTCACGAGCGCGAGTTGCTCCGCTGCGGTGCGCCCGACCCGAACCGAGGCCGTGCTGCCCGCGGCCGACAGTTGTCGCTCGGCCTGTTCTCCGTAGCGACCGTCGGTCACGAGCACGATCTGATCGGGCAGCACGACCGCCGCACCGGCCGAGCCGGTGAACCCGGTGAGCCAGCGGATGTTCGTCAGGTCCGACACCAGCAATGCTTCGAATCCGCGCCACCCCGTCCTGATCCGTTCGGCCCGGATGTGGTCGGCCCTGATGTGGTCGGCCCGGATGTGGTCGGCCCGGCCGCTCACGCCGATTGCGTTGCTCATGGTGCCAGCCGCTTCGCGATCGCCTCGACGGCGAGTTCGTAGCCATGCATGCCGAACCCGATGATGCTGCCCGTGGCCACCGGAGCGACGATGCTGGTCTGCCGCCACGATTCGCGCGCGTTCGGGTTGGAGATGTGCACCTCGACGATCGGCCCGGCAAAAGCCGACAGGGCATCATGGATGCTCCACGCGTAGTGCGTGAACGCGCCCGGATTGATGATGATCGCTGCGGCCCGGCCGCGAGCCTGGTGTATCGCATCCACCAGGGCCCCCTCGTGATTCGACTGGAACGCGTCGATCTCGTGGCCGTGTGCCGACGCTGCGAGCGACGTCGCGTGCACGTAGTCGTCGAGCGTCGCGGTGCCGTAGATGTGCGGCTCGCGCTCGCCGAGCAGGTTCAGGTTGGGGCCGTGCAGCAGGGAGATGATCGCCACGCCCACATCGTGGCACGTGCACCTTCGGTTCCGACGGGCATTCCTCGACGACGCCCAATCCGACCCGACACGTCGCAGGGTCGAGTCAGGTGGGGCGCCGACGAACCGTCACGAGCGCGACGCCGGCAGCGACCAGAGACGCAGCAGCTGCCGCCATGATTCCCGTGTCGGTACCGGTTGCCGGCAGGACCGGCTTGGCCGGTGCTGCCTTGGTGACCTGCACCGCGAGCACCGATGGCGTCACGACCGCCGCGGTGATCACTTGTTGCGCCACGACGGGCTGGGTGACCGCGGGTTCGGTGACCACGGGTTGCATGACCACGGGTTGGATGACCACGGGTTCGGTGACGGTGGGCTGGGTGGTCGTGGGCTGGGTGGACGTCGTGGGCTGGGTGGTCGTCGTGGGCTGGGTGGTCGTCGTGGTGGAGTCGTCACACCCATCACCTTCACCCAGTGCGACGCCGGGGCGGGCGCCGATCATGAGTGCGGTGGCGGCCGCGACGGCCAGGATGGTGGTGCGATTGATGTATCGCATGGTGGGCCTCCCGTGTGATGGGTCAGGTGGGTTCCCGACCACCACTGTGCGCTTGTCTCGGACGATCATCAGGGTCGAAGGTCACCTCTCGTTCAGGTGTCCCTGATCGCTCAGGCCCGTTCGATCTCTCCGAACTGGATCGTCCGACGTCTGGCGGTCAGCGCATCGGGCCCTTGGTCACTCGTGCGCCACGAACTCGTCTCGGTGGATTCGATACAGCACATGGCGACGACCGGCCCAGTCGTGCAGCAGTGGATGGTCGAAGTCGTCAGCGGCATCGTGAGCCATGCCCAGCTTCTCCATCACCCGCCGCGACCTGGCGTTGCCGACGGTGGTGAAGCTCACGAACTCGTTGCCGGGCGGGTCGAGGTTCGCGAAGCCCCACGCCAACGCGGCCCGCGCCCCTTCGGGTGCGTATCCGTGACCCCACGACTCCTTGGCCAATCGCCAGCCGACCTCGACGCACGGGGTGAACGGCATCTCCCACGTCGGCGACGAGAGCCCCACGAAGCCGATGCAGCGGCCGGTGTCTCGCACCTCGACGGCCCACAGTCCGTAACCGCGCTCGGCCCAACTGGCAGCCATCCGATCGACCATCTCGCCGCTCTGCGACGGCGTCAGCGTGGACGGGAAGTGCTCCATCACGTCGGGATCACCGTTGAGCTGGGCGTACGGCGCCTTGTCGTCCTCGCGCCATCCACGCAGGACCAAACGGTCGGTGACGAGCCGCGGCGTCACCGCGAGTTCGCCGCCATTGCGTCGAGCGCCTCCAGCACCGAGTCGGCAGAGACATCGGTGACGACCTCGACACCGCGCGGACCGTCGAGCACGAACGTGAGACTGGTGAGCGCCTTCTTGTCGCGGCTCATCAACGACAACAACCGCGATCGATCGACGCCATCGGGCAAGGAGGTCTCGAGCTCGTAGGCACCCCCCACCACGTCGAGGTGCTGCTGCACCCTGGCGTCGTCGATCCGGCCGAGCACTCGCGCCAGATGAGCTGCGTAGACGAGACCGACCGCGACCGCTTCACCGTGGGCGATCTCGTGCCCGGTCTCGATCTCGAGCGCGTGCGCCAGGGTGTGCCCGTAGTTGAGCAAGGCCCGCCGACCGCCTTCACGCTCGTCGCTCGCCACCACATCGGCCTTGATCTGAACGCACCGGGCGACACGCTCGGTCTCGTCCATCGACAGCAGGTCGTCGCCGGTGAGGAAGTGATACTTCGCCATCTCGCCGTAACCGCACCGGCGCTCCCGTGGTGGCAGCGTGTTCAGCGCGTCGAGATCGCACACCACGCCGCTCGGTTGCCAGAAGGCACCGACCAGGTTCTTGCCGCTGCCCCCGTTGTCGCCCGAGCCCGGCAGGTTCACCCCGGTCTTGCCACCGATCGCCGCGTCCACCATGCCGAGCAACGTCGTCGCCACGTGCACCACCGGAATGCCCCGGTGCCACACCGAGGCCGCGAACCCCGCGACGTCGGTCACCATCCCACCACCGAGACCGATCACGACGTCGTTCCGGGTGAGACCGACACGGGCGAACGATCGACACAGCGACTCGATCGTGCCGAGATGCTTGTGACCCTCCCCCGTCCCGATCTGGAACACGTCGGTCGGGATGCCCGTCTCGATCTCGAGCGGAATGCCCGGCTGGGTGATCACGGCGGCACGCCGGGCCGTCGAAGGGATCAGCGACGCGAGCTCGTGACGAGCCCCGTGACCCACGAGCACGTCGTAGGAGCGCTCGCCCAGCGGCACACGAACGGTGCGCAACGAGCTCATCGCAGGATCGCCTCGACCACGTCGTTCACGCTTCGCCCCTCGATGCTGACGATCAGGTCGGCAACCTCCCGATAGAGAGGTTCTCGCGTCTCGAACATGCGTCGCAACGTACCCGCTGCATCGTCGTCGAGCGCGGGACGGTGCCCGCCGGAACGCACTCGTTCCAGCAACACCGACGGGTCTGCAGACAGCCAGACCACACGAGCGTGGGCCTCCCGCAACGCCAGCCGGTTGTCGGCGCGCAACACGACACCACCTGCGGCTGCGATCACCGATGGCTCGGGATGATCGAGCGCCTCGATCAACACGGCGGCTTCGAGGTCGCGGAATGCCGGCTCGCCGTCGGTCGCGAAGATCTCCCTGACGCTGCGACCCAGGCGCGCCTCGATCACCGAATCGGTGTCGACCAGGCGACGTCCGAGCCGATCGCTGAGCACCCGCGCGACGGTCGACTTCCCCGAGCCCATCAGACCAACGAGCACCAGGTGCCGGTCGGGTGGGATCACGAGGCGTGCAGCGACGCTTCGAAGGATCGAGCGTTGCGCACGAACTCGCGCACGCTGTCGCCGCCGAACTTGCGCTGCGCCTCGGCGGCCAGCACGAGTGCCACCATGGTCTCGGCCACCACGCCCATCGCCGGCACGGCGGTCACGTCGGTGCGCTCCTTGAAGCTCACCGTCTCCTCCTTGGTCACCACGTCGACGGTCTTGAGTGTGGGCCTGTTGAGCGTGGCCAGAGGCTTCATCGCAGCGCGCACGACCAACAGCTCGCCGGTGCTCATGCCGCCCTCGGTGCCGCCGGCGAGGCTGCTCTCGCGGCGGTAGTCGTTCGCAGCCGCGTCCCACACGATCGCGTCGTGCGCGGCGCTGCCGCGGCGTCCGGCGACCTCGAACCCGTCGCCGATCTCGACACCCTTGACCGCCTGGATGCTCATGATGGCCTGGGCCAACGCTGCGTCGAGCTTGCGATCCCAGTGCACATGGCTGCCGAGGCCCACCGGGACGCCGTAGGCGAGCACCTCGACGACACCACCCAAGGAGTCACCATCCTTGGCGGCGTCCTTGACCTCGTCGATCATCGCCCGCTCGGCGGCGACGTCGAAGCACCGCACCGGTGACTCGTCGACCCGCTCGAGGTCGGCGAACGTGGGCCGATCGGTGGCCGCAGAACGCGCGGCACCCATCTGGATCACGTGCGACAGCACCTGGCAACCGATCTCGCCGAGCAGCTTCTTGGCCAACGCACCAGCGGCCACCCGGGCAGCGGTCTCGCGGGCGCTCGCCCGTTCGAGCACGTCGCGTGCGTCGGTGAACCCGTACTTCTGCATCCCGACGAGGTCGGCGTGTCCGGGGCGCACCTGTGTGAGCGGATCCTTGGTGGAACCGGGGGCGGGAGACATCTCCTCGTGCCACTTGTCGCTTCGGAACCACTCGCTGTTCTTGATCTCGATCGCGACCGGCGACCCGAGCGTGCGCCCGTGGCGAACACCACCGAGCAGTGTCAGCTCGTCCTGCTCGAACCGCTGGCGGGGACCACGGCCGTAGCCGAGGCGTCGGCGGGCCATCTCGGCCTGGATCTCCTCCACCGTGATCTCGAGCCCGGCGGGAAGTCCCTCGACGATGACGACGAGGGCCTGGCCGTGCGATTCGCCGGCGGTGAGGTAGCGCAACACAGTGAGCAGGTTATCGGGAGCGTGCGGCCAGCTCCCGGAGCGCCGCAGCGCGCATGACATCGGTGTCGGGCAGCGCTCCGAGCCACAGCTGCTGCTGCAACGCCGCTTGGTGGACCAGCATTCCGAGCCCGTCGACGCCGGTGGCGCCGATCTGCCGCGCCGCTCTGAGCAGGGCGGTCTCCAGCGGGTGATACACGAGGTCGGCCACCACCTGCCCGGCCCGGAGGTGCGACGGGTCGACCGGCAGTTCGTCGGCACCCTCGTGCGCAGCCACCGCTGCACCGGCAGGACCAGCGATCGCCATGCCGAGCGGGGTGGCATTCACCACGATGTCGGCGTGCACCACATCCTCGGGCCGTCCGACCCGTCCGGCAGGGCCGGCCAGGGCGGCGGCCCGCGCCGCGCCGTCGACGGAACGGTTCACCACGGTCACCGATGCCGCGCCCGAACGCGCCAGGGCGTCGATCACCGCGCGGGCTGCGGCGCCTGCGCCGAGCACCACGATCGACCGTCCGCTCACGTCGACGTCGACGTCGCGAAGCGACGCGACGAAGCCGGCACCATCGGTGCTGTATCCCTTGAGGCGATCGTCGGCCATGCGCACCACGGTGTTCACGCTGCGCAGCGCGGCAGCGGCCGGGTCGAGTTCGTCGACGTGGTCGGCGACGTCGCGTTTGTGGGGCATCGTGACCGACAGGCCACCGAGACCGAGTGAGCGCATCGCGTCAATGGCGCGGCGCGAGTCGCCCGGAGCGACGTCGAACGCGGTGTACACCCAGTCGACCCCAGCCGCAGCAAACGCAGCGTTGTGCAGTGCCGGCGACAGGCTGTGCGCGATGGGGGATCCGATCACGGCGGCCACGGTGGTGGCACCCGTGATCACAAGAGGCCCGCGTCGAGTGCCTTCTGAACGTTCGCCTCGTGATCGGCCAGGGTGACCGCGAACGCATGCCCGCCTTCTTCGTCGGCGAGCACGTAGTAGAGCCACATGCACTGCTCCTTGCGCACCTCGTCGGGGAGCTGTTGACACTCCGGACCGCCCTCGGGCGGATTCGGGGCCGGGTTCAGCACCGCCTGGATGGATGCGCGACCCGGATTCGCGATCGGCGTCGGCGGCAAGCCCGCGTAGAGGTAGGTGTTGTAGGGCGTGTCGAGCGCCTTCAACTCCAGGAACGGTCGATTCTGGTCCTGTTGGTAGAAGAGCGTGGCGTCGATCTGCAACGGCATCTGGATTCGCAGCCGATTGAGGATGACCCGGGCGATCATGGGCCGGTCGGCGTCGATCTTGGCTTCGCGTTCGACCATCGATGCGACGATCAACACCTGATAGGCCTGCAGCGCCTGTTCGTAGCCCTTGACGACGATGTCCTCCTGGCGACCGACTCGCTCCATCAACGCGACCATGCGCCGGATCACCTGATCCGGGGTCTCACCGTTCGACACCTGATACGTGTCGGGGAACAGCAGACCCTCCAGGCTGGTGACCCCTTCGGGCTGCCATTCGGATCGGATGCTGCCGTCGGTGGCAGCCGCGATGAAGTCGCTCATCAGCAGCCGTGGCATTCGTTCGCTGAGACGCTGTGCCATCCGATCGACGGTGAAGCCCTCCGGGAACGTGACCGAGGTGTACGTCTGCTCGGGGGGCGTTCGGAGCACGGCCATCAGGTTGCCCATGTGATCGCGCGGCCGGAGTCGGTAGTAGCCGGGTGTCAGCTCGAGCCCGCCCTGGCGTTCGACGTACCAGCGAAAGACCCGGGCGTTGGTGATGAAGCCTTCGTTCTGCAGCCGCACGCTGAGCGTGTCGATGGTCTCGCCCTCGTCGACGGTGAAGTTCACGGCCGGTTCCGGGTCGCCCGAGGGGTTGATCTGTTGGAGGTACCACCAACCGACGGATCCGCCGACGAGCATGGTGACAGTGCCGATCGCCAGCAACGAATAGGCCAGCCACTTGAACGGCCAACGGTTCTTCCGGGCGCGCTCGATGACGAGCGCGTCGGTGACGTCCGGGTCGTCCCACGGATCGTGGGTCCATCCCGAGGCAACTCGCTTCTCGCGCCGGTCGTTCAGCGTCATCCCCATGGTGAGCTCACGATCGGTCGTCCCAGCGATGTGCGTTGCGAGACTCGAGCCAGTTCTGCAGCATCACCGCAGCAGCGACCTTGTCGACGACCTTGCGGCGTGCCTGGGCGTTCATCTTGAACTCCATCAGCACCGCATCGGCCATCACCGTCGTGCGACGCTCGTCGTAGGTCTCCACGGGCACGCCGACCACGGTAGCCAACGCCTCGGCCTCGGCGATGGCAGCCTGCGCGGCCGGGCCGACCGATCCGTTCATGTTCAGCGGCAGACCGACCACCACCACCTCGGCCTCTTCCTCGGCGACCAGTGCCGCGATGCGCCGATGATCGGTGGCGCGACTGCCGGATCTGGGCACCATGGTGAGCGGTGACGCGATCGTGCCGGAGCGATCGCTGATCGCGATCCCGATCCGCTTCGACCCGAGGTCGACGCCGAGCGCCCGCACCGGTGATCCGCTCAGGTGGTGGCCGCGGCCGTCGCGATGCGAACGGCTTCGTCGATGCCGTCGGCGTTCTTGCCGCCGGCAGTGGCCACGTCGCCCTTGCCGCCACCACCGCCACCGACCGCCTTCGCCGCGTCCTTGATCAGCTCGCCCGCGACCTTGCCCGACGCGGGAGTGACGGCGCTGACGAGGGAGACCCCGCCGCTGTCGCTGATGCCGACCAGGACCACGATCTCGACGCCGTTCTGCTGACGCACCGCGACCGCGAGGTCACGAAGATCGCCAGGGCTGAGGCCATCCACCCGCTGCACCAGCACGCCTCCCTCGGCCGCTTCGGCGAGTTCGCCCGCCCGACCGGTCGCGAGCTGGGCGCGGAGCATCTTGATCTCGTCCTGGAGATCTTTGATCTCGTCGATCCTGCGCTGCACACCGGCGACCAGATCGTCGGTGCTGGCGCCGACGATGCGGCCCACCTCGGTCATCACCTGCTCGTCGCGTTGGAGCAGCGCGAGCGTGTTGGCCCCGGTGACAGCCTCGATGCGCCGCAGGTTCGAACCGATGGAGCTCTCGCTGATCACCTTGACGGTGCCGATGTCACCCGTTGCCCGGACATGGGTGCCGCCACACAGCTCGATCGAGCTGCCCGCCTCGAGCACGCGCACGATGTCGCCGTACTTGTCGCCGAAGAACGCCATGGCACCCATCGCCAGTGCCTCGTCCTTGGTGGTCTCGTACGCGCGCGCCGGGGCGTTCGCCAACGTCTCGGCGTTCACGATCGCTTCGATGCGGGCGACCTCGTCGTCGGAGACCGGGGCGTAGTGACTGAAGTCGAAGCGCAGACGGTCGGGGCCGACCAACGAACCTGCCTGTTTCACATGCTCGCCGAGCACCATCCGCAGCGCATGGTGCAGCAGGTGGGTACCGGTGTGGTTGCGGCGGGTGGCGTCGCGCCGTTCCACATCGATCGTGACCGTCGCTGACGCACCGCTCACCATCTCGCCGCTCAGCACCTTGACCACGTGGCGGCGAAGGCCCGGGAGCGCGAACGTGGTGTCGAGCACCTCGCCGATGCCGGTGTCGGCGGCGATGGTGCCGGTGTCGCCCACCTGTCCGCCGCTCTCGGCGTAGAAGGGGCTCCGATCGAGGAACACCTCGACGGTGCCGTCGTCGGCCCCGGGCAGCACGGCCAGCACCTGGGCCACGGCAGTGTCGTCGGTGTAGCCGACGAACTCGGTGATGCCGAATCGCTCGACCACCTCGCGGTACGCGTTCATCCGATCGTCGCCCACCGCGGCGCCCTTGCGCGCCGCCTTGGCGCGATCGCGCTGGCCGCGCATCTCGTTGTCGAATCCGACGCCGTCGACGGTGACGCCCCTCTCGGCGGCGATCTCCTCGGTGAGCTCGAGCGGAAAGCCGTACGTGTCGTGCAGCGTGAACGCAGTGGTGCCCGGCAGCGTGGTCGGGTTGGTCACCAGTTCGTCCTCCAGGATCGCGAGTCCCGTCTTCAGCGTCTGCCGGAACCGCTCCTCTTCACGGGTGAGCACGCTGACGATGAAGTCGCGCTGGCGGGCCACATCGGGGTACGCGTTGCCCATCACGTCGATCGCGGTCTCGACGAGCGTCGGCATCACGAGCTTGTCGGTGCCGAGCAGGTACGCGTACCGAACCGCGCGGCGAATGATCCGCCGCAGCACGTAGCCGCGGTTCTCGTTGCTCGGGAACACACCGTCTGCCACCAGCATGGTGCTGCTGCGAGCGTGCTCGGCGAGCACGCGCATCGCGAAGCTCTCGCGGTCGTCGTAGTCGCCGGACGTGTACGACTTGCCCGTGAGGCTGCACGCCTGCTCGATCAGCGGCCGCATCAGATCGGTCTCCCAGACCGCATCGACGTCTTGCAGCACGCACAGGATCCGTTCGAGACCGGCACCCGTGTCGATCGACGGCCTCGGGAGCGGCGTCCGCGTGCCGTCGCCAGCCTGGTTGTACTGCATGAAGACCAGGTTGTAGAGCTCCATGAAGCGCTCGCCGGCCGTGTCGGCCAGCGGGCCGCCCTCGGGACCGAATGCGGGGCCACGGTCGAAGTGGATCTCGCTGCACGGTCCACACGGACCGGTCTCGCCCATCTGCCAGAAGTTGTCCTTGTCGCCGAGGCGCTGGATGCGCGACATCGGCACGCCCACCTGTTCGTGCCAGATGGCCTCGGCATCGTCGTCGCTGTCGTGCACCGTGACCCACAGACGATCGCCGTCGAGGCCGAAGGTGTTCGTGACCAGCTCCCAGGCCCACGGGATCGCGTCGGACTTGAAGTAGTCGCCGAAGCTGAAGTTGCCGAGCATCTCGAAGAACACGAGGTGGCGCGAGGTGCGACCGACATCGTCGAGGTCGTTGTGCTTGCCACCCGCACGCGCGCACTTCTGCGATGTCACGGCACGCTTGTAGGGCGGCGTCTCGTCACCCACGAAGTAGGGCTTGAAGGGCACCATGCCGGCCACGGTGAACAGCAGGGTGGGGTCGTGTGGGATCAGGCTTGCCGACGGCACCACGTGGTGGCCGCGATCGGCGAAGAAACCGGTGAAGGCCGCACGCAGCTCGTCGGCGTTGCGGGGTGTCGACAGGGGGGTGCTCATGCAGCAACGAGCCTACCGAGGCTCTACATTCGCTGACGTGCCACTTCCTGCTTCGAACCAGGCGAACCCTTCGCCGAGCCCCGCGCCGAACCCAGCGCCGATCGACACCCACGAGTGGATCAGCTTCGACGACCGAACCGAGAAGCGGACCTGGATGATCGATGCGACCTTCCTGCGCTCGACATGGAGTTGCATCTTCGGCAGCGGGTGCAAGGGCGTGCTCGACGCGGACGCCAGCGAGATGGTGCAGGGATGCTGCAGCTATGGCGCTCACTTCGTCGACGACGACGACGTGCAGACGGTCGTGCGCGCCGTGGTGCGACTCACGCCGAAGGACTGGCAGTTCGCCAAGAAGGCCAAGACGAAGGGCTTCCTCGACACCGGCGACGACGGCGCGACCGTCACCCGGCTCGTCGACGATGCGTGCATCTTCCTGAACCGCCCCGGTTTCGAGGGCGGACCTGGGTGCGCCCTGCATCGTGCCGCGCTCGAGGCCGGCGAGCGGCCGATGGACTGGAAGCCGAACGTGTGCTGGCAACTGCCGCTCCGCCTCGATCACCACACCGACGACCAAGGTCACGTCACCAGCACGCTGCGAGAGTGGAAGCGCCGGGATTGGGGTCCAGGTGGCGACGAGTTCCACTGGTGGTGCACCGAGACCGACGACGCGTTCGTGGCCGGGTCAGATCAGTCAGGGTCCGACGGGGCCGGCGGCAAGATGCCGGTGTACGAGTACCTGCGCGACGAGATCGTCGGCATGGTGGGACGGGAGGTCTACGACCAGCTCCTGCCGTTGCTCACCCGGCCGAAGTGGACGCCACTCCCCCACCCCGCCGTCCGCCGCCGCTGACTCGCCGAGGGTCCGCGACCGATTCGGTGATGGACCGTGGCTCTGTCCACCGACGGTTCAGACGGAGGTGGGGACCTTCTTGTTCGCCTTGCGGCGCTCCTCGAGGCCGAGGTAGCGCTTGCGGACGCGAATGCTCTTCGGTGTCACTTCGACGAGTTCGTCGTCGGAGATCCACTCGATCGCGGTCTCCAACGAGTGGATCTTCGGTGCCGGCAGCTTCACCGCATCGTCGTGGCTGTGCGTCCGGATGTTGTTCTTCTCCTTGGGGCGCACGCAGTTGACGACGAGTTCGTCCTCACGGGCACACTCGCCGATGACCATGCCCTCGTACACGGGCTCGCCCGGATGCACGAAGAAGCCACCGCTGAGTTGGAGCTTGTCCATCGCATAGCCGGTGGTGACACCCATGCGGTCGCTCACCATCGCACCGCCACGGCTGTCGGGCATGTCGCCGGCCCACGGCATCCAGCCGAGGTGGTGCTGGTGCAGCAACGCCGTCCCGCGCGTCGCGGTCATGAGCAGCGACCGGAAACCGATCAACCCGCGGCTCGGGCATTCGAAGGTGACGATGGTGCGACCGGCATCGCCGGGGCGCAGGTCGGTGACCCGACCCTTGCGAGGGGCAAGCTCTTGCGTGACGGTGCCGACGTGCTCGTCGGGTACATCGCACACGCCGCGCTCTTGGGGCTCGAAGCGCTTGCCGTTCACTTCCTTGGTGATCACCTGTGGTCGACTGACCTGGAGCTCGTATCCCTCGCGGCGCATCGACTCGATGAGGACCGCGAGCTGGAGCTCACCACGACCGGCGACCTCGATGACATCGGGCGAGCCCGTCTCGAACAGCTTGATCGACACGTTGCCGAGCAGTTCCTTGCGAAGACGATCGACCAGGTGCCTGCTGGTGAGGTACTTGCCCTCCCTGCCCGCCATCGGCGAGGTGTTCACGCCGAAGGTCATGCGCAGCACCGGCTCGTCGACCACTAGGCGCGGCAGCGCCACCGGGTCGTCGACGGAGGCGATCGTGTCGCCGATCTCGACCTCGGGGAAGCCGGCCATGACGAACAGGTCGCCTGCCCGGAGCTCATCGGCTTCGTTGCGGCTGACACCTTCGAACGCCATGAGCTGGGCGAGGCGACGCTTGAGCGGCGGCTGGCCCTCGGCGAACTCCTCTTCGAGCAGCGCGACGGTCTCGCCCCGACGCATGACCCCGTTGACGACTCGGCCGATGGCCAGTCGACCGAGGTACTCGCTGGCGTCGAGCTGGGTGACCATGGCCTGGAGCGGCTTGTCCGCGTCGCCCTCAGGCTCGGGGATGGCCTCGAGGATCGTGTCGAGCAGCGCCGACAGGTCGGCGTCGGCGTCGGGCATGCCGATGCCCCTCATCGCCCTGCCTTCACGAGCGACCGCGGAGATGATCTCGAAGTCGATGTGCTCGTCGCCGGCATCGAGGTCGATGAACAGCTGGTAGACCTCGTCGTGCACGTCATCGGGACGTGCGTCGTGACGGTCGACCTTGTTGATGATCACGATCGCCGGCAGGTTCTTCGCGAGCGCCTTCTGCAGCACGTAGCGGGTCTGCGGCAGCGGACCTTCGGCTGCGTCGACGAGCAGCAACACGCCGTCGACCATGGTGAGGGCGCGCTCGACCTCGCCGCCGAAGTCGGCGTGGCCGGGCGTGTCGACCAGGTTGATCTTGGTGCCCTTCCACGTGATGGAGGCGGCCTTGGCGAGGATCGTGATCCCTCGCTCGCGCTCTTGGTCGTTGGAGTCCATGACTCGGTCGACCACCGCCTGGTGGGCGGCGAAGGTTCCGGTCGCGCGCAACAGCGCGTCGACGAGCGTGGTCTTGCCGTGGTCGACGTGAGCGACAAGCGCGACATTACGAATAGCAGTGCTCATGATTCCCTGGGGGTCGGGTCTTCCTGATGGGGTGACGCGCCGCCAGTGGGGCGTGTCAGCGGGTGACGTCAGTCGTCGTCGGACTCATCGTCGGATTCGTCGGATTCGTCGTCCTCGTCGAACGACACGCCGTACTTTTCAGCAAGCGCTGCGTACTCGTCGTCTTGAGTACTCTCCCGGGGGCCATTGCCACCGAAGCCCAGATCGAATGCACTGGGGCCTGCTTGCTTGAGCTTGCGCGCTTCTTCGAAGCGGCGATGACGACCCTTCTTCACGGTAGGGCTCCCGAACTCTAGAGAACTGACATTGAGCGCCAGCCTATCCCCTGACCGGCTGGTTCCGCCGGGATAGTCTGGCGGTCCCGTGAACGATCCGACCAGCGGCACACGCCACGTCACCACCCACGTCATCACCCAGGACAGCGCCCCGGACGATGCGCCGTCGGCACCCTCGACCGGGTCCGCTCGAGCGCCGTGGTGGCAGCGAGCCGTGGTGTATCAGATCTACCCACGCAGCTTCGCCGAGGGCACACCCACGACCGGGCGTCCGGCCGACGGCGTCGGCGATCTCCGGGGCATCCTGGAGCGACTGGATCACTTGGAGTGGTTTGGTGTCGACGGGATCTGGTTGTCGCCGGTGTTCACCTCGCCGATGGCCGACTTCGGGTACGACGTCGCCGACTTCTGCGACATCGACGCCACGTTCGGCACGCTTGCCGACTTCGACGAGCTGGTCGACGCCTGCCATGCGCGAGGGATGAAGGTGGTGCTCGACTGGGTGCCGAACCACACCAGCACCATGCACCCGTGGTTCGTCGAGAGCCGCTCGACCCGCACCAACCCCAAGGCCGACTGGTACATCTGGCGCGACACACCCCCGAACAACTGGAAGGCGTCGTTCCCCAAGGGCGACAGCGCGTGGCAGTGGGACGCCGGCCGCCAGCAGCACTACCTGCGCAGTTTCACGGCCGAACAGGCCGATCTCGACTGGAACCACCCGGAGGTCGAAGCGGCGATGCTGGCCACGCTGCGGTTCTGGCTCGACCGCGGCGTCGACGGGTTCCGGATGGATGTCGTGCACATGATCGGCAAGGACCTCGACGTGCAGGACCCCGACGCAGCCGTCAGCCGGGCCTGGTCGCACGTGCCCTACAACGACGTCGAGGTGACCCACGAGCGGTTGCGTCGGATCCGAGCCGTGCTCGACGAGTACCCGGGCGACCGGACGTCGGTCGGAGAGGTGTACCTGCTGGACGAGGCGGCCGTGTCGCGCTACTACGGCACGGGCGACGAGCTGCACATGAGCTTCAACTTCTCGTTCCTGTGGGCGCCCGCCCAAGCGGCCGAGCTCCGAGCTCGCATCCGGCGCACCCTCGACGTGCTCGACCCGATCGAAGCATGGCCCACCTGGGTGTTGTCGAACCACGACGTGCCCCGACATCGCGGTAGACATGGCGGCGACGAGCACCTGGCCCGGATGATGGCGATCATGCTGCTGACGCTCCCTGGCACTCCGTTCCTCTACCAGGGCGAAGAGCTCGGCATGATCGATGCCGAGATCCCCGCAGAACGTGCGGTCGATCCGGGCAGGCGCGACGGCTGCCGCTCCCCCATCCCGTGGACCTCGGAACCGCTGCATGGCTGGCACGCCCCCACGTGGCTGCCCTTCGGCGCCGATGCCACAGAGCGCAACGTCGCGACGCTGCGGGCCGACCCCACGTCGATCCTGCAGCTCTACCGCGATGTCATCCACCTGCGACGAAGCACCGACGAGCTGATCATGGGTTCGTTCGAGCTGATCGACATCGGCTCGCCCGACGACGTGCTGGCGTATCGGCGCGGCGACGCGTGGTGGGTGGTGCTGAACTTCGGTGACACCGATGTCGACGTGGGTGTCGAACTGCAGATCGCAATCTGCTCGGCTCCGTCGTCTCCGTCGACTCCAGGCCTCGTCGGAGCCCGCGTCCGATCGGTCCCTCCGCACACGGCGGTCATCGCGCACGCCATCTGAGCTCGTGGTCCGTGTCGAACCGCATCGGACCTCGTCGGACCTCGTCGGACCTCGTCGAAGTGGCACAATGGACGCCATGGGACGAACGGTCGCGCTGTTGAACCAGAAGGGCGGGGTGGGCAAGACCACCGTCACGCTCGGCCTTGCGTCTGCTGCTGCCCAGCGCGGTGACCGTGTGCTCGTCGTCGACCTCGACCCGCAGGCGTCGGCCACGTGGGTGTTGGGCATCGATCCAGCAGAAGCCGAGCTCACCACCGCCGACGTGCTGGCCAGGACACCGGCCGCAGATGCGATCATCGAGAGTCAGTGGAGCGAGCTGATCCATCTCGTGCCCGGGTCCTCGCACCTGCAGTCGTGCGAATCGGGGACGCCGTCGCGCCTGCGGACGGCGCTCGCCCAGGTGTCGCATCACTACACGGCGATCCTGCTCGACTGCCCGCCATCGCTGGGCAACCTGACCGCCAGTGCGCTCACCGCCGCCCACCATGCCGTGATCGTCATCGAGCCGTCGTCGCTGGGGTTGCGCGGCATCGGTGCGGTCGCCGATCTGATCGACGACGTGTGGGACACCCACAACGCGGAGCTCGAGCTCAGCGGGGTGATCGTGAACCGGGTGCCGGCGGTGAGCGGCGAGGCCGACCGTCGCTACGACGAACTCACCCGCATCGTCGGCAAGAAGGCGGTCTGGAACCCCGTGGTTCCCCAGCGCGTCATCGTCAATCAGTCGATCGGTGAACGGCGTTCGATCCACAGCTACGGCCGCCGCAGCGCCGACGTGTCGGCCAGCTTCGACGCCCTGTGGAGCAAGCTGCGCAAAGCGATTCGCTGACCTGGCTCGTCCCGGCGGCTTCCTGCGCGCCGGCGTCGCCCTCCCTCGCCGTCAACCGGCTGCCGGCGAGACCGACGCGTGATCGGGTGCGACGTTCGGAGTGTGGGAACTCGCCGTTGAGATCAGTTTGAGCCCGCCCTTGCCGTCGAAGGTGAGTCCGGCGCGACCCTCGACCAACGAGCGAATACCGTCGCCCAGCAGCTCGGCCCTCCACCCGTGCGCGAGGCGGGCATCCGCATCACCTCGCAGCAACGCCACGAGATCGGACCGGGTGGCCAACAGGGTCGTATCGATCCGCTCCGCTCGTGCGACCTCGCTCACCCATGCCGACACCAACGTGACCGCGGGTCGCATGGAACGGTCGAGGTCGTCACCGTCGGGCGATGGCGACTGCACGTCGCGCGTGAGCCCATCTGCCACCGCCGCCAGGATCTCGGCGCCCATCGCACCGCGACTGTGTCGCTCCTCGACCCCGCGCGCCTGCGACAGTTCGGCCTGTGACATCGGGTGCTTCTGTGAGATCCCGAGGATCGCGAGATCGGGAAGGATCTGACGCACCGGGACATCGACGCTCGCCGCGCGCCGCTCGCGCCACGCCGCAACCGACTGGGCCACACCGCGTGCTTTCGACTTGAGCACCCGCACGTCCTTCAGCCGCAACCACGCCTGTTCTGGATCGGTCGCGCCAGCGGGTCGGGTGCGCAACTCCTCGCACGCGTCGAGCGCCCACTCGAGTCGGCCCAGCGCCGTCAGCTTCGCCGTGAGACGGTCGTGCAGGTCGAAGAGATGAGCCACGTCGCCTGCCGCATACACCTGCTGATCGACGGTGAGGGGGCGTCGCAGCCAGTCGGTCAGGCGGTCGCCCTTCGAGGCCGTGACGGAGAGCTCGGCCTGCAGCAACGACAGCAACGACGGCGTGCTGTACCCGGTGAAACCGGCGGCGAGTTGGGTGTCGAACATGAATCGGGGCACGGCCGCGACGCTGTGGGTGAGCACGTCGAGATCTTGTTGCGCGGCATGGAAGACCGCGATCGACGGCGAATCGAACAGGCGTCGGATCGCCGTCATGTCGACGGCCAACGGGTCGACGAGCACGATCTGATCGGCCCACCCGAGTTGCACGAGCGCCAGCTTGGGGTAATAGGTCCGTTCCCGATGGAACTCCGTGTCGATCGCGTAGCGCGGCTCGACGCACAGGGCATCGATGACCTGGTCGAACTCCGGCTGGGTGGCGATCCAACGGTGCGTCACGAAGGCTGATCTCCTGTGACCACCGGATGACCACCGTTGATCCATGCCAGGGTGCCACCGGCGACGTTCATGGTGACGACGCCATGCTCCGCGAGGAACTCGGCCGCGCGCATGCTGCGAGCCCCCGACCTGCAGATCACGTACGTCCGGACATCGTCGGGACCGCGAAACGCGTCGATGTGATCGGGCACCGAGCCGAGCGCCACATGGACCGCACCGGGCACATGGCCGGCGACGTACTCGTCGACCTCGCGCACATCGATCACCCGCGCGCCGCTCTGACCGTGCTCTTGACCGTGCTCTTGACCGTGCTGCAGCGCTGTCGCAAGTTCGTCGACCGACACTTCCTGGATGCTCATGCGGGGCACGCTACCTGCCGTTTCAGCACCTCCGACCGTGCGCGCCCGGCCGATGTCGTCCGGCCGGTTCACGTTGGTGACCGCCGTCGTGGCGACGACCACCTCCATCACCCGGAGGCCGTGGATGGCACGATGAACGGCTCGTTCACCAGCAACGAATCGCGCGCCGAGGGCCGCCGACGACGACGGCCACCACACGGCGCACAGCGGTTCGAGTCGATCGGATCGAGCGATCACTGCGTCGTGGTCGCCGCGGCCGGCGTGGGCCAGCAGCAGGCCGACCGTGGCCGGGTCGAGCCACGGCATGTCGGTGGCCACCACGAGCGTGGGCCCGCCGGTCGCGTCGAGAGCGGACAGGATGCCACCCAGTGGACCTTCGCCCGGAAACCGATCGGCGACCACGATCATCCCCATGGAACCAAGGGCGGCCTCGTCGCCACCCACGGCGATCACGGGCGAGCAACCGGCGGCCGCCAACG
>JANNQK010000227.1:0-2255 GCA_031400715.1 Actinomycetes bacterium | reverse complement strand
GCTACGCCGGCATCCCCGGCGGCCTCATGCCCGCCCGCGGCATGCCCACCTACGCCTGCTTCGGTGTCGAGGTCGATGACGTCGACACCGCCTTCGAGCGAGCCGTCGAACTCGGTGCCGTCAGCGTCGTGGCCCCGACGGACAACCCGGGCGGCGTCCGCTCCGCGTACCTCCGCGATCTCGACGGCAACCTGTTCTCGATCTACCGGTTCGGCCCACACTCCACCGATTCGGCATGACGGGCAGGGCCGCGTCACGAGACCCGCACAGCGGGCCGGTCCCCGAAGAGGCCTGGGCACGCGACGCCGACACCCGTCAACGCACCGGACGAGTCGAGGTCTTCAACGCCACCCGACCCGGCGGACTCGATGGCTGGACGATGGACGCCGCCCAGTACCAGGCGGTCCACGACCTCATCCTCGACATCATCGACGACGCCGCCGATCCCGACGGTACGGTCCGACTCCAACACGTCGTCGAGACCATCCAGCATCGGCTCGGCGGCAGCGACCTGTTCCCGAAGGGTCGCCTCACCAACTATGTCCGCTACACAAAAACCGACATGGAAGCCCGCTGCGAGATCGAACGCATCCCCGGCTCGTCACCCCAACGCATCACACGCTGGAGAGACTCCCTCTGAGTGGGCTCGTCCTGCGACTTGACGAGGCAGCGCAGCGCTGCGGCGGCAGTCGGCGTCGTCCTCACGACGGGAGTTCGGGTCCGCCAGATCGCTCTCGCACTGCCAGCGGCGCGCGATCTCATCGAGTGCTCGATGGTTCATGGCCCGGTCCGCAACGATGGCGTGGTTCGCCATCGAACGGCGGGCGATTTGTCCAACAGCCATCGAGGACCGTCTTCGAACTCCGATGGCTGCTCCGACCACGCTTGAGAGTTCCGCACGTCGCGGGAGTGGAGACGCCGTTCAGTCGTAGGTCGGGTCGGCGTCGAGTCCCAATTCTGCGAGCTGTTCGAGCGTGCGGATCACGTCGTGCTCGGTGGTGTCGTAGACGTCGAACATGACACTCAGCCGACCGAGGCCAGCATCGTGCCCCATCGATCCCCGACCTCCTCATCGCCGCCACCGCCGAACTCGCACGACTCACCGTCCTGCACGTCGACAAGGACTTCGACCTCATCGCTGCGATCACCGGCCAACCCATCAAACGTCTCAGGGCCTGAAGGGGCCCCTGAGCCGACCATCCAATCGAGTGCGTTCTTGGCCCATCCTGCCGTACCACCTCCGTATTCGGGAACGGCGACCACGATCGCGTCAGCACTCTCGAACGTCGTCCGCGACGCGATCACGGCGGCGGGAGCGTCGTCGTCACCGATCGCCGGGTCGAACATCGGGATTGCGCCAAGGTCTCCGGTCGCCACCACATCGAACCCGGCATCGAACGCGATCCGCCCGACACCTCCAGCATCGCTCGATTGGCCGACGCCACGCCCGCACTTCCGCAGAACAGACCTGGCCTTCCCGGTCCCACACCGTCTGAACAGCGTCGGCCGCCACGCGTTCCGTCATCTCGCCGCAACGCGATGGCTCCGCGCCGGCGTCCCGCTCGAGACCGCAGCGAAGTGGGGAGACTGGAACGACACCACGACGATGCTCCGCGGGTACGAGGCACGCCTTCCTGGCGACGACGATCTTGCGGCGCAGCGGGTGCGCGTAGCCTCCTGACGGCCACTCCAATACCCAGGTCGACCGCTTCTCCCTCGCGATCAATGGTTGGCCGACTTTCGCGAGAAACGTGGCTTGGCCCTGCCGAGTTTCCGATGCCTTCATCCACTCGGCGCCGAGGACGCTCTCAGCGCAAGACGGCGCATCACCGTCGCCCGCATGTCGCGACGAGCAGCGTCGGCGCCGATGAGCATTCGTACGGACGTGGGTTCTTCGCCGCCGAGATCGAACACACCCGCGTCCGCGAAGGTCCAATGGCCACGCGCCGACGTACACACATCGTTGGTCATCAGGATCGGAGCTCCGAGGGTGCGGGTGAGTGCTTCGACCCTGGCGGCGGTGTTCACCGGCTCTCCGATGATCGTGTAGTCCGCCTTGATCGATGATCCCACTGTTCCTTCGATGACCGAGCCAAGGGCAAGGCCGTATCCGCTGAACAGCAGCTGGAGCACGCTGCCTTCCGGAGCCTCGGCGCGAATACGTTCCAATTCACGTTCGATGTCTACGACACCACCGAGCACGACGTGATCCGCACGCTCGAACAGCTCGCAGAATTGGGACTCGACGCCGACCC
>JANNQK010000226.1:0-54312 GCA_031400715.1 Actinomycetes bacterium | reverse complement strand
GATCGATCGACACCTCCCTCGATCCCGACGAGACCGGCATACGCATGTCTGCCGCCGTCGAAGGAATCAGCGCGCGGTGGCTCACTGGCATCCTCACGACCGAAGCGGCTCGACGTCATCTCGCGGCGATGGTGAACGCTGCACTCGGGCCGCCCAGCCCGTGAAGCGCGGCACGACATCGAATCCGGTCCGGTGATCACCGTCCTGCGTCGGCGATCGGAGGTGGTCGCGCCGTTGGAGTTGATGCCAGGCTCGCACCGCCGCGTCGGTCGCGGGCCCGTACACGCCGTCGATCACGAGGTGCGCACCCAGCGCCACGAGGTGCTCTTGGAGTTCGGCCACCCTCGCCGAGCAGAGCCATCGCCGCTGCCAGTTCAGCACCGCCTCGTCGGCGGCTCGTACCACCAGATGCAACCCACCTGGCTGGGATTCACGACCGTCGATCCCCTCGACAAGAGCAGGGCTCAGACGGTGAATGCCAGGCCCGCCACGATCCGCTGGCCGGATGCGCACGGCGACTGCGCCCTGCGCCAGGTCGGTCTCGCTGCCGACCACGTCGAACGGATGCCGAGTCGGGCACTCCCAGCGCGGCCGGTCACCGATGTCGAAGCGCACGCTGCGCCGCCAGAAGTCGCTCGCAGTGCACACGCCGACCGTTTGGCCGATGAGGTCGTCGGTCCTTCTCAAGCAGGCGGCCACGTAGTTCCCGAGATCGACAGGATCGAAACCATCGGCCGTACCAACGCACAACCAGTGACCGACCGGGAACCGGACGGATGCCGTACTGATCGCCGCCGCCCAGAGCTCGGCCTGGTGATGGGGCGTCGTGCGCGACGGATACAGGTACCAGTACGAGCCGATGGCCATGTGCGCGCCCGCCGAGCGAGCACTCTCCACCCAGCGCGAGTCTTGCCGTGTCCCACGCCCGGCTCGGACGATCGCTGCCCGGACACCTCGACGGGCGGCCTCCTCGAAGTCGATGTGATGGTGTTCGCACAGATCGATGCCGTTCACCCAGTGAGCACCGTTGATCTGGAGGTCGGGCAGGAGGTCCACGGTCTCAGTGTCGACCTCACCATCGCCGCCGAACAGGTCGTGATGGCCACTTCGGTCCAACCGGATGGTCAGGCCGAACTGTCCGTCAGGACATCGAGTCCGGCCTGACAGCGCACGATCCATGGCACCGCCTGCTGGTCGGTCGCGGCGACCAGGCCTGCCGTGAGCAGTCGCCTCGCGTCGTCCGGACGCCCAGCTGCGTGGTGAGCCAGCCCGAGCACCCGATCGATCGGCCCCCAGCACGCCAGTTCGGCACCTGCGAGCGCCCATTGACCGGAGTAGCGCGCGAGCACTGCCGCGTACCGCCGGGCCATGTCGTGTTCGTCCGCCAGGATCGACGCTTCGAGCGCGGCAACGGTGAAACCGAGCCACAGCCAGTTCCGCGGCCACGGACCCTGACGGTGGAGCACGTTGAGCAGCCGACGAGCGTCGTCGAACTGTCCGGACTCCGCGTGAACGAGTGCAAACGCGGCGAGCAGCAATGGGTTCTGATCGACGAATCCGCCGAGCCGGTTCTCGAGTCCGGCGAGCTCGGTCTGCTGGCCACGATCCCGACCGATGCTGTAGGTGATCGCCATCTGCGCCAGCAGCAGGTTGTGTCGTCCCGACAGCCGAATCGCCTCGGTCGACAGCCGCTCCGCATCATCCCAATGACCGAGCGTCGAATGCACCATCGCCTCGCCCATCATCACCCGGGTCAGCAAGAACGTCGTCCCGGCTTCGTCGGCGAGCTGAACCGCACGTTCGGCATCAGCGAGCGCAGCGCGGACGTTGCCGAGTTGCACCCGCGCCGCAGAGCGATGATTGAGCGCCTCGATCATCACTCCGGTCCAGCGCGACGGCCCCCCGATCGAGAGTTGGCGACCTGCCTCTCCGACATGGCGTGACGTCAACGCCTCTCGGGCAGCAGCATCGTCGGGTCCCCAACTGGCCCGTGCCACCTCGATCTCCACCGTGGCACGGTCGATGGGATCCATCCGCGCGAGGTCGTTCAGACCCAGCCGCGCCATCGCTCCGCGCTGCTCGTGAGGCACCGTGGCCGGGAGGAGGCGGGCGCGACGGATGTGCAGCATCGCCGGCAACACGGCCGGTTCTGGCGGGCACAGCGCACTCGCTCGCTCGAGCAGGCGCAAGAGGTCAGGATCGTCACGGCCGTGACGGCGATGCATCGACGCCACGAGTGCGGCCTCGGCCAGCGTCGCCGGATCGCCACTGGCCTCGGCCAAGTCTGCCGCGCGATACAGCTGCGCGATGGCCGCCTCCATGTGCGACGCAAAGAAGTCGGCGCGGCCGTGTGCGACCCGGACGCGAGCCTCGACCCGATCCCGGGAGATCGACGGTGCCGCAGCATCGAGCACGACCAACGCCCGATCCAACACCGTGAGCGCCCGTTCATGGGCAAGGCGTTCAGTCGCGAGGTTCGCCACCGCCACAGCGACCTCGGCGGCGTGCACCGGGTTGCCCAATCGCCCTGCCTCGAGCCAGTGGTGCATGACCTGTTCCAGGGTTTCGAGGTCGTCACCGCCCTCCTCCAAGCGCTCGGCGATGGCGGCGTGGAGCAGCGCACGGCGCGCCGGGGAGATGCTGTCGGCGAGCGTGGTCCGAGCGATCGCGTGGACGAAACGGAACTCGCCGGGATGCTCGCCGTCGACGAGGAGCCCTGCAGACGCAGCAGTGTCGAGATGCGCCAACACCTCCAACGGGCTGGTGCCGAGCACGTCGGCAAGGGTCACCACCTCGAAGCTCCGGCCGATCACTGCAGCGGGACCGAGCGTGGCACGGGCACCGTCTCCAGCTCGGTCGAGACGTTGAAGGATCCACTCCCGAACTCCGGCCGGGAGATCGCCGACACCCAGTGTGTGCCCGGGCATGTCGCGCACGTGAGCGAGTAGCTGCAAGCCGAAGAACGGATTTCCTCCGGTCAGTGCGAGCAACCCTTCCAACGTCTCCGGGCCGAGCTCGACGCCGGCGTCCCGGGCGAGGTCGGCGAGCGACGACGCTCCCAGTGGTCCGATCCGGATCGTCGTGACGCCGAGTCGATCCTGCAGCGCGTCGAGCACTCTGCGCTCGGCGTTCGGCCTGCAGCCGGCGAGCACGGCGAGTGATCCGTCCAGATCGTCGAGCAACTGAGCGAGCAGGGCGAGCGATGAGCCGTCGATCCATTGCACGTCGTCGATCACCATCGTGACCGGACCCCCGAAGTCGCGCAGCGCATCCGCGATCCGACCGAAGAAGCGGCGCCGATCGATCCAGCCCTCCTCGTCGCGTTCGAGCTGCCCCCGCTCGAAGGGGAACAGATCACCGCCCAACGCGTCGAGAAACGGCTCGAACGCGCCGCCCGACTCGGTACAGCGTCCCACGAGCACGTGCTCGCCACGCTCGCCAGCAGCACCCGCCAGCTCGGCGATCAAACGGGTCTTGCCCATGCCTGGTTCACCCAACGTCAGCACGAGCGGCGATTCACCGGTCGCCCGGCCTCGTTCGATCGCCACGACGGCGCGTTCGATGTCGGTCTGACGTCCCGCGAGCGGTCGGGCTCGTCGCGCGGTCACCCATGCCGCTGCACGGTCGCCGTGACCGCGCTCGGATTCCGAGGATGGAGCCGCCTGCACGCGCGCCCGACGTATCCGAAAGCCCAGGCCAAGCGGATCGAAGGACGCGCCGGAGTCACCACCGAGCAGCATCCGCACCGGTGGCGAACACACGACGACGCACGCATCGTCATCTGCCGCGGCGACCACCGCGGTGGCCGAGCTCGCCCGGAGCATGGCGACCTCGTCGGCGAGCTGTTGAAGGGTTGACCCGTGCCACCCACCCACATCACCCGCGTGCAGCGCGATGGGTGCACCAGTCGACTGCGACAGCGCTGCCGATGCAGCGTCGCCGGCACGCGAGAAGGCGAACAGCTGGCTGTCCGGTGGAAGTGTCACGGCCGTCATCGCCCGACCTCCAGCCGCCTCCATCACGAGGCCGACACTGGATTGCCGGCCAGGGGTGCGGGCTTCTCCATCGCCGACCAGGACGAGTGTGATCGTGCCTGTGGGCACGTCCATCTCCGCCGCGTCGCGCAGTCGTGCAGCGAATTCCGATGCGCTCCATGGACGACCGAGCGGATCCCAGGTGAGCCCGCGTCGCAGCACTCGCTCCAGTCGGCTGTAGCCACCCTCGTCGAGCTGAGCCGGCCACGCAGCACCGAGGCGCGGCACCGTGCCCGTCAGCAGGAACACGCCGAGAGCCGCGAGCGAGTACACATCCGCTGCCGGCGAGAGGGCCTCACCGGCCAGGACCTCGGGCGCAGAGAACCCCGGCGTGCCGAGCCGTTCACCGGTGTCGCCCACGCGCATCGCCGCACCGAAGTCGACCAGGACGAGGCGGCCGTCGTCGGCAAGCACGAGGTTCTCGGGCTTCACATCGCCGTGCACGACGGCCGGGCGATGGCGGTGGAGGTGATCCAAGGTCGCGGCCAATTGGTCGACCAGAACCAAGACGGTCGGAAGCGGGAGACCCTCGCCCTGTGCATCGACCAAGGTGCGGAGATCGTTGCCGGAGATGAAGTCGCTGATGAGGCAGTACAGGTCGCCATCGACGAGATCGCTGCGCACCATCGGCAGACCGGGGTGAGCCACGATGCGCATCAGCATCCCGGCTTCACGTCGGAGCCGAGTCAGGTCGGTTCCTTCGGTGATCGGGCGCGTTTTCACGACGACCTCGAGGTCGAGCTGAAGATCGCGGGCGAGCAAGACCTCGGCCTCGCCTCCTGTGGCGAGGATGCGGATGACGGCGTAGCGATCGCCGATCAGCGATCGGCGTTCGAGAGGGGGGTCGTGGGTCTCGTGCGTGGCCGAGCTCATGTTGCCGACCGGCGGGCTTCGAGGTCAGCTCGTCTGACGGCTCCACGGGTGAGCGCGTCATTGGCGAGGCGCACGCGGCGGTCGCTTCCCTCGTCGATGCCGAACTTCAGATACAGGCGGCCCAGCTGCTGCTTCACCGCGCTGTCCGTGACGCAGAGCTCGCCTGCGATGGCGGGCACGGATGCCGGCGGCGTGAAGGCGTCCCCGTCGAGCACGGGCGAGCAGAGGCAGAGGAGCACGCGTCGCTCGGCCGGCGTGAGGTCGGGGATGCCGCGTGCGGTCTGAGTGTGGGAGCGGTCTGTCGCCGTTCGTGACAGGCAGTGGAAGACGATCGTGGTGTGGTCGCCCATGCGCATCTCGTCACCCGTGCTGAGCAGTTGGACGGCACCGGCCGCGAGGCGGCGCCCGTTCACGAAGAGACCGTTCGACGAGGCGGCCGATTGCACGCACCACCCAGGTGCCTTACGCGACAGCACGGCATGCAGGCGAGAGACAGCTGGGTCGCCCGCGACCGAGAGGTGGCCGGCGACGTCCGCGGCACCCGTGGTGTCGAGAAGCCGACCGATCGTGAGCTCACCGACGAGGTCGACGGTGCGCGGCGCCCTGCCCTGCTGGTACAGCACGAGCCAGGCGTGGTCGACCGGACTCTCGGCGCCGGCGTCCAGCACGTCGCTGTCGGGTGCGTCGTTCATCGCTGCATCTTCGTCGGGATCATGTCGTCGACGCCATGTCCCGTCGGACAGTTCACGCTGTCGCCGCCGCGAGCGTGGCCGCGGCGCGGACGAGCAGGTCGACGGAGTCTTGGTCGTGGACCAGTTCGGCCACCGCTGTGGCTTCCTCGACCAAGAGGTGAACGGGCGCGTCCGGCCGTGTGATCGACGCTCCCGACATGTGCGCGACGGCATCAGCCCAGCGCTGCTCGCCGTCGCTCGGGGAGCGAGTGGACAGCCAACTGCCGATCGTGTCGACGATGCCGCCTGTCGCAGCCGTCCGGTCGAGCACCGGCCAGCGGTCGCCGACGGCGACGATGATCCGGTAGGCCACCGATGGGTCGATCGATCGCATCGAGGTCGACATCGCCGCGATCACATCGGCTTCATCGGGAGCGAGCAGCGTGGTCGGCAGCGCACCGTCGACGAGGCCTGAATCGGCGAATCGCTCGGCGATCGCCGCAAACCACTCGCCATGTCGGCCGACCACAGCCGGCAGATCGGCGGATGACGTGAGCCGCTCGGCTGCGAATCGTTGGATCGCCGGCTGCAACGACAGGCGGCCGGACCGGTCATCCACCGTGAGCAGGTGCTGGTCGACCAGGCCTTGGATCGCAAGCACCGTGGTGCGATCGTCGAGGTCGCTCCCCCTCACCACTGCCACGGCCGCATCGACCTCGAAACTTGCCGCGAACGCCGCCAGCCTGCGGAGCGCTGTCTGTTCAGCCACCGACAGGAGCTGGTAGCTCCATGCGATCGACGACGCCAACGTGTCGGACGGGGTGCCGGGGTGGGCCGACGTGGAGCCAACCAGCCCTCCGAGGCTGCTGACGAGCTGAGCCAGCGACGTCGATGCGCTGCGCGCCGCGGCCAACTCGAGACCGAGGGGCAGACCACCGAGCACGCGGCAGATGTGCGCAACGGTGGTCGCCTCTGCATCGTCGAACCGGGCGCTCGCTCCCGCGGCCGCGGCTCGTTCGACGAACAGGCGGGCGGCGTCGTACGCGTCGAGGTCGCTTCGCCCGCCTTGGAATGCGTCGGGTGGCGTGCGCAACGGCCCGAGCGCGTGGACCTGTTCTCCCGCGATCCCGAGCGGCAGCCGACCTGTCACGAGCACACGGGTCGACGGGCATCGCGCCAACAGCTGCTCGAGCGCTGGTACCGCGCCCGACGCTTGCTCGTGATCGTCGATCACGACGAGTGCGTCGGCGGCCGATCGAAAGTGGTCGAAGAGCGCCTCGACCGGGTCGAGCGTGTCGCCGACCGAATCGATCGCGTCGACCGAACACGCTTTGGCAATGGCGCGCAAGATGGCCGCTGGTTCGTGTTCCGCGTGATCAGCGAGATCGGCGAGCGGCACCCACCACACCCCACCGGCATGCGAGTCGGCGACCGCGCCGGCGGCGGCGATCGCCAGCCGGCTCTTGCCCACGCCGGCAGCGCCGACGATCGACACGAGCCGATGCTGAGCGAGCACGTGGCTCAGCTGTGCCAGCTCGTCCAGTCGGCCGACGAACGAGCTGATCGGGGTGGGCAGGTTGCCGGCCGACGACGCGCCCGCCTTCAGCGGCGGGAACGCAGTCGGCAGGTCGGGATGGGTGAGCTGCCAGATGCGCTCACGCCCGGCGAGGTCACGGAGTCCGTACACACCGAGATCGATGACATCGGCACCTGTGGGCAGCCGGTCGTCGACAGCTCGCATCGTGTCGTGCGACAGCAGGATCTGCCGGCCGTGACCGCACGAGCGGATGCGCGCGCACCGGATGATCGTGAGGCCCACGTAGTTGTGTTCGTTGCGCAACATCGCGTCGCCGCTGTGGAGCGCCATGCGCACGGAGAGCTCGGGCAGTTCATGGCGCAGCGCCAGTTGCGCGGCGAGCGCAGCAGCAACCGCATCGCGTGCGGTGCGGAACACGGCGACGATGCTGTCGCCTTCGCCCTGCTCCTCGGGTCGCAGACCTTCGTTGGCTGAGATCGCGGCATCGAGGATCTCGTAGTGGCGGGCAACGGGTGCCGCCATCAACTCGGGAGCTGCCTGCCACGCGCGCGTCGACCCTTCGATGTCCGTGAGCAGGAAGGTGACCCCAGCCGTCGGCAGCGAGGTGGGAGGACTCGTCACCGCATCATCTTTCCACGACCTTCGAGTCCCGCGGTTCGGGTTGTCGTTCCCAGATCCGGGTCGGGTGGTCGATCACCGCGAGCAGCGTGCCACCCCCGCGGTGGACGGCTGTGCTCAACTCTCACGGGTTCGGCGCGTGTCACACCGGTCGTTCACGATCGGAGGCGACGTCCCACCACGAACACCTCTGTCCGAACCCGTTCTGCCCACCCGCCCGAGGAATGCATGTCAAACGCCACCGCCTACGACGCGTCGTCCATCCAAGCGCTCAGCGGACTCGCCCACGTACGGCACCGTCCGCTCATGTATCTCGGTTCGGCCGGCATGGGCGTCGCTGGGCTGCATCACCTCATCTGGGAGATCGTCGACAACTCCGTCGACGAGGCCATGGGCGGTCACGGCGACCGGATCGTTGTGGTGCTGCATGCCGACGGCTCGGTCGAGGTGCGCGACGCCGGGCGAGGCATCCCGGTCGATCCGTTCAAGGACGGCCCGCACGCAGCCAGGTCGGCACTCGAGGTGGTGCTCACCGAGACCAACGCAGGCGGCAAGTTCGACGGTGGGTCGTACAAGGTGTCGGGGGGCCTCCACGGCGTCGGTGCATCGGTGGTCACGGGCCTCTCCACTCGACTCGATGCCGAGGTGTGGCGAGGCGGTCGGCGCCACGCGATCTCACTGCGGCTCGTGAAGAACCGCGACGGTTCGCTCACGCCCGGCGTCGCCGCCGAGGGCTTGCGCGACGTGGGTCCGGCCAAGAGCAAGGCCACCACCGGCACCATCATCAGGTTCTGGCCCGACCTGTCGCTCTTCAGCGACGAACACGGCGTGCCGTTCACGAAGCCGCAGTGGTCCACCCGATTGATCGGCGAACGGTTCCGGCACAAGAGCTTCGTGCACCCGGGCCTGGCGTTCGAGTTCCGCGACGAGCGCGATCCCGCCAACCCGCAGGTCACCGAGTGGTGCTCGCAAGGTGGCGTCGCCGATCTCGTGGCCGAGCTCACCTCCGAGTCCGACTCGGTCTCGCCCGTGCTCAGCTTCATCGGCGAGGTCGACGACACCAGCGTGCACGCGGCGATGGCCTGGACCGTCGATGGCCGCGACACCTCCATCGGATATGCGAACGGTGTGTCCACTCCCGAAGGCGGCATGCACATCGCCGGCTTCCGGAACGCGATCACCGAATCGGTGCAGCGGTTCATCACCGATCGGGGCCTGCTGAAGGACAAGGAGCAGTTGCCCACCACACGAGACATCTTCGGCGCGGCAATGACGGTCGTCTCGATCATGATCCCGGGCCCGCAGTTCGCCGGCAACTCGAAGTCGAAGCTGATGAACACCGAGGCCAGCGCCCGCACGCGCGCCATCGTGTTGCCGATCATGAGCAGGTGGTTGGAAGAGAACCCCGCCGACGCCAAGCGTGTCGCCGACCTCGCGGTGTCGGCCATGCGGTCCCGCACGAAGTCGAACGCCGAGCAGCAGGCTGCGCGAGCACTGTTGTCGAAGGGCTCGAAGTCGCGCAACGGCCTGCCCCCCAAGCTGCGCGACTGCACCGGCAAGTCAGCACGCCCCAAGGAACTGTTGTTGGTCGAAGGCGACAGCGCGGGTGGCACCGCGCTCGACGCCCGCGATCCGTCGTTCCAGGCCATCTTGCCGTTGCGCGGCAAGCCGCTGAACACCTACAAGGAGACCGTCGACCGCGTGGTGAAGTCGCTCGCCGATCTCATCTTGACGATGGGGTGCGGCATCGGCGACGACTTCGATCTCGACAAGTTCCGCTACGACCGCATCGTCTGCGTGGCCGACGCGGACAACGACGGCCTGCACATCCGGTCGCTCATCGAGGCGTTCCTCTACACCTGGTGCCCGGGGTTCATCGAGTCGGGTCGACTGTTCTACGCACTGCCCCCGCTGTGGTCCACCATGCTGCGCGGCGACCGCGTGTACCTGGCCGACGATGGGGCGCTCGCGGCCTTTCGGGTCGAGCACCCTGATCACCGAGCGCACGTCAGCCGGATGAAGGGTCTTGGCGAGATGGACCACCAGGAGCTGCGGTTGGTGATCGGTTCGGGCCGCACCATCGGCCGTGTCGTCGTCGACGATCCGGCCGGTTTGGCGAAGCTGACCGAGCGCCTGTTCGGCCCCAAGTCCGAAGGGCGCAAGGCGTGGTTCCTGGAGCGCACCGGCGAGACACTCGACATCGTGAGGAGCAACTGATGGCCGCCAGCAAGAGCAAGGGCGCTCGACAGACCCGGGTCGTCGCCGAGGCCGACTTCACCGAGACGATCGTCGATCTGCCGGCCGTCGAGCAGCTCGACAAGGACTACTTCGCGTACGGCCAGCAGGTCATCGAAGACCGTGCGGTCCCGTCGGCTGCCGACGGGTTGAAGCCGGTGCATCGCCGGATCCTGTGGGACATGCACATCCAACGCCTCTTCCCCGACCGACCGTTCGTGAAGACGGCTCGGGTCGTCGGCGACACCATGGCCCTGTTCCACCCCCACGGCGACCAGTCGATCGGCGATGCCCTCACCCGGCTGGCTCAACCCTTCGCGAACCTGGTGCCACTGCTCGACTTCCACGGGAACTATGGCAGCCCCGACTTCTCGGCCGCCGCCTCCCGGTACACGGAGACGCGCCTGGGGTTCGCAGGCATGCTGATGCTCGACGACATCGACCAGCGCACCGTGCCCATGGTCGAGAACTACGAGGGGTCCAACGAAGAACCGGTCGTCTTGCCGGCCGCCTTTCCCAACCTGCTCGTCAACGGCGCCAACGGCATCGCCGTCGGCCTGTCGTCGTACCTGCCACCGCACGACCCTCGCGAAGTATGCGCGGCCACGCTGCACCTGATCGCCGATCCGAAGGCCACGGTCGACGAGTTGATGGGTTTCATGCCGGGGCCATCGTTCCCCCAGGAGTGCACGATCACCAACGGTGACGAGATGACCGACATCTACCGCGCCGGCGTGGGCCGCGTGGTGGTGCGCGGCGCCTGGACCGTCGAAGAGCTCGGCCGGGGTCGCCAACAACTGGTGATCACCTCGTTGCCGTACGCCGACACCACCACCGGTTCCACCGAGAAGTTCATCGCAGCCGTCGGCGACGCGATCGACGAGGGGAATCTCGCCGGCATCGTCGACTACAACGACGAGTCGTCCGATGGCGCCACTCGCATCACCATCGCACTCACCACGGGTGTCGCGGCCGAGCAGATCATCCCGGCCCTGCTGCGCTGGACCAACCTGCAGGTGACCAACAAGGTGCAGATGCACTTCCTCGACGAGCACGGTTCGGTTCGTCTCTACAACCTGCGGTCGTGCGTCCAGGCGTGGATCGATCATCGCGTCCGCGTGGTGATCCGCCGATCCGAGAACCGATTGGCCAAGGTCGCCGACCGCCTGCACCGGCTGAACGGCTTCCTGTTGGTCTTGCTCGACATCGATCGCACGATCGCGATCGTGCGCAGCTCGAAGACCCGTGCCATCGCTCGCACCGCCCTCATGGCCGAGTTCGGCATCGACGAGGGACAGGCCAACGCTGTGCTCGACCTCAACCTCGGTCAGCTCACAGAAGACGCGGTCATCGAGTTCAAGAAGGAGGCCGCCGAACTCGAAAAGGAGCAGGCCAAGCTGCAGCGCTTGCTCGCATCACCGACAGCTTTGCGCCGTCAGGTGGGTACCGAGCTCGAACAGGTGATCCCGCAGTTCGACGGCGTCGCCCCACGTGTCACCACCATCACCACCGAACTGGCCCAGCGTGTGTCGAAAGCAGCGATGGTGCTCGACGAGCCGGTCAGCGTCCTGATCGATGCCGCCGGGTATCTCCAGGCTCAGCGCTCGGGCTCGAAGGCCAAACCGAAGCTCGACCCGCTGCGATCGTTCGAGACGTCCACGTCACAGAACCTCGTCGTCGTCACCATCACCGGTCAATTACACCGCGCGCTCGCTGCATCGATTCCCACCGACAAGCCGACGGCGGCGGTGAACGTCTTCGCCGGGCTCGACCCATCCGACCGGATCATCGGCTGGTGGATCGACCAGACCCTGCCCACCGATCTGATGCTCGTGACCTCCGATGGACAGGTGAAGCGGATCGGGGGCGACGACCTCGCCGGAGGCGACCGGAAGGGTGGCATCTCGCTGGTGAAGCTGTCTCCCGGGGCACGCGTGGTGCAGGTCATGGCCTTCGAACCGACCCAGGCGGTGCTGATCGTCACCCAGGCCGGCCAGGCGGTGCGATTCCTGCCGAGCGATGTACGGCCCATGGGCCGAACTGCTTCGGGCGTGCGCGGCATCAAGCTCATGCCGGGCGACTCGGTCGCGGGTGCCGCACATCCTGCGCTCGACGACGACCGGTTCCTGATCGTGCAGGCCAAGGGCGCTGCCAAGCGGGTGAACACGAGCGAGATCCCCATCCAAGGTCGCGGCAGCAAGGGCGTGAAGTGCGCCGTCGTCACTCCGAAGGCCGGACCCGTTGCCGCGATCTGCTCGACGACCGACACCGCCGTCGTCACCGTCCGCGACGTCGATGGCGCGGTGACAGAGGTGTCAGCCGGCGCATTCCCGGCTGCCGCCCGCGAGGCCAGCGGCGGCAAGATCCGTGGCTTCGACGGCGTCATCGTCGGATTCGAGACAACCTGATCGATTCCATCGGCACCGGTGCCGCGTGTGTTCACGAATCAACCCTGCGGGTGCGTCCGTGAACAATCGCGGTCAGTGAGCCGCGGACTGGCCGGCTTGCTTGCCGAACGGCAGCCGCGCCACGATCGCGACGACAGCGAACCCCACGATCAGCCCCACCACAGCCGAGCCGGCGGTGTCGACGACCCACCCGAGCACGCCACCTACCCCGGCCAGGTCGTGCACCGGATCTTCCAGACGGTGGAGCAGATCGAGTGGACCGCTCCATCCCAGTTCGTCGGCGCCCACGATCAGGATGTGCCCACCGACCCACACCATGGCCGCAGTGCCGACCGTCGAGAGCAGAGCGAGCAACTTGGGCATGCCGGCAACCAGCCAGCGCCCCGTCTTCACCGCGGACGGCTTCCCCGACTGCGCCAGGCGCAGACCCACGTCGTCCATCTTCACGATCAGTGCGACCACGCCGTAGACAGCGATGGTGATGAGGACCGCCACCACCATGAGAATGATGGCCCGCGACACGAAGCCCTCGTCGAGCACGTCCTTGAGCGCGATCACCATGATCTCGGCCGACAGGATGAAGTCGGTTCGGATCGCGCTGGCGATCGTCTTCTCCTCGTGGTCGACGTCGATTGCGACGGCAGGGAGCTCCGTGTCTCCGCCTTCGTCGTGGTGAGTGAAGCGATGGTGGATCTTGTGGGCGCCCTCGTACGCGAGGAACGTTCCGCCGCACATGAGGATGATCTCGACCAGCACCGGGACGAACTCGCTGAGCAGCAGTGCCGCCGGCAGGATGAACAGGATCTTGTTCTTGAGCGATCCCATCGCGATGCGCTTGATGATCGGCAACTCCCGATCGGCGGC
Source organism: Actinomycetes bacterium (assembly GCA_031400715.1). Lineage (GTDB taxonomy): Bacteria > Actinomycetota > Acidimicrobiia > Acidimicrobiales > Ilumatobacteraceae > VFMC01. The sequence continues at coordinate 41,072 of JANNQK010000226.1, read as the reverse complement.
AAGACCATGCACGTACGCAGGGGTGACCGCTGTGTCGTCGATCACGACACCAGCAGCCTTCACGCTGGCGCGACCGGCGGCGGCACCGACGTCGTCGATCGAGGCCGCCGCCAGCTTCGCCAGCGCGGCGACATCATCCAGCAGGCCAACCAGGCCACCAGCCATTGATCTTCTCCAGTCGGTCCGACGACGAGGAGGAGGCTACCGGTCGGGCTCGAATGGCCGGTCGTCAGCGGGGATGAGACCGGTGCTCACGTCGTCATCGGCGGTGACGCGGGTGGGGACGCGGGTGGGGACGCGATGGAACTCGACCGAGAACGTGGTCGGCACCTCGAGCTCCAGATGATGGGGCTCGGTCGGTGGAATCGACAGCGTGCCTCCGGCGGGCACGGTGATCCGCTCGTCGGGCCGGTCGTCGAAGACGAAGACGACGGCCCCGCTGTGCACCACGAGCCGCCCCCACACGCCGGGCGCGACTCGGTGGGCGCGCAGCAGTCCACCGGGCACCGAGGTGTTGTCGAACACGTCGGTCGTGCGCACATGCACGAGGCCCGGCGGCAACTCCCGATCGAACGCGTGATCCATGTGTGCCCCCAGCGTTCAGCGGGCGAGTCCGGCGACGAAGAGGTCCGGGTTCTGTTCGATCAGTTGCAGCCAGCCGTTCGCGCTCACCGAGTGGACGGTACCGGCTGTGCACACGGCGCGTTCGCGGTCGATCGTGACGGGCCCCGCCTGACGTGGCATCGTGATGGTCGACGGGTTTCGTCGACGGGCGAACGAGGATCGACGGGAGACGCTGGTGAAGGTGGACGCTGCAGGGGCGGGGCTCGACGAGGCTCGGCTGGAACGAATCGGACAACACCTCCGAACGCGCTACATCGAGCCGGGAAAGATCGCAGGAGCGCAGGTCGCCGTGATCCGCGGTGGCGTGGTGGGCCACTTCGAGAGCTTCGGCCTCCAAGACCGCGAGCGCGGCGTGCCGGTTGCCGATGATGCCATCTGGCGCCTCTACTCGATGACCAAACCGATCACCGGCGTCGCGATGATGACGCTCTACGAGCACGGGCATTTCCAGCTCGACGATCCGGTGCACCGGTGGATCCCCGAGTGGAAGAACATGACCGTGAGCGAACCCGACCCTGGCGGTGGGTCGCGGATCGTGCCGGCACATCGGGCACCCACGGTGCGAGACATCCTCACGCACACGTCCGGCATCGGATACGGCGAGGGCAACGGCGACCTGATGCTCGGCGAGGGCAACTGGCTGGCCGGGCGCGACCTCGAATCGATGTCGAAGGCGTTCGGTGACTGGCCGTTGCGCTTCCAACCAGGAGCACACTGGCTCTACTCACACGGCATGGACATCGCCGCCAGGTTGGTGGAGATCATGTCGGGTCTTCCGTACGACGAGTACCTGCGCACGGCCATCTTCGAGCCGTTGGGCATGACCGACACCGACTTCTGGGTCCCCGCCCACAAGGTCGACCGGTTCGCAGCGAACTACGGCCGCAACGGTCGCAAGGAGCTCGTGTTGATGGACGACCCGACGACGAGCACCTACCTTCGCAAGCCGAGGCTGCTCAACGGCGGCGGCGGGCTGGTGGGCACCACCGCCGACTACGTGCGCTTCTGCGCCATGCTCGCCGGCGGGGGCGAGCTGGACGGTCACCGAGTGCTCTCCCGAAAGACCGTCGAGCTGATGGCGAGCAACCATCTCCGCAACGACGCAGAGGTGGCCGAGCTCGCACTCCCGATGGGGTACGGCGAGGTCGGCTTCGAAGGCAACGGGTTCGGCCTCACGGTCGCCGTTTCGAAGGGCCCGTCCGCCACGGGCGTGGTGGGATCTCGCGGCGAGTTCATGTGGGGCGGCGCCGCATCGACCACGTTCTGGGTCGACCCCTCCGAAGAGCTGGCCGTGGTGTTCATGACCCAACTGATGCCCTCGGGAACGTTCGACTTCCGAAGTCAGCTGAAAGCCATCATCTACGGCGCTCTGATCTGAACGCTCGGGGCGAGCACTCCGACCGCAGGCGTCGCCATCGCCCCTTCTAGGGTGTGGCCCATGAGCGCCCGGAACTACGTCTTTCCGCAGGTGGGCGACGACTTCGCCACCATCGCGACGAGGGAGTTGCCGGGCGTGGAGGGAGCGGATCAGCAGCTCCTGTCGTGGAACCTGCACCTCGCCGCTCGGGCAGGTCTCGGACGTGCGGTCGGACTCCTGCCCAGCGACATCGTGTTCATCGAACCCCCGAGGGCTCGATGAGGGGTGCGAGCCTCGGATGACTGCGATCATCTCTCGCGCGTCCGTCGCCGCAGGCCACGACGGACGTGCCGAGATCGAGGTGGAGCTCACCTACGACAACGGGGGCACCAGCACGATCTCGCTCGACGAAGAGGCGTGCACCGCATCGCTCGATCGCGCCGGCATCGGCTCGATCGACGAGCTCGTCGGACAGCCGTGGAGCATCGTGCTTCCGGCGCTCGACCGCCGACACGCTCACGAATAGGCCGAACGACAAACCGAACGACAAACCGAACGCCAAGAAGAAACACCAAAGTCGAACACTGTGAGGGAAACCATGCTCGATCTCGTCATCCGTAACGGCCTCATCGTCGACGGGTCGGGCCTGCCCGGCCGCCGTGGCGACGTGTCGGTCCTCGACGGCAAGGTGGTCGCCGTCGGCGGCCGCGCCGGCGCGGCGCGACGCGAGATCGATGCCTCCGGCAAGGTGGTCGCGCCGGGCTTCATCGATCCGCACACGCACTACGACGCGCAGCTGTGCTTCGACCCGTTCGCGTTCCCGGCGATCGAACACGGTGTCACCACCGTCGTGCCCGGGAACTGCTCGCTGTCGCTCGCACCGCTGCGCACCGATCAACGCGATGCCTTCAGCCGCATGTTTCGACTGATCGAGGAGATGCCCGAGGCTGCATTCGACGCCGGTGTGGACTGGCGATGGGGTGAGGGGTTCGGCGAATGGGTCGACGCGCTCGCAGGGAACATCGCGCTCAACGTCGCCCCACTGGTCGGACATTCGGTGCTGCGGATGTACGTGATGGGTGCAGAGGCACAGCAACGGGTCGCCACGGGCGACGAGATCGCGGCCATGGCCGACCTGCTGCGGGCGTGCCTCGATGCCGGTGCCGTTGGAATGTCGACCAGCTTCGTCGACATCGACGAGACCTATCGCCCGGTGCCCAGCCGGTGGGCTGGCCCCGACGAACTCGATGCGCTCTCTGCCGTGCTCGGTGAGTACGACCGGGTGCTGCAGATCGTTCACGAGTTCTTCGACGCCGACCTCACCGTGGCGCGCGTGGAACAGCTCGCCGAACTGTCGCTGCGTCACGGCATCACCACCACGTTGTCGCCGCTGTTCCAGTCCGATGCCAACAACCACGGCGTCACCAAGGTGATGGCCGCGGTCGAGGCCGCCCGTTCGCGCGGTGCTGCGGTGTGGCCACAGGTGCAGACCCGTCCGATCGACATCAGCTTCACGCTCGATCAGCGGAGCCTCATGCTGCTCACCATGCCGTCGTGGTGGAAGGTCGCCTCGATCGGCGACCATGCCGAGAAGCTGGCCGCCGTGACCGCTCAGCGAGACGCGCTCGTCGCGGAGATGAACGCCCTCGAGCAGCGACCGAACGCTGGTCTCGGTGCCGGCGGGTTCGTGGTTCGCGAGGTGGTGAACGAGCGGAACCGCAGCTTCGTCGGCCGAACCATCGATGACATCGCTGCCGAGCGCGGCACCAGCTACGGCGACACGGTGGTCGACCTCGTCCTCGACGAGGGGCTGGGGACGTGGTTCATCCGCGAGTCGGTCGGACACAACAACTCCGAGGTCGTCGGCGCGTTGCTGGCCAATCCGCTCGTCCACCTCGGCGCATCCGATGGAGGCGCCCACGTCGGCTCGTTCTCGACGTTCGGTGATACCGGCTTCCTGTTCTCGGAGTTCGTCCGTGGCACCAAGTCGCTCAGCATCGAGGCTGCGGTCAAGAAGATCACGCTCGACCCAGCCACGATCTGGGGCCTGAAGGGCCGTGGGCTGTTGGCCCCCGGCTACGCCGCCGACATCGTGGTGTTCGATGCCGACCACATCGGGCGAGGCCCGGAGATCGCCTCCGATGACTTCCCAGGCGACGGCATCCGATGGATCCGCCGCCAGGAAGGCATCGACACGGTGATCGTCAACGGAGAGATCAGTTGGAGTGCCCAGGACGGCTACATCGAAGGCGCCCGCGCCGGCCAGATCGCCACCCGCTGAACCGTCCGTTCCCAGCATCGATGAGCGATGGTCGGGTGACCTGCTCGTGGCGGGCGTGTTGCTCCCCCGGTCGTACCGACTCCTCTACGCTGCGGCGATGACGGAGACCTCGTTCACCACGGTCCGCAACGGCGATATCGACCTGCGGGTGGCAACTCGTGGATCGGGTCCGCTGATCCTGTGCGTCCACGGATGGCCCGAGCTGTGGATCTCGTGGCGTCACCAGTTGGAACACTTTTCCCGATTGGGCTTCACGGTGGCCGCGATGGACGTCCGCGGCTATGGCGGGAGCTCGAAACCGAGCGAGATCGCCGCCTATCGATTGAGTGAGCTCTGTGCCGATGCGGCCGCCGTGATCGATGCGCTCGGCGGTGGACACGCAATCGTGTTCGGCCACGACTGGGGCGCGCCGATCGCATGGAACACGGCGCGATTCCATCCAGACAAGGTCCGCGCGGTCGCGGGGTTGAGCGTGCCGTACTTGCCGGTCGGTCCGGTGTCGTCGCTGGAGCTGTGGAAGCAGATCTACGCTGACCGGTTCTTCTACCAGTCCTACTTCCAGACGCCTGGGGTGGCGGAAGCCGAGTTCGGTGTCGATACCGCCCGAAGCTTGCGGATGATCTACTTCGGCATCAGCGGCGAGGGGGCCGGACTCTTCCTGCAGCCCAAGCCCGTCGATGCGAGGTTCCTCGATGGACTGATCGACCCCGACCCGTTCCCCGCGTGGATGAGCGTCGATGAAATGCAGATGTACACGGAGGCGATCGAAGCGGGGGGATGGCACGGCCCACTCAACCGCTACCGGGCACAGGAGCTCGACGCCGCCGAGCTCGGTTCGCGACCCGATCCCGTCCTCCAGCAACCCGCCGCATTCGTCGCCGGCGAGCTCGACGCCGTCCGCAACTTCCTCCCCGGCGTCGACCTCTTCTCGGTGGCCAGCGACTCGTGTGCCGACTTCCGCGGTTCCACGATCGTGCCCGGTGTCGGTCATTGGGTGCAGCAGGAAGCCCCCGCAGCGGTCAATGCAACGCTCCAGGCGTTCGTCGAATCGCTTCCCGGGTCCTGAACGACTCACGGGTGGGCAGCGAGGCTCGACCGACGGTCGGCCACCGACGATCGAGCGGAAATCTCGCAGGCGTCAGGCGCCGATGCGGATCAACTTCTTGCTGACGAACTCGTCGGCACCCCAACGCCCGAGCTCGCGACCCGAGCCAGAGCGCTTCACGCCGCCGAAGGGCAATTCGGGGCTGTCGGCGCCGACGATGTTCACGTAGACCATCCCGGCCTGGATCGCATCGGCAACGCGGGCCGCTTGTTCCGGGTCGGTGGTGAACAGGTACGAGCCAAGTCCGAACGGCGTGTCGTTGGCCAACTCGATCGCCTCGCTCTCGCTGCTCACCTTGTGGATCATCGCGACGGGGACGAACAGCTCTTCGTTGTACGACGGGTTGTCGCGCGTGATGTTGGTGAGCACACCAGGCGGGAAGAAGGCGCCGGAGCGCTCGCCGGCCGAGACCAGGGTCGCTCCCCCGGCCACCGCCGCGTCGACCTGCGCGCTCAACCGGTCGGCCGCGGCCAGCGATGACAGCGGCCCGATGGCGATGTCGGAGTCGGTGGGCGCGCCGACCTTGGTTGCCAGCAACGCCGCGGTGAACTTCTCGACGAACTCGTCGTACAGGTGGTCCATCACGATGAACCGCTTGGCGGCGTTGCACGCCTGACCGCAGTTGTCGACCCTGGCCATCACCGCCGACTCGACCGTGGCGTCGAGATCGTCGGTCGACAACAGGATGAACGGATCGGACCCGCCCAGCTCGAGCACGACCTTCTTCAGGTGACGGCCGGCGATCTCGGCGACAGCCGCGCCGGCCCGCTCGGAACCTGTGAGCGAGACGCCCTGCACGATCGGGTTGGCGATGACGTCGGCGACCTGGTCGTTGGATGCGTAGATGTTGGTGTACGCACCGACGGGGAAACCGGCATCGAGGTAGATCTGCTCGATCGCCGCGGCAGATTCGGGGCACTGGGGGGCATGCTTCAGCAGCACCGGGTTGCCGATCAGCAGGTTCGGGCCCGCGAATCGAGCGACCTGGTAGTACGGGAAGTTCCAGGGCATGATGCCGAGCAGCACGCCGAGCGAGCTCTTGCGCACGATCGCCGACCCCTCGCCGCCCATCAAGGTGATCGGTTCGTCGGCGAGGAACTCGGCGGCGTTGTCGGCATAGAACTGATAGATCGCGGCACTGAAGTTGATCTCGCCGATCGCATCTCCGATCGGCTTGCCCATCTCGCGGGCGATGATCGCCGCGAGCGCGTCCTGGCGCTCGACGTGCAGTTCGGCGACGCGAGACACCAACGCTGCCCGCTCGGCCACCGAGGTGGTCCGCGACCACGTGCGGTGTATGTCGTTCGCCCGATCGATGGCCGCAGCCAGTGCGTCGTTCGCAATGGTCGGGTAGGTCTGGACGGTTTCTCCGGTGGCGGGATCCACCACTGCATAGCCACTCACGACGGTCTCATCCTTCTGATGCTCAGCGTCCGAGGCGGACGCGCTCCGGACTCACCGTATCGTGCCGAGGACGCCCGAGGCGCCGCCAGTGACAGCGCCAGCGCTCGACCGACGAACGTGGCGAACCGCCATCGGGGATCGACGTGTGCCAACTCGTCGTCGCCTGTCTGGACTTGTCACGCTGACGTGGTGACAACACACCACCTCCCAGCGGGATCGCGCTCACATGTCGTGCGCGTCGGCGATCACCGCATCCATTGCGTCGAAGCCGGCGACGGCCCGCTGGTGCTGCTCGTCCATGGCTTTCCCGAGTCGTGGTACTCGTGGCGGCACCAGATCCCCGCGCTCGCCGCGGCCGGGTACCGCACCGTGGCCATCGACGTGCGCGGCTACGGCCGCTCGTCAAAGCCGCTGGCGGTCGACGACTATCGCATGGTTCGCCTGGTGGCCGACAACGTCGGTCTCGTGTCGGCCCTCGGTGCCGAGACGGCGACGATCATCGGTCACGACTGGGGCGCGCCGATCGCCTGGAACTCGGCGATGCTGAGACCGGACGTGTTCACCGCTGTCGCAGGCCTGTCGGTCCCGTTCGCTCCACCGTCGGACGTACGGCCTCTGGCGGCGATGCGAGCGATGGGTGGTGACGAGGAGTTCTACATCGAGTACTTCCAGGAGCCGGGCCGAGCTGAGGCCGAGATCGAGGCAGATGTGCGCGATTGGCTGCTCGGCTTCATGTTCAGCGGTTCTGGAGATGCCCCGCTCCCCGATCCGTCGAAGGGCACCATCGCCACCATCCCACGCGGTGCGCTGATGAAGGACCGATTCAGCCGCCCGGACGTACTGCCGCCCTGGCTCACCGAGGACGATCTCGACGTCTACACCGATGAGTTCGAACACAGCGGCCTTCGCGGTCCGCTCAATCGCTATCGGAACGTCGATCGCGACTTCGAGGACCTCGCCGCGTTCCGAGGGGCGCGGATCGATGTCCCGGCGCTGTTCATCGGCGGCGACCGCGATGGTCCCACGGTGTGGGGCGCTCCGGCCATCGCCGCGTTCGATCGCACCCTGCCTCGCCTGCACAGGTCGATCGTCCTCGACGGCTGTGGGCACTGGACTCAACAGGAGCGCCCGGACCAGGTGAACGAGGCGCTCATCGACTTCCTCACCAGCCTGTCGTCATGACCACGTTCGCGACATCAGATCGATCTCGGATCGACGATCCTCAGACGCCGATCGGATGAAGCTGCACGCGGCGATCCACGACGACACAGAGCCCGACCCGGTGGCCGTGGCGACACGCGACTTCGTCCTGAACGGACTGATGCCGGCGAGTCGCTCCGACGCCGATGTGTTCCGCGCGTTCTTCCGCTCGTTCAACATGCTCGATGCACCAGACGCACTGCTGGCCGACCCACAGGTGATGCAGGCGGCGCTCGTCGCGCATTCGCAGAAGGACCAGCGACCACCTGCACCCAGGCTCGGTCCCGACCGCGAGGAGTTCCTCGCAGTCATGGCACGCGCTGTGTCGTCGCCTTCGTAGGCGGCGATCGACGCCGAACGACACCCGACACCGCTCCGGAACACGCACCACCGTGACCGTGGTGCGCATGCGATCATGACCCATGGACTTTGGATCGATCGACGTCGACGCGGTTCGTGCGACCACGCCCGGTTGTCACGACCGAGCGTTCCTGCTGTCGGCCGGATCGTCGCTGCCGACACAGGAGACACTCGATGCCGTCATCGGTCATCTCCGCCTCGAGGGAGCGGTCGGCGGCTACGCAGCGGCCGATCGGGTGGTCGACGTGCTGGAACAGGGCCGCGCCGATCTCGCCGCCTTGGTCGGCGGCGACCCCGACGAGATCGCACTCGTGCCGAGCGACAGCGTCGGATGGGTGAAGGCCTGGTGGGGTTGGGTGGTCGGCGGCAACGTGCCGCCGGGGAGCACCGTCTTCGTCGATCGACTCTGCTACCACTCGCACTACGCCGCGCTCGACCAGACGCGCCGGCTGGGCAACTTCTCCATCCGGGTCATGCCCTCGCTCGCCGATGGCACGGTGGACGTCGACGCGTTGGACATCGGGAGCGACGTCAGCGTCGTCTGTCTCACGATGGTCGGCACCCACAGCGGCAACGTCAACCCGGTACCAGACGTCGGCCGGCGCGCCGCCGCGGCCGGCGTGCCGCTGTTCCTCGATGCGTGTCAGGCGCTCGGCCAGCTGGCACTCGATGTCAAGGAGCTGGGCTGCCACGTCCTCACCGGCACGGGGCGGAAGTTTCTCCGTGGCCCGCGCGGCACGGGCATGCTGTGGGTGTCGCAGAGCATCGTCGAGCGCTTCTCGCCTCCCGGCATCGACGCGACGAGCACTCCGTGGAGCACTGCCGACGGCATGCACATCAGGTCCGGGGTACGACGGTTCGAGGAGTTCGAGGTGTCGGTCGCGTCGATGGTCGGGCTGGCGTCGGCGGTCCGCCAAGCGCTCACCCTGGGCGCAGCACCGATCGAACGGCGAGTCGTCGCCCTCGGCGAACGGCTGCGGTCGCAGCTGGCCGAGACCGAAGGAGTCGAGGTGCGTGACACGGCAGCTCGACGGTGCGGGATCGTCACCTTCACCGTGGGCGGCGTCCCGCCGGCCGGCGTCGTCGCCGCAGCGTCGGCGTCTGGCATCACGATCAACCAGTCCACCTCGACGTGGGCCGCGATCGACATGGATGCGAAGCGAACCCCAGCGGTGGTGCGGGCCTCGCCGCACTACTTCAACACCACGTCCGAGATCGACCGGCTCGCTGCTGTGGTGCACGACCTGAGCTCCGCCAGCGCCCACTGACACGATCGGCACCGACGTCCACTCCGGCTCACCGAGCGGACTCGACGGAGGAATCGAATGACGGCGTGGGAACTCGACGCTGACGGGCGGGTGCCCCAGCAAGCCAGATCTACGGCAGCCCGACGGGGGCGTGCTCGAGCACGTGGTCGTATCCGGCGATCCCGATGACGAAGGACGCCTCATCGGACTTGCGGACCCGTCGAATCAGCTCGATCTCACCGAGCGGGTCCCCCACCGATCAGCCACCGATCAGCCACCGATCAGCCCGCGATCAGCCCGCGATCAGCCCGCAAGGGCTTCGTGAGGGAACGCCGGAACATGGTGGCCCCGGTAGCCGGTCATCGGGCGGTTGGCGACGAGGGCGTTGACGACGGCCTCTTCCGTGGCTTGGACCACGGCGATGAAGAACGGGTCGATCGACGCCCACGGGACGAACTCGAGCCGATCGAGCGGCCGTGAGGCCTGGCTGAGAGCCTCGGCGTTGGCGCCGAACCCGCCGGGATTGCCGGTCGACAGAGCAAGGAAGATGTCGCCAGAGGTGTGACCGCCGTGGGTTCCCGTGCGGGCCAGGCCGATGGTGACCCGGCGGGCGAGTGCCCGGCACTGGTCGGGTAGGAGCGGAGCGTCGGTGGCGACGACGACGATCACCGACCCGGCGCCTTGGGCCGGCGTCGGCCTGGTCTCATCGGCGGGCAGCGTGGCCCCGAGGTGACGGCCGCGGATCGTGAGCTCGCTTCGCCGTCCGAAGTTCGCCTGCAGCAGTACGCCGACCGTGTAGGTCTGGCCGCCGTACTCGATCAGTCGCGACGCCGAGCCGTTGCCACCCTTGTAGCCATAGCAGACCATGCCGGTTCCCCCGCCGACCGAACCCTCCAGCACCGGGGCCGATGTCGAACCGTCGAGCGCGTCCATCACATGGCGAGTGGTGAGGCGCTGTCGGTTGATCTCGTTGAGCCGACCGTCCCATGTCTCCGCGACGACCGGCAGCAGCCACGACTCACCGAACTCCGGGTGACGCTCGGTGACCCACTCGACGATGCCCGCATGGGCCACACCCACAGCATGGGTGTTGGTGATGCACACCGGGCCCGACATCGTGCCGGACTCGGCGATCCACGACACCCCGGTCATCTCGCCGTTGCCGTTCAGCACGTGAACCCCGGCGGCGCACGGGTCGCCGGGGTTCGCTCGGCGGGGATGGATCGCCGTCACGCCGGTCCGTACGTTGTCGCCCTCGATCAGGGTCGTGACGCCCACCTCGACGCCGGGGACATCGGTGATCGCGTTCCAAGCGCCCGGTGTCCCCGGGAACTCGAGTCCGACCCCGCGGGCGCGGAGCAGCCCCTCAGGCGAATGACTCCATGACTCGTTCATCTCCGAAACGTACAACTCGTGAGGCTCACGGCCGATGTGGCCCCGGCACACACAGCCGACCCGGGCGCCTGTTCGCTGGCACTGTCAGCTGTCGGATCCGGCGGTGAGTGGGCCGAACACGTCGGCGATCTGATGACCGGCTTCGAGCGGATGCCGCAGGGGCCGATCGAGCTGGACTTCGTAGACGTTGTGACGACCGCTGCGCGAGCGCAGCACGTAACCGGAGTCGACCAGATCCTGGACGATGCTGTGCACGGCTCGCTCGCCGATGCCGACCAGACGCGCGATCTCGGCCAAGCGGACCTCGCGGTTCTGGGCGATGCAGAGCAGCACATGTGCGTGGTTGGTCAGGAACGTCCACGACGGGACGGCGGTCGGTGTCGGCTCATGCTGCTGCGCCACCCTCCCAACACTACATCTCAATCTTGCTCCACTTGACATGGCTTTCAATGCATGGTCTACTAAACATGGTTTGTACACGAAAGGTACTCACATGTTCGTACGCGGTGCGTCAATCGATCTCGATTCGGTCGGCGAGGCAGACGATGTCGCCGCCGTCGTTCGCCGGCTCACCACGGACAGCCCGTTCGTGCTCGCCCGGGTCGACCGAGACGGCGATCGACACCACTGCGTGTTCGACCTGAAGCGCGCCGACCTCGTCGTCGGCTACCGAAGCGTGATCGACCTGCAACTGAGCCTCGACCGAGAGTTCGACATCGTCAGTGTCGACCGTCAACCGTTCCTGCTCTCCTCCTCATCCACCCCGTCGTGAAAGACAAGGTTTCCTGATGTCAACATCCACCCCCCGCCCGACCGTGACCGTGATCCCGGGCGACGGCATCGGCCCCGAGTGCGTCAACGCGGCCGTCGACATCATCAGCGCCGTCGGCGTCGACATCGACTGGGAGGAACGCCATGCCGGCGAGCGAGTGTTCGAAGCCGGCATCGCGTCGGGCGTCCCCGACGACACGATCGAGTCGATCAACCGCACCCGCGTCGTGCTCAAAGGACCGCTCGGCACACCGGTCGGTTACGGCGAGAAGTCGGCCAACGTCACGTTGCGCAAGCTGTTCGAGACCTATGCGAACATCCGTCCGGTTCGCGAGCTGCCCGGGGTGAACACCAGGTACTCGGGTTCCGGCATCGATCTCGTCGTCGTGCGCGAGAACGTCGAGGACCTCTACGCCGGCATCGAGCACATGCAGACCCCAGGGGTCGCCCAGTGCCTGAAGCTGATCTCGCGCAAGGGGTGCGACAAGATCGTCCGGCTGGCGTTCGAGTTCGCCCGATCCGAAGGACGCAAGTCCGTGGCGTGCGCGACGAAGTCGAACATCATGAAGCTCACCGAGGGTGAGATGAAGCGAACATTCGAGCGGATCGCGCCCGAGTACCCCGAGATCGAGGCGTGGCACGTGATCATCGACAACTGCGCGCACCAGCTCGTCAAGAAGCCCGAACAGTTCGACGTGATCGTCACCACCAACATGAACGGCGACATCATCTCCGACCTCACGTCTGCTCTGGTGGGCGGGCTCGGGTTTGCGCCGTCGGCGAACCTGGGAAGCGACGTGGCGATCTTCGAAGCCGTGCACGGCTCGGCCCCGAAGTACGCCGGCCGCAACGTCATCAACCCGACAGCAGTCATCTTGTCGTCGGTCATGATGCTCAAGCACCTCGGTGAGTTCGAGGCCGCAGAAACCGTGGAACACGCCGTGCTCTCGACGCTGCAACGGGGACAGCTCACGGGCGATGTGGTCGGCTACGACAAGGGCGTGTCGACCAGCGAGTACACCAAGGCGATCATCGGCAACCTCGGCAACCGCGTCGACGGGTACACGGTGCGGCGGGTGAACCCGATCGTGATCCCACCGGCGCCGAAGGACCCGGTGACCGTCCGGCCGACGACGCGAGAGATCGTCGGTACCGACATCTTCGTCGAGACCGGCCAGTTCCCCGAGCAGCTCGGCCCCGCGCTCGAGAAGTTCGCCGAGGGCACCCCGCTGCGGTTGAAAATGGTCTCCAACCGAGGAACCAAGGTCTACCCCGACGGCAACAAGAACATCGATGTCGTCGACCAGTACCGCTGCCGGTTCGTGCGCCGCGACGACTCCGTCTCGATCGGCACCGACACGATCCGCGACCTGCTGAGCCGTATCGAAGCCGGCTACCCGTGGTGCCATGTCGAGCTGCTCCAGCTCTTCGACGGACAGCCGAGCTACACCAAGGCGCAGGGCGAGGACTGAACCCTTTTACCCGGTTCCGGGCTCTGCCATGACCGATGGGGGGTCATCGCGAGCCCGGAACCGACGGTGTTCCGGCGACGTCGCGTCCGTCAGGCGGGGACGGCTGTCCAGTCGGTGACGGTTGGGGCGCGTTCAGACGCGTGATCCGCCGCCCGAGCTCGGCCATCGACTCGCGCAGTTCGACGGGCAGCATCACCTCGACGTCCGGCCCGAGCCCGAGCAGTTGGAGCACGGCGGCGTCGTACGAGTCGAATCGGAACGACCCTTCGATCCACTCGGCGCGATCTGGCGGTGCCTCGGCGTTCGGCCGGGGCCTCCAACCCTCGGGCTGGCCCGTGACCAGGGCCCGCTGGAGCGCCGCGGGTGAGAGCCGCACGCGAACTCGCCGGTGGTGACCGCGCGCCGTCGTCAACCCCGCCAGCGATGGCGGAACCGTCTGGTTGTACGTGTCGAGCAACTCGAAGCCACCACTCGGACCCCGCGTCCCGTACACGGGAACGCCGGCACCGGAGAGCACCTCGATGTCTCGCAACACCGTCCGCTCCGACACCTCCAGCCGTTGCGCCAGATCTCGCGCCGTGATCCGTCCGCTGTTCTGGAGCAGGAGCAACAGGTTCAGGAGCCGACCGGCGCGCACGACCTACTCCTGCGGCGATCGAAGACGAGCCCGACAGAAATCCGTATTCATGACACATGATGTCATGAAGGCACCGCCATGATCTCCCTCGACGGTCGGCACGGCCGTCGGTCAGCTCGAACAACGGAGGGAACACCAATGCCCGATCACGTCGAAGGCGCCGGAACGGCCGAAGACCCGTGGATCCTGACCACGCCGCCCGGGAACTCCGAGTTCGACGCATGGCGTGACGAGACCGCCGACCCGCCTGCGTTGAAGATCCGGGTGGGATCGACCACCTTGAGCTACCAGCTGCGCTGCATCGACGACCTGCACGCGATGCTCGTGGAGCGGGGTGATTGGATGGCGCTCGGCAACGCCGACGAGCAGAAGGAAGCCAAGCCCGACACGGTGGAAGCGTGGGCCCGGTCGGCCGACAACCCTGTCGGTGGCTGGTACGGGTTGCGCAAGGGGTATCGAGGACGCTTCGGGAACTACGTTCCGCCGGTGCTGGAACACCTCGGCCTCGCCGAGGTGGAGCACCTGGCGAAGAACAACCGCATGCGCGGCATCCGGTGACGCGCTCCGCTCGGGCGTCGCCGCTGTCGTGCCGGCGACTGGATCGTGACTAGCTTGCGCCTGTCCGCTGCAACAGGCACACCGCCGAGCCGCCGCCCGATCGACCACAGGAGCACACCATGAAGCTGAACCTCACCGCCGACGAAGTCCTCAGCACCACCCGCGCCGTCCGCAAGCGGCTCGACTTCGACAAGCCGGTCGAGCTCGAGGTGATCAAGGAGTGCCTCGAGTACGCGGTGCAGGCGCCTACCGGCTCGAACATGCAGGGTTGGCAATGGCTCGTCGTGACCGATCCCGAGAAGCGCAAGGGCCTCGCCGACCTGTACCGACAGGGATGGGCGATGTACACCCAGATGGCCGGCGCGGCGACCAACATCGACACCGGCAATGCCGACCAGCAGGCGCGTGTCGTCGATTCGGCCACCTACATGGCCGAGAACTTCGAGAAGGCGCCGGCGATGCTGATCCCGTGTCTGCCCGGCCGCCTCGACGGCTTGCCCAACATGGCGGCGACGTCGATGTACGGGTCGATCCTTCCCGGAGCGTGGAGCTTCATGCTCGCGGCCCGCGAGCGCGGCCTCGGCACGGCATGGACCACGATCCACCTGATGTTCGAAGAGCAGGCCGCCGAGATCCTCGGGATCCCGTTCGCCGAGGTCACCCAGTGCGCTCTGATCACCATCGGGTACACCAAGGGAACCGATTTCAAGCCGGCCAAGCGTCCACCGGTCGAGACGATCATGCACCTCGACACCTGGGGCACCCGCCCCTGATCGAGGACATCGAGGGCATGGATCGGGCCGGCCGCGGGGATCCGCACCCCGCGTTCTGGCTACGGTGGAGACCGATGCGCCCGTTCCGATCTGCCCGATCCATACCGCTCGCGTTGCTCGCCCTGGTCGGCGCTGGGTGTGCTGCGAACGACGACGCCGCGGGTCCAACTGAGTCGTCACAGCGTGAGTCGATCGATGACCAGGTCGATCTCGACGGCGTGTCGTTCGACGTTCGCCGCGACCCTGGTTGAGGTTGCTGCACATCGTGGGTCGTGTACCTGCGCACACATGGCGCCACCGTCGAGGTGACCGATGATCCGGATCGCGAGTCGTTTCGTGAGGCCAACGGCATCGCCGACGAGGTGGCGTCATGTCACACGGCCGAGGTCGACGGCTATCTGATCGAAGGGCATGTGCCGGTCGAGGCGATCGAACGATTGCTCGCCGAACGACCCGACGCGGTGGGCCTGGCGCTGCCAGGGATGCCAAGTGACTCACCGGGCATGGGTGGCGACGAGGGGACCTGGGCCAACCAACCCGTCGTGTTGATCGCCGCTGACGGATCCGTGTCGGAGTGGGAGTACTGAACGAACTCGAGCTCATCGCTGGCAGGGTGACCAGGCAACGGAACGCGAGCGCTGGGGTGACGGTCAGCGTCAGCCGATGATGGCGTGCGCGGCACCGATCGCCATGCCGGCGCCGATCAGCCATGCGGAGTTGAGCTTCGTACGGATCAACACGGCCAGGGAGACCGCGGCGATGGCGACGCTGACACCGTCGACGATCGCGGTGTCGGTGAGGTCGACGAGCACACCGGCCATCAGTCCCAACGAAGCAGTCGTGAGCCCGGTGAGGAAGGCCTTCGCCGACGGGCGGGCACGCATCCACGGGACGATGCGCCCCAGGAGCGCGACGAACACGAACGAGGGGGCGAAGATCCCGAACGTCGCCACTGCGGCTCCTGCCGGTCCGTCGATCTGCCAGCCGACGAACGTGGCGGTGGTGAACACCGGGCCCGGCGTGATCTGGCCGACCGCCACCGCGTCGAGGAGTTGCTGGGTGGTGATCCATCCCAGGTCGTCGACGAGGTGGTGCTGCAAGAACGCGAGCAGCACGTAGCCCGAGCCGTAGAGGACGCTGCCGATCTCGAGGAACACTGCCAGCAGGCGCCACAGCGAGACGTGCCCCGGCGAGGTGCTGGTGTCGACGGTGAACGGCAGCACCAGCACGGCGAGCCGCTGCGGGCGAAGCCGATCGCGATTGGCCCACAGAGCAGTCGCAGTCCCGGCCACGAGGAGGAGCAGCAGTTCGTGAACGCCGGCGAAGTAGCCGCCGACAGCGGCAAGGGCGACGATCGCGTTGAACGGTGAGGTGAGCGCGCTTCGGCCGAGGCCGTAGAGGGCGTAGCCGACGATGGCGATGATCACGGGCAGGATGCCGTAGCGGAGATCGACGACCCTGGGGTCGGTGCCGTAGCGCTGGTACAGCCAGGCGAGGAACCCGACGATCACCACAGCAGGAGCGATGAACGACACGCCCGCCACCACGAGACCGCGAGCGCCGGCACGACGATGACCCAGGTGGATCGCGAGCTCGGTCGAGTTCGGACCCGGGATCAGGTTGGTCGCGCCGACGAGATCCAAGAACTCGGCGTCGTCGATCCAGCCACGTCGCCGCACGACCTCGTCGCGCATCATCGCGATGTGCGCTGCCGGCCCACCGAAGCCGATCACACCGAGCTTGACGAACAGTTGCGCCACCTCGCGGACCGCACGCGTCGGCGAGATGCGTTCGGTGTCCTCGCTCACTCTGCCGACGCTATTGGCCGTGATCGACCGATCCGACACCGAGTCTCAGTCACCAGCCTGGGTGCCGAACAATCGATTCCAGGCCGTCGCAACCCCGCTCAGCGGACCGCGATAGGCAACGTGTTGGTCGGGCCGTACGATCAGGCACTGGTCGACATCGAGCCCGAATGCGTCGGTCCACACGTCGGCAGCGCACGACGCCACGACGGACGGCTGACCGCTCGTGGGCACATCGACGCCATCGCACACCAGCATCGTCGGCAGCCGCGGGTCGATCAGGTCGAGTGTCGAGCGGCCATCCGGCAGCCAGGCGTGCGGCAGTCGCCCGCCGGGCCGAGTGGACGCCTCGTAGTCACGGGCGGGCTCCGCCAGCACGGGCGCTTCGGTGCCGTCATCGACGACCAGCGGCCCGCTGTACGAGTGGCCCAGCTGCAGACCGAGCAGGTCGAAGTGGACGGCCTGGTTCGCGATCGCGGCCTGCACCGCTGCCCGGCCTGCGGGGTCGGCGAGCGTGGCGTGCATCACCGCGGTGGACTCGGCGACTTCGGCCGTGGCTCCGAGCGCCACGGCGATCTCGGTCATCTTGAACGCGTTGTGCATCGACTGGTCGCAGTTGAACCGAGCAACGGGCTTGCGTTCCGCCTCGTAGGTGTCGAGCGCGGCCTCACCGAGCCAGCCGGCTTCGACCGCGGCCAGTTTCCAGATCAGGTTGTGCACGTCGGCCACACCGGTGTTGAGGCCGAGACCTCCGGTGGGTGGGAAGCGATGTGCGGAGTCGCCGACCAGGAATGTGCGGCCGGTGCGGTAGCGCTCGGCGATCTGGGCGCTCATGTGCCAGGTGCCGATGGTGAGGATCTCGAACGGAACATCGGGGTCGGCCATCGCCGCGCGGACCAGGGCCGCGCAGCGATCGGTCGTCAGCGTGTCGTGCGGTTCGGTGTCCGGATCCCACGGGTGCATGTACACCCACTCGCGGTCGCACCCGTGCGAGATGAACGTTCCTCCGCTGGCGGGGTCGACGACGAAGTAGAGCACGCCCGGCCGACCGCCCATGAGCGGGCGGAAGTCGGCGGCCAGATGGACCATCACGAACGACTGCAGCGTGCGCGGTCCGATCAGTTCGATGCCCAGCGATCGACGCACCGCGCTGGCGGCACCGTCCGCGCCGAGCAGGTACCTGGCCGTGAGACGCAGTGGCCCATCAGGGCCCGAAGCATCGAGGTCCACCCCCGTGGCGGTCTCCACTGCGCTGATCCAGGTGTGGCGATATCGCACGTCGATCTCGGGCGACAGCAACAGCGGCTCCAACCGGTGCTGGCTCAGGTTCCGCAGCGGGGTCGGCGTGATGGCCAGCATCTCGTCGCCCTGTCGTTCGTAGGGCAGCGTGCCGAGGAACTCGCCACCGAACTTCGTCACCCAGTGCACCAACCCGGCTTCGTCGGGGGCGAGCGCAGCCGCCAGGATCGGGGCCATCGGCACCCCGGTCTGCCGCCAGATCTCGAAGGTGCGCGCGTTGATCGCGTGCGCGGCCGGGGAACGCTGGGGACCGTCGCGTTGTTCGAGGACCACCGCCGACAACCCGAGCCGGCGGCAGACGCGGGCAGCGGTCAGACCGACCGGTCCGGCGCCCACGATCACGACGTCGGCACTCACGACATCAGCGGACAGGACGTCAGCGGACAGGACGTCAGCGGAAGGATCGGCCGACGGCGCGCCCATCAGAAGACGCCTTCGTAGCTGCCGCCGTCGAGTTGGATGCTCTGACCGCTCATGTACCCGGCCTGCACGGAGCACACGAACGCACACGTGTCGCCGAACTCCTCGGGCCGCCCGAGCCGCCCAGCCTTGATCGAGGCGATCTGCTCGGCGCGGGCTTCCTCGTACGAGATCCCCTTGAACCTCATCACCAGCTCCGCCATCTGCCGCTGACGGCCGGTGTCGAAGCGCTCGGGCAGCAGGGTGTTGATCGTGACGTTGTGGGCCACGGCCGACTTCGACAACCCCTTCAGCACGCCGGTCAGACCGAGGCGCGGACCATGCGACAGGCTCATCAGAGGGTTGGGTGACTTCACCATCGCCGAGGAGACGGCGACGATGCGACCGAAATGGCGCTGCTGCATGCCGCCGATGACCCGCTGCACGAAGAGCAACGGCGACACCATCGTGCGCTGCACGGAGTCGGCCCACCTGGCTGCGTCGATGTCGCCGAACGCGGTGGGCGGCGGGCCTTCGCCATTGAGCAGCACGATGTCGGGTTCGGGGCACGCTGCGAGCAAGGCGTCGTGGACATCGGTGGTGGTGGCATCACCGACGACCGGCGTGGCAACGATGCCATGGGTCGCACTCAGCTCGCGACACGCGGTGATCACGTCGGCCTCGCGACGACCGTTGATCACGACGTGCACACCTGCGCGAGCAAGGCTGTCCGCGCACGCGCGACCGAGTCCGCGGCTCGATGCCATCAGGATGGCCGAGCGGCCCGTGATGCCGAGGTCCACGATCGATCAGGCCAATCCGAGAGCTTCGCGAGCAGCCGCGATGACGGGCAGGTCGACCGGGTTCAGGAACGTCTCGGGCTCTGGTGGGCCCCACACGGAGATCGGGGCCGCGCCGTCGGACCCCATCCAGTCGCGGCGGCAGTGGTCGCGCTCCCATGCCTCGTCGTCGACGATCTGGTCGATGTCGGAGAAGAACTCGAACATCGTGCCGGCCGGATCGGTGAGGTACCAGAAGACGTTGGAGCCGAGGAAGTGACGGCCGACGCCGACCACGTTCGCATCCGGTCGCTCGGCGAGCACCGACTGACCTGCCGTGCCGATCGCGTCGATGTCGTCCATCTCCATCGCGTAATGGTTGATGTACGAGGTCGGTGCGGGCTGGATGAGCAGGTTGTGGTGATCGGATTCGATGCGGCCGAACGTCGCCACGCCGTTCAGGATCTGGTCGGAGACCTTGAACCCGAGGCCGTCGAAGAAGAACGCCGTCGCCTCCTTGAAGTGGGGTGTGCCGAGCACGATGTGGCCGACACGGCGCGGCGCTCGCGGTCGCACTTCGACGATCGCATCGGCGCGAGCGTTCAGCCGTTGCTGTGTCCCGGCGTGGTTCCACGCGCGGGCCTGAGCGGGCGTCAGCGGATGCGGTTCGGTCACGTCGATGACCACCCGATGATGGAAGACCGGATCGATACAGGTGAGCCGCGTCCCATCGATCGTCGACGCAACGCCCATCGCGCCGATTCGACGGGCGATGTCGGCGAGGTCCTGCTCGGTGGCGCAGCTCATGTGCAGTTCGGACAAGTGGCGATACGTCCCTTCCGCGATGCGCAGCTGCACCGGCCGGTCAGCCGTGCCCAGCACTCCATCGGCGGTGCGGGCCATGCCGCGCCGCTCCCAGAACTCGAACAGCTCTGTCGGGTGGGGAACGCTCAGCTCGATGTCGAGCAAACCGTTGAGGGCCATCAGAGATCGTCTCCTTGGTAGTCGCTGACTCGGACGCAGCGCTCCAGTCTTGCTACATCATATACGATGTAGAGTGGATGACAATGACGAATCGTGGCACACTGGTCACATGACGACGGGTGCTCGGTCCATCACCGCAGAACAGCCGCCCACGCTCACGGAGTGGGCCGACCAGCGGCTCCGCGAGTCGATCCTGAAGGGCGAGTACCGCCCCGGCGAGACGCTCGTCATCTCCACGCTGGCCGAACAGCTGGGGTTGTCGGCGACCCCCTTGCGCGAGGCGATGCGCAAGCTCGCCTCAGAGGGCCTCGTCGTGCTCCAGTCACACGGGTCTGCCCGCGTCGCCGAGGTCGACCTGCACGAAGCCAACGAGATCTACGAGCTGCGGCTGATCCTCGAGCCGACTGCGCTCGAACGAGCCGTGATGGCCGGCGACACCGCCTATCGCGAGCGCGTCCAGACGGCGTGGACCGAGCTCACCGTCGAGAGCGTCGCGGCGGTGAGCGCTCACGCCGCGTTCCATCGCGCGCTGCTGTCGGCCTGCGACTCGGCATGGCTGCTGCGGCTGGCCACGCTGCTGTCGGATCGTGCCGGCCTCATGCTCACCGTCGGGTTGCCGAAGCGCCCCGCCGGGTACAACACCGCCGAGGCACATCGCACATTGATGGAACTCGCGATCGCCGGAGATGCCACCGGCGCGGCCGACGAGCTCCGCCGGCACCTGTCGGGCACTCTCGCCGCGTTCCACATGGCGTTGAGCGGTCCGTCCACCGGCCTGGCGTGAGGCCGGCCGTCGTGCGATCAGCAGCGGACGCGTTCGAGGCCGGGGTCGAGCATCGGTTTCAGTGACGCTCGCGCCGCGACCGTGGACCCGCCCACGTCGACCTCCCACCGACCGGCGTTCACGAGTGCCGGGGTGATCGGCACGTCCAGGCTGACGAAGCCGATCCCCACGGCTCCGCCGAGTGTGTGGCCGTAGGCGCCGACCTGCAGGTGACCGACCGCGGTGCCGTCGAGGTGGATGATCTCGTTGCCGTGCAGCAGCGGCTCGGGATCGGTGAGGAGGATCTGCACCATCCTCCGTGTGGGGGTGCCCGCGGCGTGGATGGCCGCGAGTGCGTCGCGTCCGATGAAGCCACTCGGCTTGTCGAGCCGGACGGCAAAGGCCAGTCCCGCTTCGATCGGGTTGTCGGTGTTGTCGACGTCGACCCCGAAGTCGCGGTACGCCTTCTCGAGACGCAGCGACGACAGCGTCTGCATGCCCGCATTCCGGACGCCGAACTCGCGCCCTGCCTCCATCACCAGGTCGTACACCTGCGCCGCCTGGATGCTGGGCACATGGAGCTCCCAGCCGAGCTCGCCCACGTAGGTCACCCGCATCGCCAGCACGTCGAAGTAGCCGACGTCGATGCGACGTGCAGACATGTAGGGGAAGCCGTCGTTCGACAGGTCGGCATCGCTGATCGCGCGCAGCAGGTCTCGCGCCTTGGGGCCGTGGATGTTGAGCTGGGTGGTCCCGGCGGTGATGTCGGTGATCGTGACGAACTGGTCGGGTCGAACGTGCCGACGCAGCCACGTCTCGGTGTGGCCGTGGCTGTTCTCACCGACGACGACCATGAACGAGTCGGACCCCAAGCGGGTGACCGTGAGGTCGGCCTCGAATCCGCCCGCCTCGTTGGCCCATGCGGTGTACACCACGCGCCCGGGCTCGACGTCGACGTCGTTGCAGCTGATCCAGTTCAGCAACTCGCATGCGTCGCGACCCTGGACGAGGAACTTCGACATCGACGACATGTCGATCACAACCACGTCCTCTCGCGCCGCACGGTGTTCTTCGGCATGCCAGTCGAACCAGTGCTGCCGGCGCCAGCTGTAGGCGTGGATGTGCGCCTCGCCGGGCGTCGGTGCGAACCAGTCGGGCAGCTCCCATCCATGGCTCTCGGTGAAGTACGCCCCAGCCATCCTGAGGCGGTCGGCGAGCACCGACTGCTTCAGCCCGCGCGCCGTCGTGAAGGTGCTATTGGGGAAGTGCGCGCCGAAGCTCTTCGCCAGCAGTTCGGGAGTTCGAGCGCGGCGGAACGCCGGCGTGTTGTGGGAGCCATCGGCGAAACGGTCGACGTTGAACGACGTGTGGTCGACCGGGCAGGCGCCCTCGGTGATCCAGTGGGCCATCACCATGCCGATCCCCGGGCCATGGAGGATGCCGAGCGAGTTCAGCCCGGCTGCGACCCAGCAGTTGCGCAGGCCCGGCGCTTCTCCGACGAGCGGCGACAGATCCGGCGTGAAGCTCTCCGGTCCGCAGAACAGCTTGCGGACACCGGCGGTGGCCGCGGCCGGCACTCGAGCGAAGGCACGCTCCAGATGGGGGCCGACGCGATCCCAATCCGGCTCGATCTCGCCGAACGAGAAACGTTCGGGGATCCGGTCGACGTTCCACGGTGCTGCGTCGGGCTCGAACAACCCGATCATCATCCCGCCGACCTCCTCGCGGAAGTACGCGCATGAATGAGCGTCCTCCAGCAGCGGCAGATCGCGGTGGACGCCCTCGATCGGCTCGGTGATCAGGTAGTAGTGCTCGGCGGCCTGCAACGGCAGGTTGATCCCCGCCGATGCGCCGAGCTGCCGCGACCACATGCCGGCTGCGATCACGACGTGTTCAGCGGCGGTGTCACCCGTGTCGGTGCGAACCCCGACCGCGCGGCCGTGGGCCGTCAGGATCTGCTCGACGCGTGTGTCCTGCAGGATTCGCGTGCCGTGATCGCGAGCACCACGGGCGAGCGCCATCGTCATGTCGACCGGGTTCACGCGTCCCTCGTGCGGGAACCAGTAGGCAGCGAGTGTGGTGGAGAAGTCGCCGACCGGGAACAGCTGGGCCGCTTCGGCTGGGGAAACCTCGTGCACCTCGATGCCCAGACGGTTCATGAACGCGCTCGCCCGCCGGCACTCCTCGACGCGTTCAAGTGTGTCGGCGGGCTGGAGGTACCCGACCCGACGCCAGCCGGTGGCATGACCCGTTCGCGATTCGAGATCGGCGATCAGGTCACGCCCGTAGGTGTAGAGCTCGCACGCCCACTCGTCGCCGAGCAGTCCGGGCACGATCTCCCCGGCGGCGTGCCACGTGGTGCCGGACGTCAACTTGTCGCGCTCGATCACGACGACATCGGTCCAGCCGAGGAGGTTCAGGTGATAGGCGATGTTGCAGCCGATGGAACCCCCGCCGATGATGACGACACGGGCCTGAGTGGGTTGGTCGCTGATCACGAGGTGTCTCCGGAGTGACGGTCAGTGAGCCCGACTCTAGGTTTGATCACGCCCGGGGCGTGCCGACCGAGCGCTGTCCATTGGCCGACCCGGTCAGGCCGGCGACAGACCGAAGGCCGGATAGTCGTTCTCGACCATCGTGACGTAGGTCCAGATCCGGTACTGGTAGTTGCTCACCCGAACCAGGAAGTCACGCATGTCGCGGGGCCACGCGCCGGTGAACAGCACGGCGAACCAGCCGATGACCGCGACCACCGCGGCGCCGACGAGGAAGACGAACAGCACGATGTAGTGCGGGATCGCCTTGAACACGTTCAGCGCTGCCGACCGCGGCGCCGACTCAGGTGTGGCGGGCAGGTTCAACCGCACGGCGGGATAGCTGTTGTTGTCGGCTGCGTTGGTGGTGAACTCGAACGGTGGGTACGTCTGCGACCAGCCGACCAGGAAACCGCCGGCACGAGCGTTGTACCGCTCGTACATCAGCATCACGCCGTACAAGCCCGAGTGCAGCCTGCCGGTGAAGATGAACATCAGCCAGTAGACGAAGAACACCACCCGCGCCAGAGCCTGGAGCGCGTAGAGGATCACGGCGTGCGGGATGTACAACACCCAGTTCACGAGCGGACGCCATCGCGCCAACTCGTACGGGGAATCGACGACCATGTACGGCTCGTGACGGTCGATCATCACTTGGTTCACAGCAGACCTCCTCGAAACAGCGCGTTGCCGCGTCATTCAGCGTCGCTGGGAACGAGCGTGTCAGCCAGGGCCGAACGTCCTGCCGGCGGATCGGTCGTGGATGGGGGCAGCGATCATGAAGCCCTCATCATCACGTTGTAGTGCTTACTACATCTTGGGGGCGAAGGTGCCGTTACGATCAGCGCCCGTGGGTCACAAGCACAGCAAGGACGAGATGCTCGGCGAGGCCCTCGCAGCCGCCCTCGATGGCGGCCTGACGCAGCTCACGTTCGGGCGCTTGGCTGCCCGCCTCGGGACGAGCGATCGAATGGTCGTGTACTACTTCCCGACCAAGGACGACCTGATTCGTGAGGTGATCATGTCGATGGGGCTCCGGCTGCAGGAGACACTCGCAGAGGTGTTGTCTCCGAATGCCGATGACCACATGGCGCTCGTCGCCGCGGCATGGCCGGTGCTGGCGCGACCCGCCGCTGATCCCGTCTTCGCACTCTTCTTCGAGGCCGCCGGACTCGCGGCCTCGGGCCAGGAGCCCTACCGGTCGCTCATGCCCGAGTTGTTCGACGCGTGGATCGACTGGGCTTCGACGTTCCTGACGGGTTCGACGAGCCGCCGGCGCGCGTCGGCAGAAGCTGCCATCGCCGTTCTCGACGGACTGCTCCTCCTGCGGCACCTCGGCGGGCCGGCGGCCGCCAATCGAGCCGCCAAGGTCATCGGCGACGACTGAACCGACCGCACGAGTCGCGTCGGTCGGGAGTTCGAGACGCTCGCCCCCGAGCATCGTGTACCGTCGACGACGTGGACGCACGAGCGGTGATCGTCGGGATCGACGTGGGTGGCACCAGTGACAACGTCACGGTCCTCGCCCACAACGGGGAGTTCCTCATCGACCGGATGCTCGAGGTGCCGAGCCGCGTTCTCGATGGGCCACCGGGTGCGTTGGCGGCCCTGCGGCAAGCGTACGAGCTGGGCTTGTCGACCGTGCGGCGCGCCCACGACGACGTCGTCGCCGTCGGGCTCGACACGCCAGGACCCGCTGGAGCGACGGGCGTGCTGTCGCGGAAGGGCAGCACCAACTTCTCGAGCCCGGACTGGTGGGGATACGACATTCGCAGCGCCCTCGAGGCCGAGCTCGGCAAGCCGGTCGTGTACTCCAACGACGGCAATGCCGCGGCGATGTATGCGCACTACGCCCACTTCGGGGCCGTGGCGATCGATCGATCGTCGGTGTCTGCGATCGTCGGCACGGGCCTGGGCGGCGGCGTCATCCACGACGGCCGGATCGTGGTCGGCGCCGCCGGCATGGGTGGCGAGCTCGGTCACGTGCACATCCCCTCGGCCGGCATCGTCGAGCCCGACCAGCCCATTCCCGTCTGCGCGTGCGGCTTCGTGTCGGACGTGGAGTCGTACGCGTCGCTGACCGGCATCAAGAACCACCTCCTCCCCTACTGGCTCGGCCGCTACCCGGACCACCCGTTGCACGGCGTCGACCCGACAAGCGCGGCCAAGCAGGTGCGCGGATTGGCAGAACACGACCGCGATCCCTTGGCGATGGCGATCTTCGAACAGCAGGCCAAAGCGCTCGGTCGCCTGTTCACGGTGGCCGCCAACTTCGTCGATCCCGACGCCTTCTTCGTCGGTGGTGGCGTGGTCGAGTCCGCTCCATGGTTCCGGACGTGGTTCCTCGACACGGTGCGAGCGCACACGACGCTGCGTCCCGAACAGGCCGAGCGCACCGAGTTCGCCTTGGTGCTCGACCTCGACATGGCCGGCGCTCGCGGCGCCGCGCTGGCCGCGCTCCGCACCGTCGGCTGACCCGCATGGGGTCGTGCATCCCAAGGCGACGTCAGGGTCCTGACCGGTCGTCGAACGTCAACTCCAGGCCGTCCAGATCGCCGGCGGAACGCCAATCGTCGAGGAGCTGGTTGAAGGCACCGATGCCACGGGGATAGGCACCGAGGAACGCGTTGCCGCCGCCCGACCTGCCTTCGTTGTTGTAGTAGCCGGGAGTGCACGACTTGAGGAACCCGCCACTGCCGTCACCGCCCGAGCTCGCAGGCGCGAGCTGCGCCGCCCACGCGTCCTGTCCCGCCACCGTGGGTTCGACCGTGCGGGCGTGGCGCGCCATCGCCTCCGCAACGATGTACGCGATGTGGCGGGCCTGATCGTCGAACATCGAGGTCATGTTCACGCTGAACGCGTTCTGCGAGATGCCGATCGAGAACAGGTTCGGGAACCCACGCGTGCAGAAGCCGTGCAACGTCTTGAGCCCGCGCGACCGCATGTCGTCGTAGTGGACACCGTCACGACCGATGACGTCGACCCCAGTGCGTCGTCTCACGTCGGGCGAGGTCTCGAACCCCGACGCGTAGACGATGAGATCGACGTCGTACTCGTGACCGTCGGCCACCACCGCATGTTCGGTGATCCGCTCGACGCCCTTGCTCTCGCTGACATCGATCAGCGTCACGTTGTCGCGGTTGAAGCACTTCAGGTACTCGTCGTTGAACGTCGGCCGCTTGCACATCACCCGGTAGTACGGCTTCAACAGCTCTGCCGTCGCCGCGTCGGCGACGGTGGCGTCGACACGCCCGCGGATCTCCTCCATCTTCTGGAAGTCGGTGAGCTCGACGATGCGGTCGCGTTCCTCGCGGGTGCGTGGCCGGTTCTCGCCCTTCGGCGACGAGATCGCACGGAAGATGTCGGTCCACCCGTCGTCGACCAGATCGACCTCGACCCGCCGGCCCATCGAGATGGCGTCGAAGTTCTCCCGACGCTGACGCTGCCAGCCCGGCGCCAGAGACGACCACCACCCCTCGTCCGTCGGCTGATTGCGCCGCCAGTCGACCGACGACGGCGTCCGCTGGAACACGTAGACATGCCCGGCATCACGGGCCAGCCGCGGCACGCACTGGATCGCCGATGCGCCAGTGCCGATGACCGCGACCCGTTTGTCGGCAAGATCGGTCATGCCACCGTCGGTGTCGCCGCCGGTGTAGGCGTAGTCCCAGCGGCCGGTGTGGAACGAGTGACCGGCGAACGTCTCCAGCCCTGGGATGCCGGGCAGCTTGGGCCGAGACATCGGACCCAGCGCCGACACGATGAACCGCGCCGTGATGTCATCGCCCCCATCCGTGCGAACGTGCCACCGGGCGATCGCGTCGTCCCACTCCATCGAGGTGACCCGAGTGGAGAAGTGCGTGCGTTCGTACAGCCCGTAGTGCCTGCCGATGCGCTGAGAATGCTCGAAGATCTCGCCGGCGTACGCGTACTTCTCCTTCGGCATGTACCCGAGCTCTTCCAGCAGCGGGAGGTAGCAGTAGGCGTCGGTGTCGCACTGTGCGCCGGGGTAACGGTTCCAGTACCACGTCCCCCCGAAATCCGCCCCGGCCTCGATCAACCGAAACGTCGTGACCCCTCGCTCGGACAACCGGGCGGCAGCGAGCAGACCGCTGAACCCACCACCGACGATCGCGACCTCGACCTCCTCGTCCACGGCATCGCGCCCCACGCCGGCCGGGGCGGAGGGATCGACCTCCACGTAGCGGGCGAGCTCGTCGCGGGCCTGCCGGTACTGGTCGATCCCGTCGGACCGCAACCGCTTGTCGCGCTCGCGCCGGTACCGCTCGCGCAGCGCCTCCGGATCGAAAGCCAGTCCCTCGCTGTCTCCCATGACTCCCCCATCGATCCTCGCCGGATGCATCACCCCGGATGCCGAGTCGGTGACTTCCTCCGAACCCAGCGTCGCGATCTTGCTCGTCACCGAGTCACGTGCTGTCATCGAGCGAGCCCGGCACACGGTTCGGCGCCAACCCAGACGGCGACACGGCCCCGAACGAGGGCCCCAGCTCCCCGACGATTCGACCTGACTGCGAAGCTGTCCGCCTCGAGCGAACTCCGGAGGAGATCAGCAGTGTCAGCAGTCGATCAGCACAGCACGATCGCGGTCACCGGCGCTGCCGGGTTCATCGGCGGGTGGGCGGTGCGCGAGCTGCTCGACCGCGGGCACCGGGTGCGCGCCTGCGTCCGCGACCCCCACGACGGGTCGAAGGTCGGGTTCCTGCAGGCGATGCACCCGTACGCCTCGGGGCGACTTTCACTCCACGCCGCGGATCTCGACCGACCGGGTTGCTTCGACGACATCTTCCGCGGGTGCGACGGGGTGGCGCACGTGTCGCACGTCAGCACCTACGACGACATCGACTACGTGCAACGCACGTGTGATCACATCATCGCGAGCATCGAGCGATCGGGCTCCGTGCGGCGGGCGCTCATCACGTCGAGCCTCGCTGCCGTGATCTCCGAGGCGGACATCTCCGAGCTCGTGCGACGACCGGTGTGTGACGAGGACCGCATGCCCGACGACTCGAACCCCAAGCGGTCCGCCGAGCGTGGTCAGGGCTACTCCATCGGCAAGGTGCTGGCGCAGCAGGCCTTCGCCGAAGCAGCCGCGGCGAGCCGGTCGGGCTGGGACGCGATCACGATCTGCCCGGCCGACAACGTCGGGCCGATCCAGTCGGCGCACCAGAAGAACGGCGGGCCGTGGCAGCACCAGATCGAGCTGATGCTGCGCGGGCGCTGCGAGATATTCCACGGCACCGGCCCCTACCGACCGTGGATGCCGGTCGACGTGCGTGACGACGCTGCCTGCCATGCCGGTCTGCTCGAGAGCGATCGAGTCGCCAACGGCGAGCGCTACCTCGCCTGGTCGGCCGAGCGGCACGACTACGAGGACATCGTGGCGACGATCGATCGCGTGCTCCCGGAGCTGCGTCACGCTCCGGGAACGATCGCCGACAACGCACCCGAACGCCATCGAGCTCGCGAGGGCGAGTTCCGCGCGATCTGGGCGGGGCTTCAACTGCGCAACGACCGGATCCGATCGGTCCTGCCGATCGAGTTCCGGCCGTTCGACGACTCGATCCGCGACTGCGTGGAGTCCCTGCTCGCCATCGCCGGCGCCGAGCCCAGCCGCAGCGATTCCTGACGAACTACGAACCGTGGCGGTAGCGCCGGTGCCTGATCCGCCACCCGTTGTCGGTGCGCACCACGTCGTCGTCGTACGCCCCGTAGAACACACCGGTCGGATTCTTGCGGTCTGATGGTCCGACGGGGTACAGGCCGCGCGACCACAGCCGGACCAGCGGGCCGCCGTCGCGCGGGTCGGTCGACACCGACTCGATGAACATGTACGTCAGGATGTGGGAGCCCGGATGCACGCCGGTGCGGCCCATGAACTCCATGATCTCGTCGAGGCCGACCAGGCGGAACCGGCCGTCGGTGACCTCCCAGATCGCGTCGGCGGTGAACACTTGGCGCAGCCGTTCGGGCTGCAGCCGATCGAGGGCATCCGCGTAACGGGCAGGGAGCTCCATGATGTCGAGGCGATCGTCGGCGGTGAGGTGCACGATCGCACCGTACTGAGCACGAGACATGGCCCTGCACCCGTGGTGCACCGCCCTGTGCCGGGCACCGCACCGACACCTCGCTCTATGATCTCTCGATGTCGGCGAGACTGGTCGTTGAGGGGTTCTGGACGGCAATGCAGGCGAACGACTGGCATCGCGCGGCCGAGCACTTCGTCGAGGACATCGCCGTGGTGTGGCCCTGCAGCGGTGAGCAGATCATCGGACGCACGAACTTCGCTGATCTGCAGGCTGCCTACCCATCCACCACGCATCGTTGGATGTTCGACATCCATCGGATCGTCGTCGAGGGCGACACGGCAGTGAGCGACGTGACCGTCAGCGACGGTGAGCAGTCAGCGCGTGTCATCGCCTTCAGCACCGTGCGAGATGGCCAGATCGTCGAGCAGGTCGAGTACTGGCCCGCGGGGTACGAACCTCCGCCAGGTCGTGAGCAGTTCACCCAGCCGGCCGACCGCCTGCCCTGAGGCCTGGTCGGGTAGGTCAGAGACGTGGGTGGCCGGACGTCGGTCTCCATTGGCAGCCGAACGGCGCGAACGGTGACTGCACTAGCGTCGGTCGTCGATGGCGACACGTCCGCAGATGCAGAGACGGCTCGTGCTCGTGTCCTTGGCCGTCACCGTGGTGGTGGTCGTCGCCGTGATCGGCATGCTGCTGTGGCCGCGCGACCGAGCGCACGTCGTGTCCCTCGACGAGGTGGTCGACAACTACCGCGCCTCGACGATCGCGTCCGACACGGCCGCGCCTGACACGCCCGCGCCTGACACAGCCGCAGCCGACACGACTGCCCCGGCCACAGGCACGGTGTCGGTGACGACGGCACCGACCGTGCCGAGCGCGACATCGACCCTGGTCGAACCCGGTGTGTACCGGTACGCCACCAGCGGCTGGGAAGACGTCGACGCCCTCGACGGAGCGCGCCACGAGTACCCAGCCGAGACCACGATCACCGTCACCGCCGAGGGCTGTGGTGTCCGCTTGCGGTGGGATGCGTTGCGCGAGCGTCGCGACGAGTGGCGGCTCTGCGTCACCGAGCGTGGCATCGAACGCCAGCCCGATGCGATCCAGTACCACGACTTCTTCCAGACGTCCGAGCTCAACCACTTCGACTGCGATCGCAGCGTGGTCGTGGTCCCCAACGGTGACCCGCCGGCCGAGCCCGTCGTGCAGTCGTGTCTCCTCAGGGACAACCCGTGGGTCGCCACCTGGACAGTCGTCGAACGCACGACGCGCACCGTCGACGGCACCGAGGTGCCGGTCTGGCACATGCGCATGACGGTCGACGACAACGACGAGCACTGGGAGCACACGACGACCGACTGGCTGGTCGACGACCATGGCCTCCCGATCGCCGTCACCTCGACCAAGGAGACGAACTCGCCGTCACCGATCGGCGACGTGCGCTACCGCGAGACCCTCGAACTGTCGATCCGATCGCTGGAACCGCTGCGCTGATCGCCGCCGGCATCGACCGGCTCCAACCCCGTGAGCCTCATCGCGAACGCGGCTCCGCGCGACCTTTCCACTCATCACCCAACCCACAGGAGTTCCCATGACCCTCGTCCACAAAGCCGTCACCTTCGATTGCGCCGACGCCACCGTCGTCAGCCAGTTCTGGTCAGCCGTTCTCGACCGGCCGGTCGACACCGAGCCGATGCCGCCAACGCCGTTCTTCGCCTCGATCGGCCTCGCCGACTCGTCGCGCATCGCCTACATGTTCATCCAGGTGCCCGAGGGCAAGGCCGTGAAGAACCGGGTGCACCTCGACCTCGATGCCGACGACGTGTCCGCCGAAGTCGCTCGGGTGATGGCGCTCGGCGCAACACATGTTCACGACAAGGACGAGTACGGCATGCGCTGGACAACCCTGACCGACCCGGAGGGCAATGAGTTCTGCATCGGCACCCCACACCACTGACCGCGTCAAGCGAACGGCACGCTGCGTTGCGTCGTCGAGCACATCCGTGGAATCGGTCGGGACGGTCGACGCGGTGGAGGCCGGACCGCGCCACGCCGCAGCGCTGGACGCAGCGGTTCCGCCGGTGGCAGCGCGGCGCTGCTGGAGGTGTGCGATCCGCTCACGGCGAGCGGCGGCTTCGTGGTCGGTGTCGGACAGGGTGGCGGTGCTCATGGGTGTCGGGCGTATCGGGCGTGGTGTGGCGGCCGATCCGGTCGGCGCAGACGGTGTCAGTCATCGTCCTCACCGCCCTCGTACTGCACGTGATCGTCGTCCTCCGCGAGCACGACCGGCACCTCGGCAGCGCGTGCCAGCAAGCGCTCACGCACCACCGGAACCGGCCCTGCGCACTGATCAACCCGGCGGGACGGCCTTGACAGACCTTCGTGGCGGCGCGACCGTCTGTGTTGGGGATCGATGGACCGGAACTCGGTCAGAGGAGGTCGTGCCCATGGCCACGCGAGTGGTTGTCGACTGCCGGGATTTTCCGAGCGAGGGTGGATGCACGCTCACGATTGCGGGGCAGGAGGCCGAAGTGCTCGACGCGGCGGTCGCCCATGCGATTGCCGTCCATCAACACGAACCGGGTCCCGAGCTTCGGGAGATGATCCGCGCTTCGTTGAAGGCTGAGTGACGGCGGTGTCGTACCTGCAGCTGATCGAAATCGAGAGCCCGAGCTACGAGGAGTTGATGAAGCTTCACGATCAGTGGCTGGCCGATACGGAGGGAACGCGCACGGTCGTGCGGGAATGGATCTGCGAGGATCGGGACCGTCCTGGCACCTACGTCATGATCGTCGAGTTCCCGTCAGTGGAAGCCGCAGCGGTCAACAACGACCTGCCCGCCACGGCAAGGATCGCTCAGGGCCTCGCGGCACTTGCGACGCGGCCGCTCACCTTTCGGAACCTGGATCTACTTCGCCACGACTGAGCTGAGTCGACGTCGCGGCCATCACCAAGTTCACACCGGGCGAGGTCAGCCTGCCGACAGGTCGAGTCCCAGGTACTGCTTGGCGTCGGCGAAGAACTCCGAGACGAACGGCCACTGGTCTTCCTCGCCCGGGCTCGGCGACTGCGCGAACCGTGCCGCGTCGTCGGGTGTCTTGGCGAAGCTCCATGCGGAGTAGGCCTGTCGCTTGTAGGTGATGTTCTCGGGTTGCAACGTGTGGGCCTGCTCGAAGTGGTGCAGCACCTTGGTCGAGAACCCGTCGGTGCTCCAGAAGTGCTGAGCGAGCGCGAAGTGCGCGGCCGCCTCGGACACGTCGCGCGTGCGGGGGTGCGACGCAGCAATCACTGCATCAGGGGTGAGCACCCATTCGCTGGCAGCGCCCTTCGCCGCCCAGTCGCGGATGCGGTCGCCGTACCACTCAGGATGCGTCGTACCCCGCGCCATCAGTTCGAAGACGAAGTTGGCGAACGGGTCGTCGGTGGGCTGCGGCGCTGGCGACCCGCGCTCGGCCGGCCGCACGATCATGCCGGCCTCGTCGATCCAGATCACCTGCGGGATGTTGGTGACGCCGAACAACGCATCCATCTGATGCATGGCGTCGAGGAGCGACGGATGCTCCGGCCCGGCCGCCTCGACGATGGGGCGGAGCACCTCGGCGCCGCCCATCTCGAGACCGACCGTGATGATCTCGACACCCTGGCCGTGGACTTCGCTGCGCAGTGCCTGCCACCCGGGCAGGTCGAAGCGGCAGCCTCAATACGGTGCCCAGGAGGCGAGCACCACCTTCGTCCCCCGGAACGACGACAGGTTGACGTCTTCGCCAGTGAGCACGTCGGGAAGGCACAGCTCAGGCGCTTCGGCGGTGGTGAGCGAACGCCCGCCGAGACTCGCCGGGCCGATCGACCACATCCCGGCGTCGACATCGGCCACGATGGCCATGCCCAGCCGTTCGGCGGCAGCGACCAGGTCGAATCCTGCTCCGGACGATCGGTCGAGGGGAACGCACACGTCGCCCTTGCAAGCCCCCTCGGGTTTGATCTTCCAGCCGGTGGCCAGTTCGAACGCAACGGCATCGATATCGAGTCGGTCGACGATCATGTCGTGAACCTACTCAATCGATCTGCTCTCGCCCCAGCCGAGTTTGGTGAGCGCAGATCCGCAGCCGTCGTCCACTCCTGAACCAGCTCCGCTGCGGCGCCGGCGAGATTCTCGGGCAGGATCGCAACAACGTTGTCGACGCCAGTGACGGATCTGTTGATGGCGTCTGTCTGCGCAACTCGCGGGCCGTAGTGTCCGACCTGATGGGTGATGAGATCGACGAGCTGATCGACGAGGTGACCGCCGATGCCTACGGGCAGGACGAGCAACTCTGGGCGTTCCGCCAGGCGTTCGAGGAGGAGGGCCGCTTCCCGTTCGCCGGCCAGGTGGTGGGCGCCGATGTCCACGTCGAGGCGATCGACTATGCGGGCGAAGAACGTCGAGGCCTCGTCGCCCACTGCCGTCGTGACCGACAACTCCACACCGTCTCTCTCCTTGATGTCACACCGAGCCCGCCGGTGCACCGCCAGACGCGTCGTCTGCTCGACGCCTACCGGCGTTGGTCCGGTGTCGATCTCCTCCCGCCGTTCCAGCTGGTGTCGGTCCCGATGTGGCAATACCCGGGCTTCGCCGGCGCCGACAACGCCATCCCGGCACTTCGACTGGGGCTGTTCGCGCGCAGCGACTGGAACCCTCGCGACGAGTACTGGGGTGAGCCGGACCAACCGCTGCCCGCCGTTCTCGTCGACGTGATCGACGCCGGGGTGCGGCCGAGCTTCGAGATGGAACAGGTGATACCCGGGGTGGACGAGGACGACTGGGACAGCGACCCGATCATTGAAGCGATGAAACTCCACCATGTCGGCTTGCACCGCGACGCGATCCGCGTGCTCGATGGTCTGCTCGCCGTCGACCGACGCTGCGTCGATGCCTGGGCGCACCTCGGGCTCATTGCGTTCGAGACCCGTGGCCCGGGCCCAGCCCGCGAGCTGTACGAAGTTGGGGTAGCGGTCGCCGAGGCGGCGCTGCCCTCTGGCTTCAACGGCGTGCTGCCGCGCGGCTGGATCGACAACCGGCCGTTCCTACGATGCCTACACGGACTCGCGCTCTGCGCGTGGCGGCAGCGGCGCTGGGACGACGCGGCAGCGATGTTCGAAGCACGGGTGTGGCTCGACCCATCCGGCTCGCTGGATGCGATCGCCTGCCTCGACCAGGTTCGGGCACGACAGCGATGGACACGCCCCTGACCTGCTGAAGAAATCGGAGCGAGGCGAGTCACCCGAGCGGCCACACGCTCACGTTGCACGCGTCCACTCCTCCGGGGGAAAGGAGCGGACAGTCCGCTCGCCTCGAAGAGGTGTACAACGACGGCAATCCTTCCGCGTAGCACAATTGCTACGATTGTCGCATGCATTCGGTGGCGTCACGGGAACTTCGTAACCAAACCCGCTCCTTGCTCGACCGCGTTGCGGCGGGCGAAGAGATCGCAATCACCGTCGATGGTCGCCCGGTCGCCGTGCTGGCTCCGGTTGCGCAACGTACCCGTTGGATGGCACGTGAGTCGTTCCTGCGCTCCATCGTTGGGCATCAGGCCGACGCCGAACTGCATCGTGAGCTCGCAGCCCTCGCTCCGGACACGACGGACGACCTTCCTCTGTGACCAGCCGGGCCATCGCCGACACGTCGATCTTCATCGCCGATGAAACCGGACGCCCGCTGAACACTGCGGCTTTCCCCGACGAACTTGCCGTCTCGGTGATCACCATTGGTGAACTGCGCGCCGGCGTTCTGGCCGCAACCGATCTCTCGACCCGAGATCGTCGGCTGCGCGCGCTCACCGCGGCGCTCGAACTCGACCCGGCCCCCATCGACACCTCGGTCGCTGAGCACTGGGCCACGCTGCGCGTCGCCCTGCGAGACTCCGGTCTCCGCATGGGCGTCAACGATTCCTGGATTGCGGCCACCGCGCTTGCATTGGGCGTCCCGGTCCTCACCCACGACGATGGCTTTCCCACCCTCGACGGACTCCGCGTTCTCCGCGCCTGATCAGGCGGCCCGACCTGCGGGTGCTCTGGGCGCTGATGGCGACGGTCGAGCTCGACGAGGGCGACCCCAGCAGCAGCGGCGGTCGAGCTCGCTTGCGGAGAAGTGCCGGAGTCATGTCCGGCTGGCACTTGTGGCGGCGGTCTGAATCGCGTGTCCGTCGTGGCGAGGTGCGTGTTTGGGGAGGTGAACGAAGGCGATGGTGGTTGCGAGGGCTGCGAGACCGACGCCGACCCAGAGCGAACCGCTCATCGAGGTGACGAACGCGTCACGTGCGGCAGCGCCGACCTTGGCGCTGTTCGTGCCGAGGCTGTTGCTGATGCCGAGCGCTGCGCCGACGTTGTCGGTGAGCGCAGCTCGGACATTGTCCGGGATTCCCTCGATGCGGTCGAGCTGACCCTGCAGGTCCGAGGCGTACATGCTCGCTGCCACACTGCCGATCACCGCCACACCGAGCGCTCCACCCAACTCGCGGACCGTGTCGTTCACGGCAGACCCGACACCTGCGCGAGCCGGCGGCAGCGTCGACATGATCAAGTCGGTCGCAGTTGGCATCGCAATGCCTGCGCCCAGACCGAACAGCAACAGCCCGAGCCCGGTCGGCATGTACGACGCGCCGTCGATCAGTGCAGCCTGCACGGCGACGCCTCCGGCAGCGAGAGCGGTACCCGTCACGACTGCGATGCGGCCGCCGAGGGTGGCGGCGAGATGGGCGCCGACTCCGGAGCCGAAGATCATCCCGAGCGCGGCGGGCACCAGTGCGGCGCCTGCGAGGAGCGGGGTGTAGCCGAGAATGAACTGCAGGTACTGCGCCTGGAGAAACACGGTGCCGGCCATGGCGAAGAAGAGCATGGCGAGGGCGATGCTCCCGGCGGAGAAGCCGCGGTTCGCGAACAGACGCATGTCGAGCATTGGATCCTCACGTCGCAGTTGGGAGTGGATGAACATGCCGCCGGCCATCGCTGCGACCATGAGAGACATCAGAGTCGAGTTCGACGTCCAGCCGCTTCGCGGCGCTTCGATGATGGCGTAGACGAGCGAACCGATCATCGCGATGGACAGCAGTGCGCCGATGGGGTCGAGCCTCGTCGCTTCGGGGTCGCGGGAGTCGGGGACGACGTGGTGCGTGCCCGCTAATGCGATGGCGAGCAGTGGCACGTTGATCCAGAACACTGATGACCACGAGAAGCTGCGCATGAGCATTCCCCCGACGATTGGCCCGAGCGCGATGCCGGCGCCGCTCGCGGCGGTCCAGATCGCGATGGCCTTGCCCCGCTCACGCGGGTCCCCGAAGGAGTTGACGAGGATGGACAGCGTCGTGGGCATGATGAGCGCCCCACCGACGCCCATGACGCCGCGGCCGACGATGAGCATCGTCGTCGAGCCGGCGAGGGCGCTCACGATCGAGCCCGCCATGAAGGTCATCAGGCCCGCGGCAAGCGCGGGGCGGCGACCGAACCGGTCCCCGAAGCTCCCGGCCGTGAGCAAGAGCCCAGCGAAGACAACCGTGTAGGCCGCGACGATCCACTGCAGTTGAGCGGCGCTGGCGCCGAGATCGCCGACCATCTCGGGCAACGCGACGTTGATGATCGTGTGATCGATCGAGGTCACGAGGAGCGCAAGGACCAGCACACCGAGGATGCGCCACCGATTTGGATGGCTTGGCGAGGATCCGCCGATGGTTTCCTGACGAGGGCGACCGTGCATGAGATGACCAGCTTTCGTTACGAGACTTCACATTGGTGTAGCCTCATCACTTAACCATTCACGCTGCGGTCTGTCAAGATGTATAACATTCGTGATGATCTGTTACGCTTTGAGCTATGAAGTCTCCAGCAGCCGAGTCCGACCGGGTCCCGTCGCGGCGGGAGCGTGTGCGGGCAGCGACGATCGAGGAGATCAAAGCAACCGCCATGCGCATGCTCCGAGAACACGGCGCCGATCTCCGCTTCGCCGACATCGCCCGGGAGATGGGCATGACGGCGCCCGCGCTCTACCGCTACTACACAGATCGCGACGAACTGCTCTCCGCCCTGATGGCAGACGGCTTCGCCGAAATGTCGGCTCAGCTGACGGCGGCCCTCGACACGGCGGAGCCCGACGACCTCGCAGGGAGAATTCGCGCCGCTGCCGTCTCGTACCGAGAGTTCGCCCAGGCCGACCCGGCACGCTTCTCGCTCCTGTTCGGCCTCCCAAACCCTGGCTTCGGATCGCACAGTCAGCACACCTCCGGACCGGCGGCCGGCGCAACCATGGCCGCCCTCGAGCGATCTCTGCGCGGTGTCATCGACCAAGGCCAGATCGCACACCCGCTCATCCAGCACGTTGGCCCAGGGTGGGCGACCGAGGCTGGCACCGCACAACCAGCAGATGGCGCTCGGATACCCGCCGATGCCTACCAAGCGCTGCTCCACTTCCTTGCCGGCGTCCACGGCTTCGCTTGCCTCGAAGCCTTCGACCACCTCAACTGGATCAGCGTTCAAGCACGGGACGAGCTCTTCGACGCCCAAATCGAATTGTTGCAACTCGCCATGGGCGCCCGACCACCGCAACCCTCAGCCGACTGATCGGCACCGCTGCACGTGCACATTCGGCATCGGTTCGTCCAGTGAGCACGGCGCCCCACGCGAGGACGAACTCGCCCACACTCCCGTCGTGGTCAGCGGGGCGGTCGTCGTTCTGGCGGTCACATCGGATACCTCCGCCGGGTTGGTGACGACGCGGTGCGACACCGCCAGCAGGCGGGCGACACCGGTGTCGACATCATCGTAGAACGTGATCGTCACGTGCGGGCTCCGGTATGTCGCCACGACCTCGAACCCGGCTGCGATCACATCAGCCAACCGGTTGACGAACAACGTCGGAACGCGTCGAGACGGTCCTCGCCGAGGTCGAGCACCTCATCATCCGATCGGGCGTAGAACGCCGACAGCCCGTCGCGGCCCCACCCCTCGAACCGCCGCCGGAACAACTCCGCCTGGCGCCGAGACGTCTCCGGTTCGATCGAAGCGACACCGCGCACGACCAGCCACGCGCCCCGCGGAACTGCCGCATGACGAATCCGCGGACGCTCAATCGCAGCTTCGGCAGGCATGGGTGCCAACCGCGTCACAGATCGAGGCGGACCGCACGCGGTTCTCCGCCGCCTGCTCACGTCGAGCGTGCCGCGTCCGCCAGAGCAAGGGCGAT
Organism: Actinomycetes bacterium; assembly: GCA_031400715.1. GTDB lineage: Bacteria > Actinomycetota > Acidimicrobiia > Acidimicrobiales > Ilumatobacteraceae > VFMC01. The sequence continues at coordinate 2,064 of JANNQK010000226.1, read as the reverse complement.
TGCGCTGATGTCGACAAGACCGTTGCTGAGGACGACGACGACCAGCCCGTCCGGGGGGAGGCATGCGGCCCACGACACGAACCCGATGTGCTGGCCGAAGTGCCCGACCCCCGATCCGTACGGATCGGCGATCTCGTTGAGCCCGAGATCGGCGATCTCGTAGAGCCCGAGTCCGTACCCGTCATCGAACGTCAACATCTCGGTCAGTGAGGCCGGGGAGACGATCTCGCCGGCACAGAACGCACGCCACCATCGCCCGAGAGTTGGCGAGTCCGATGACATGCCACCCACCGCGCCGGCTGCCGTTGCCCCCGCGAGTGACGGCAGGTAGCCGCCGCCCTCCTCGAAGGCTGCGCTCGACTCGCCGTCGGGCATCGCCATCGGCTCGGTCGGGACCTCGTCCGGTTGATAGATGAGCCGCTCCAACCCCGCGAGGCCGAGGACGCCCTCGCGCAGCACATCGGCCACCGCCCGCCCTCGTACCTGCTCGATGATCAAGCCGAGCAACACGTAGTTCGTCGACGAGTACTCGAAGAGCCCACCCGCCGGGGAGCGATCGGCGGCGACCAGGGCCAGCACGTCGGTGGGCGTCCAGCGACGTTGCCGATCGGTCGTCAGACTGGCCCAGATCTCATCGACATAGTCGGGGATCCCGCTGCGCATGCCCAGCAGCTGACGAATGGTCGCCCCGTTCGAATCGAAGTCCAAATCCGACGGAAGGTGATCGGTGGCAGGATCGTCGAGGCCCAGCTCGCCCGCCTCGACCATCTGCATAACCTGTGCAGCGATCACCGATTTGGTGATGCTGGCGATGGCGAACTGGCTGTCGACCTCGACGTCTCGAACGCCATCCGCCTTGCCCACCGCGCCACTCCAAGTGCCGTCCGCGGACATCACTGTCGCGGCAACTCCGCTCCCGTCGGCCTTGTCGTTCAGGATCGCCAAGAGCTCGTCTGCCACGTCCTCGGAGACCGGGTCCTCGCGGATAGCGGCGAACAGGGCAGTCGGGAAGGAGGCATCCGGTTGCGTCGTCGACGGGGTCGTCGGCTGGGTCGTCGAGGTCGCAGCCGGTCGAGTCGTCGAGGTCGACGCCACGGTCGACGCACACCCTGCCAGTGCGATGATCGCGGCCAGAGCCCAAACACGACCGTGACAACGCCTCATCCCGTTCTCAAGTGCGTCGCTGCAGGGGACTTCGGTGTGCTGATTCCGGCGACGAAGCAGCAGGCCGCAGCGATGAGAACGGCGAAACACACGCTGAATGCCACTTTGGCGTCGGTGCCCCAGGCGATGCCTACACATGCCATGACGACGATCGCCGCGGTCAAGACGGTGGATGTGTGTTGTTCTTTCATGAGTGTCTCCATTCGTCGTGGTGGTTGATGAGGATGCACCCCACCGGTGATGCTTCGTGAAACCGATCTCTTCCGGCGGCGACCGCCCACTCACGTAGCCGCCACGAGCGAGCGGCATCGAGGCGGCGCAGCGCGTCGCTCCACACCGGGCGCCCTGAGGTGCCGGCGTGCTGCCAGCGCACGAAGGTGGTCGGCGCCATCTCGGGGGCCAGATCGGTCATCAATTGCTGATGCGGACGCGACCGAGCAAATGCTGCGAGCGCCGACTCGTCGGTCCACAGCGACAGCGTGACGTATTGCTTGGCCATTGGACGCGCCAACAGCGAGAACCCGACGATGCCGTCGGTGGCCCCGAGCCGTTCAATTACCTGACGTGACCCGAAGAACATCCGACTCGTCGATGCCATCCGCTTCGGAGGGATGTCGGTGACGAACGCGACGTAGTCGCGATCTGGACGGACCGGCTGCAGTTGCTTCCATCGTGACTTCATGTGGACATGGTGAACGAGTGCGACGGATAGAGCATCAGTGAGTTCACGCATTTTGGATGCGTGCCCTTCCCATCGACCGCGGGAGGTCGTACGGTGCGTTCGTGGCAACGACATCGATGTTGACAGTGGTGTTCGTCGATGTCGTCGACTCCACCGGATTGTTGACCTCGTTGGGAGACGCGCGTGGGACGGCGGCGATCGAGCGAGTGTTGCACACC
>JANNQK010000225.1:0-3589 GCA_031400715.1 Actinomycetes bacterium | reverse complement strand
CGTGGGTGCCGTTCGGACACGGCCCCCACGCCTGATCGGCGAGAGTCTTCTGCTCGGGGGTCATGCCGAGAAATCTGTCGGGGTCGAACCGAAGTGGGTCTGTCCACGTGTCAGGGTCGCGACCGGCGAGGTGCGGTGACCACACCACGAGCGTTCCCTTTCGGATCGGGTGCTCGCCGATCCGGAGGTTGGTGGCAGCCATGCGTGCGGCGACGAGGCCGGCAGGATGGAGCCGAAGTGATTCGTGGACGACGCGCTGCGCGAACTCGAGACCGGCGAGCGCGGTCTGGTCGGGCTCGATGGCTGCCGTGCCGATCGGTCCGAGGACGGCGTCAGCTTCGGCACGCAATCGGTTCCAGGCGCCGGGCGCCAGGGCCGCGCACCACAGCACCCATGCGAGCGCTGATGCGGTGGTGTCGAAGCCCGCGCCGATCAGTGTCTTCACCTGGTCGCGGATCTCGGTGTCCGACAGCGTGCCCTCGAGCACGATCGCTTCGAGAACATCGAACGGGTCGCCGGTCGGATGGGATCGCCGCAGGGTGATCTCGGCATCGATGATCGCCGCGATCGCTCGGCCGTCGGCTCTGACGCGCGCACGCGCGGTGAACGGGATCGGGTGAGGAAGTTGTTCGACCAGAGGTGCTTCGATGAACTGCTGCGGGCGTTCGTACAGCTCACCGATCTCGTCGGCGCGTACGGCGAGCCGTTCACCGAAGAACGCGTGGACGGTGATGCCGAGGATCAGGTTGCGGCCGACAGGGTAGAGGTCGAGCTGGGTCTGACGGCCGTCGAGCGACTCGGCCAACCGGTCGATGGCGGCATCCGTGCGGGCCACGATCATCGGCACCCAACCGTTGAGGCGCCGACGGCTGAACGCACTCTGGACCGAGCTGCGCCGTCGGCGATGATCTTCCCCGTCCGACACGATCATCGAACCCTTGCCGACGACGAACCTCACCCCGACCATGTTGAACTTGTGACCCCAACGAAACGACTCTGCCGGCATCGAGAACATCTGATGCAGCAGACCGGGACCACCGATCACCGCGATCCGCGTCGGGCCGAACCGCAGCTCGCTGATCGGGCCGAACGTCTCGTACAGCGAATCGAGGGCGGTCGACGGGTCGCGGAACAGTTGGCGCGTTCGACGCAGCTTGTCGACACCTCGTGGGCCGGGCAGATGGCGTCCGAACATGTGTGTGGCCGACACCGGGTTCGCGGTCGCGGAGGGAGTCATCGTCACATGGTGGCCTGATGCGTCCCGGGCAACATCCGTGAGATGACTGATTCGCGGTCCTGCGGCGTGGTCGTACGATCTGCGGATGAGGTTGGAGTGCCCAGATGGACCGTGAAGTCGGCGGTGTCATGGCCGGTCCTTCGGGCAGTGACGGTGGGATCACCACGATCGTGTTCGCCGACGTGGAGGGTTCGACGGCGCTCGTCGACAAGGTCGGCGATCATGCCGGCATGACGGCGGTGGTGCGTCAGCTCGACCGCGTTCGCGAACGGATCGACGCCTACGGCGGCCGTGAGGTGAAGTCGCTCGGCGACGGCCTGATGCTGATCTTCTCGTCGCCTCGTCAGGCGGTGGGGTTCGCCTTGGCGGCGCAGCGTGCACTCGTCGGCACCGCTCCACGGGTGCGCATCGGGATCAACACGGGCGAAGTGTTCGACGTGCACACCGATCCGCTGGGCGGGGCAGTGAACGCTGCGTCGCGCATCGCCGGGCGTGCCGAAGGCGGCGAGGTGCTCGTCGCCGATGTGGTGCGCCAGCTCGTCGGGGTCTCGCCGGCGATCAGGTTCGCCGACCGCGGCAAGATCCGCCTGAAGGGCTTCAGTGAGCGATGGCATCTGTGGGCCGCCGAGGACAGCGCAGCCTCGGCGACAGCTCGAGGAACCGTCGGTCGCAGCAGGGAGTTGGCCGCAATTCGTGAGATGGTCGCATCGACGTTGAGCGGGGTCGGGCAGACGATGCTGTTCGAGGGCGAAGCTGGGATCGGCAAGACGCATCTCGTTCGCGAGGCGATCGGTCTTGCTCGAGCCGCCGGGATCTCCGTGGTCGAAGTGGTCGCCGACGAGGTCATGCGCCGACCCGGGGCCTTGCCGCACGGCTTGCTCGGCGACGTGCACGTCGCGAGCCCTCAGCGCGACCGGCTTCGCGAACTGCTTCATCGGACGTCTGTCGACAGTGACCCGGCGGACCTCAGTTATGCCGTCGTCGAAGCCAGCGTCGAAGCCGTCGAGACGATCTCACATGGAGGAGCGGCGCTGCTGGTCGTCGAGGATGCGCACTGGGCCGACGACCTCTCCCTCTCGGTGCTCCGAGCGCTCGCTCGTCGGGCACCGGCGTCGCAGTTCAGCGTCGTGATCTCGATGCGACCATCGCCGCGTTCGCCGGTGCTGGACCGCCTCATCGAGTTCGTCGTCGACGGCCGCGGCCGCCACCTGCGCGTCGATGCGCTCGACGAGGTCGACCTCAACGCGCTGGCATCGGCGCTCACCGGAGCAGCTCCGGGACATGAGTTGCGCGAGCGGCTCCGGTCGACCGCCGGAAACCCGCTCTTCGCCACAGAACTGCTGAGGTCGTTGGATGACGAAGGGCTGCTGCGCATCGAGTCGGGCATCGCCGAGACGCCTCCGTCGGTGATGCCAGCAGTGCTCACCGAGACGCTCGTGCGCCGTCTTTCGTGGCTTCCGCCCGAAACCCGGGAGCTGCTCCGCCTGGCGAGTCTGCTCGGGACCAGCTTCACGCTGGCCGATCTGGCGACGATCACCGGTCGGTCGATCATCGATGTCGCGGCATGGTTACGCGAGGCGTCGCTCGCCGGACTCGTCATCGGCGAGGGAGATCGACTCACGTTCCGTCATGACCTGATCCGCGAAGCCGTGTACGACCACATGCTGGCGGCCGAACGCCGAGATCTGCATCGCGCCTGTGCGCAGGCCCTGGCGGCGGCAGGGGCACCGACCCAGCAGATCGCCCGCCAGTTCGCCCGCGGTGCAGAGCGCGGTGACCTCGACGCGGTGACGTGGCTGGAACGCGCCGCTGACGAGACCATCTCGATCGCTCCGAGCGCCGCGCTGGCGCTGTACGACGAGGCGCTGGACATGGCGCCCGACCGGTGGCCCGGAAGCGGGGCGATTCGAGCGCGCATGATCGAGCCGCTCGCCTGGTGCGGGCGGCTGGCCGAGGCCGAGGCATTGGTGTCGCAGGTTCTGGCGTCGTCCCCGGGCGCCGATGTCGAGTTCGCCACACTCCGAGGTCTTTCGGCCGTCTACGGCAACGGCGGCAACATCGCCGGCGCGATCGATGCCATGAGGCGGGCGATGGTCGTCCCCGGCGCACCGCCCGACGAGGTGAGCCGGCAGAGGTGCATGGTCGCGCAACTCGAGATGATCACGAACGTGATCACCGCCGACGAAGCCCGGCGGATCAGTTCGGACGCCCTCGACCAAAGCCTCGAGTCCGGTGACCTCTCGACGCAGTGTCTCGCCCATCAGGTGCTCGGGGCGGTCGACGGCGTCCGAACTGATCCGCCGGGCTTCGTCGGCGGTGATCACGTTCGTGATCATCTCGAGTTGCGCGACC
>JANNQK010000224.1:0-10699 GCA_031400715.1 Actinomycetes bacterium | reverse complement strand
CGAGTACTCGATACGGGTGGACCCGGCGCTCGTTGTTGGGTTGGGGAGCTACCGGTGCGGGGGGGGTCGTCGCTGCAGGCGCCGCGACGACCCGAAACCCGCCCCAGGACGCCCACGCGACATCATCCACGCAGGCTCAGGCGCCTGCGCAACAGGCGAGCCCCGCGGCGGCCGCATCGGACCTGGGCCAGGTGGCCGCGCCAGCGGCCGAGATGGTGTCCGCGACGCCGGCGACGTTGGTGTTGATCCACGGTGCCTGGCACCGGCCTGGACCGACGTGGAACATGCTCGCTGGTGAGCTCCTGCGCCAGGGCATCCCCTCGGTCGCCGTGCCGCTCCCGAGCGCCGATCCGCAAGGCGGGCAGCGCCCCGGCCTGGCCGACGACATCGCTGCGGTGACGGCAGCCATCAACGCAGTCGATGGCCCGGTCGTGCTGGTCGGTCACTCCTACGGTGGGATGGTGGTGAGTGGGGCCGGGGGTCACTCGGCGGTTCGTGGTCTGGTGTACCTGGCCGCGTTCTGTCTGGCCGAGGGCGAGACAGTGCTCGACATCGCAGCCGTCGACCCACCTCCGCTGATCGCGAGTGCGATCCAGTTCGGCGACGACGGCCTGATGACCATCGACCCATCGTTGGCGAACGATGTGTTCTATGCCGACGTCCCCACGGCGTTGGCACAGTCGTCGATCGCCGCGCTCGTTGCGTCGACCGCGGCGATCTTCACGACGCCACAGGGGCCGCCGGCGTGGATGGCCAAACGGTCGTGGTACGTGGTCTGTGAACAGGATCAGGCGATCCCCGTGTTCAGGGAACGCGAGATGTCGGCGCGGTGCGACGAGACGATCGTGCTCGAATCCAGCCACTCGCCGTTCTTGTCGATGCCGGCTCGAGTCGCCGAGATCCTCGGGGGAGTGGTCCGAACGCTCGCGTGACGGGCGGGTAGCCCACCGCCCGCGCGGTCCATGCGGTCGTGCGTCTGCCGACCCCGAGCACCGGGCTCGACATGTACTCCGACGTCAGTTCGTCGACGAATCAGCGGTAGCGGAAGGCCATACCAGCACGTCGCTCACGACGACCTTGCCGCGGGTGTGCTTGGTCTCGACATGGCGGATGGCGTCGGGCAGGTCGGTGGTTGCGAACATGCGCTCGATCACCGGCACGAGCGAACCCGCAGCAACTTGGCGAGCGAGTTCGCTCAGGTCGTTGGGTTCGATCGCGGCAAGGAACGGCATGGCCTTCCGACCGCCGATCGTGAACGCCAGCTTCGCCCGGATGAGGTGGGTGAGCGGACCGAGCAAGCGGCCGCCATCAGGTCCGCCCACCACGACGTACGCGCCACCCTTCGTCAGCAGTTGCTTGCACCGCTTGAACGGAAGCGACCCGATGTTGTCGATGATCGCATCGAACGGACCGGTGAGCGCGTCGAGCCCGCCGGCGGTGTGGTCGACCACATCGCTCGCGCCCAATGAATGCACCAGCTCGACGTTGCGTGTGCTGCACACTCCGGTGACCGCGGCGCCGGCGGCCACCGCGAGCTGCACTGCGAACGTGCCGACGCCGCCCGACGCTCCCACGATCAACACCTTCGAACCCGCACCGATCCCGGAGCGCCGAATCGCCTGCAGCGCAGTGCAGCCAGCGATCGGCAGCGAGGCAGCGGCGGGCGGCTCGACGCCGTCAGGCACGATCGCGAGACGCTTGGCCAGGGCCAGCGCCCAGGGCGCGAAGGTGCCGATGCCGGTGCCGAACACTCGGTCGCCGATCTGGAACCGGTCGACCCCGTCGCCCACCGCGTCGACCACTGCGGCCACGTCGGTGCCGATCACCGTCTGCTTCGGGCGCCGGAACCCACCGGTGATCCTCACGAGCCACGGCTCGCCGCGCAGCTGGTGCCAGTCGAGCGGGTTCACCGAGGCTGCCACGACTCGGAGCCGAACCTGACCCGCCGCAGGCTCGGGGAGCTCGACCTCGCTGAGCTCCAACACCTCGGGGCCTCCGTAGCGGTTGGCTGTTAGTGCGCGCATGCGTGTTCCTTGTAGATCATCTCTCGACGTACGGTGTACGTATGACATACACCGTACGTTATGCGTACGCTGTACGTATGTCAACCCGCCCACGTCGGCCTCTCACGCGCGAACGCATCGTCGTCGCCGGAACTGCCATCGCCGACCGGGACGGGTTGAGCGGGGTGAGCATGCGCAAGGTGGCCACCAAGCTCGGCTGCGAGGTGATGTCGCTGTACAACCACGTCTCGAACAAGGACGACCTGCTCGCCGAGATGCTCGACCGGGTCTACGCAGAGATTCCGCCGATGGACGATGCGCTCGGTTGGCGACGTGCCTTGCGAAGCACGGCCCTCGCGGCCCGCGACGCGCTCGTGGCGCATCCGTGGTCGGCGGCGCTCCTCACCGGTACGTTCCCAGGGCCGGCACGCAGGCAGCACATGGAGGACATGTTGCGTGCCCTGTCGATCGCCGGGTTGCCCGAGGATGTCGCCGACCTCGGGTTCCATGCGGTGATGGTCCATGTCCAAGGATTCAGCCAGCAGCAGATCGGGTTCGGCGAACGTCCTGCCACGCTCGCGCAGGAAGCAGATCGATTCCTCGCGAGCCCGGCCGCCGCCGACAATCCGCTGTTCGTGGCCCATCTCGGGTACCACGCCGAACGCGGCCATCGACACGACGACTTCACGTTCGTGCTCGACCTCATCCTCGACGGGCTCGAACGGGCCTCGTCACGCTGACCGCGTCGCCCTGACCGCCCGTCGGTCCGTCGGGTCCGTCGGGTCCGATCGTTCCGTGTTCGGGATGAGCCGGTCGGTCCGGTGGTTCGACGCGGCCGTGTCGACGAGGCAGCGCGGGCGACGTCGATCACGCCCCGTTGGGGCGATACGGCGTGAGATCGATGCCCGGCCATCGGGCCGCGACGTCTGCGAGCGTCTGCTCGTTCCAGTACTCGTGACCCGGGGAGGGAAATCCGAACAGATCTCGCTCGCGAACAGTTGCGTTCGCCATGAGCGTGGTGAACGCAGGTCGGTTGGCCAACCCCGGCCAGCTCATCTTGCCCATCCAGGGATTGCCACGTGCCGCGTAGTCGGCCAGCAGGACGAATCGGCTGCGATCGGTACCCGTCATCGCCGAGCCACGGTGGATGACATCGGTGGTGTAGAGGAAGATCGTGCCTGCGGGCCCGGTGACCGCGATCTCGTCATCGGCGAACAGCCCGCGCTCGAGTTCGTTGGGAACCAATGGCGTCTGGTCGCCGACTCGTCTGGGCACGACTTTGGTGGGCCCATCGTCCACGGTGACGTCGGAGAGGAGCAGGAACGTGGTGAGCTGCGGCCAGCGAAGATCGCGGCGAGGCACCACGAGGCTGTGGTTGCGGTAGTCGCGATGGGGAGCCTGGTCGTAGTCGACGGCGCCGCTGTACTTGCCCCACAACTCGACCTTGTAGAGGTCGAGATCGGCGGTTCCACAGAAGCGCTCGGCCGCGTCGACCAGGTCTGGGTGGAAGGCCAGGCGCGTCAGCGGCCACGACTCGAATGGTCCGACTCGGAGGCCGGCGAACTGGTGCTTCACGAGGTGCTGGTACCGGTCGGGATTCGCGAAGTAGTCGTCTGGCCGGGGGAACTCCTCGAACAGGCCTGTTCGTGCAGCCTCGAGCTCCTCGGTGGTGAGGAAGCCTTCCATCACGGCGAAACCGTTGGCTCGAACCGCATCGAGTACGTCGTCACCGATGTGCATGTGAGCTCCGCTCGGTCGGTTCGGATCGTGCCACCATGAACGCCGCGGGCTTGGCGGCGACCGTGGCCATCTGACGTCAGAGTAGCGTCGGAGTTGCCGTGGATCGATCGGCAAGCAGACCGGCGTCATGAGTCGCGATGGGAACTGCCGTTCAGGTGCAGGTGATCCACACCGCGACGAAGTGCGTGGCTGCGGCGACCACCGTCATGGCGTGCCATGCCTCGTGATAGCCGAAGATGCCGGGTCGGAGCGACGGACGCTTGAGGCCGAACATGATCGCACCTGCGACGTACACGGCACCGGAAGCGAAGCACAGCACCACGGGTGTCGCACCGTCGCTGCGGAACAGGGCGGGGATGACGGCAAGGCACTCGGCGCTCAACACGAAGTAGAGCACCGTCCCCACCACATCGCCGTGGTGCCAGTGGCCGAGTTTCAGTGCGACGCCCGCAAGTGCCGTCGCCCACAGGGCGAGCGCCAGAGCGAGACCGGTGCCGGGCGCCATCGACACCAGGGCCAACGGCGTCGCCGAGCCTGCGATGGCGGCATAGATGGCGGCGTGGTCGAGGCGACGCCAGATGGCGCGGGCCCGGAGGCCGTGCACCCAACGGTGGTACACGACCGAGGTCGTGAACATCGAGCACAGGCCGAATGCGTAGACGACCGTGCCGATGCGAGCGCGCTGACCGTCGGCCGATCCGATGAGCAACCCCATTCCAGGCACGACGAACCAGAGTGCAACCAGGTGCACCCGGCCACGCCACATCGGGCGAGCGGGATGGCCGAGCGGAACGTCGCGCCCGTCGTCGGCGGTGTATCGAGTGCTGAGCGGGGGATGCGTGCGCCGGATGAAGGACACGATACCGAGGCCGCGATCTGTGATGTACCGCGCCCGAGGGCATCGTGAGTACGGTTCGAACGCACCACCGCGTCCGTACGGGAGATCGCCATGACCGCCGACGAACCGAACGCAACCGAACTGGACGAGGCGGAGCTGTATCGGCGCCGGTCCTATCTCCGTTCGAACAACGGCATCCGCGGCCTGGAGGTGCTCACCGCTTCGGAGGTCGAGCGCGCCGTACGGATCTTCCAGCGGGACGGATTCGTCGTCGTGCGAGACGCACTCGACCCAGACCAGCTCGCCCAGATCCTGACCGCGGCGGACGAGGCGATGGACGCGATCGTCGCGCTCGACCCCGACCGCTCGGGCAATCGCGGCTCGCATCGCTACTCCTTCGGGGGGTCGAGCATCACGAGGAGCATGCTGCATCTCCCGGCATGGCAGATGCTCGTCGACCTTCCGACGGTGACGCCGATCGTCACGGCGATCTTCGGCTCGGCCGACTACATGCTGCGCGCTGCGAGCGGCGACTTCTGCCTTCCCGGCGCGATCCAGTACCAACCGTTGCATTCCGACATGCGTGACTTCGTCGACCCGCGCAAGACCCCCTTCAGCTCGTTCTCCGACCCGCGTGGCCATCTCTCGACACGTGACCTGCCGTGCCCCTACGTGTGCGTGAACGTGTTGACGGTCGACTCGACACCGCTCAACGGCCCCACCCGGCAGATCCCCGGTTCACAGCATTCGCGCGCGCCCATTCCCACCCTCGACGAAGAACCCGAGTGGATGCGGCTCAGCACGGTGTGCCCCGCGCCTGCCGGCTCGGTGCAGATCCGCGACGTGCGCGCGTGGCACGGCGGTACGCCCAACCTGTCCGACCACAGGAGGGCGATCCCGAACGTCGAGTTCTATGCACCGTGGTTCCGTGAGCCGATCCTGCCCTGCATCAGCGCGAGCGATCATCGCCGTCTCTCGCCGCACGCCCAGGCGGTCACGCGGTTCAGCGTGGTCGACTCGGCCGACGAGCTGCGTACCGGCTTCATGGTCGCGCCCACACCGCCGGTTCTGCGAACCACGTCATAGCTTCACGATCTCGTCGCCGGCGCAGATGGTGCCGGCCATGACGACCTTGGCGCAGATGCCTCGCAGCCGGTGCTGCTTGCCGACGTGGCCGTTGATCCAACGGTGCGCAGCCAGCCCGAACCGCCGCGTGAACTTCGCGCAGCCCGTGTGCGGGGTGGCGGTCACCTCGATCACCGCCGACCCGATCTGCAGGCGGGTGCCCGCTGGGAGGTTCTCGGGTGACAGGTCGAGATCGACGAACAACTGGTCGCCGGCCAACGGCATCCGTTCGTCGCCGCCCGCCACCAGTCGAGCGCACCGGGAGTTCATGATGTTCAGCTGTGCTCCCGGGTCGGCGGACCCATCGACCCGCGACCGGCTGCCACGGGTGAGCCAGTTGTCGCCGACGAGTCCGACGACCGGGTCGAGCTCACCGGACGAGAGCACTTCGCGCTCGTTGGCGGCCGGACGGCGCACCACGAGGTCGAGCCTGCCGTGATCGCTCGGCGAGCGCAGCACCTCCGCGAGCCAACGGTCGGGGTCGACCTGCTGGTGCTCGTCGGTTCCGAGCGTCCAGTAGCCGGCCATCAGCTCGCTGCTCCACGATGGTTGGATCACATCGCCACGAGGGCCGAATTCAGCCATGTACGGCTTGATGTCGATCACCGGGGTGCCGTCGATCGCATCCAGCCCGCGCACCTCCACGATGCCGCCCGGCCGCACGGCCATCAGCTCGCACACCGTGGTGCCCACGCGGTTCGGTCGGTTCTTGGCCCGCTGGGCGAGGATGCCGACCTCGGGCCACTCCGGGTTCCCTCGTGGATGCCTGCTGCCGCGCACCACACCGTCGGGATCCACCCGATCGAACACGAAGACCACTTCCACATGGGAGAACGAACGCAGCCCAGCGGTTGCATCGTCGCCCAGGAGGTCGAGATCGAGCTGGATGGTGCTGTTCACTCGATCCCAGTCGTCGTCGACCGCCTCGGCCCGGTCGTTGTGCACGACACCGATGGGTGTCATCTCGATCGTCACGGAGCCAGTCTGACGCACTCGCACGGCGGAGTGCTCGGCTTTTGCGGTCGCCGCGGCCTCCGGCATGCTCGAGCGATGGGGGGACCCTGCAGACGTGTCCACCCGAACGAACCGGAGGACGGCCAAGATGTGAGCGCACGCCGCGTCGAAGGAGGCAACTGCAGTGAATCGATCACCACGTGCTGCCACGGTTCTGGCTGTCTTCGCCCTCGTGGGGACGATGGCAGCTTGCGGATCGGACGACGACTCGTCGAGCGAGACGACCGAAGCCGCCGTCGCAACCACGATCACGACCGTCCCTCCGGAGACGACCGCCCCGGTCGGTGCGCTGACGCTGACCGCCGACGTGACCGACGGGCTGATCGATCAGCAATCCGTCACGGTGATGGGTGCCGGGTTCGATCCCGAGGCTCGTGTGGTGCAGTGCGATCTCGAGGACCTGCGGGTGTGCTGGACCGGCGCAAACAGCACGTTCGGCACCTTCGCGAACGGTGCGGCCACCATCGAGGTACGTCGGATCATCCCGCACGACCCCGATGTGGACTGCGCGGCAGAGGTGGGTCGGTGTGTCCTCCGCCTCGCCATCGGCGACGACATCGGTCTCGTTCCCGGCGCGCCGTTGATCACGCTGACCTTCGATCCCGGTTCGCCGCAGCGATCGGCGGTCGACCTCACGGTCACGCCGAGTTCCGCACTCGTCGATGGCCAGGAGGTCGCGATCGAGGTGTCGAACCTCGACGGCGACGCCGTCGAGGGGCTGAGCATCCTTGTCTGCGATGCCGCCGAGACGGAGCGATGCGTCGAGGTGCCGGCGGGCGATGCCGAGCCGAACGGCGGGGCGATCGTCGTTCCGTACGGCATCACTCGAGTGCTGGTCGATCCGGCCGGGCAGTTCGAAGACGTCGACTGCGGACTCACACCGTGCGTCGTTCGCGTGACCTACCCGGGCAGCCCGAGCGCGCAGGTCGAGCTGGCATTCGACCCGGCGCAACTCGTTCCGGACGATCCGACCCTCGAGCTCGTGCCCACCGACGACCCTCGATCGTTCCAGGTGCTCGGAACCTCACTCGCCCCGGGCAGCGGGCTCACGGTCGTCGTGTGCATCCAGGGCCAAGCGGCGTGCATCGTGCAGCCCGAGCCGATCGTCACGGCCGACGCGGCGGGCGCGATCGACGTGGTGCTCGCCTTGCCCGTCCAAGCGGAAGGCGTCGACTGCAATCCCGGAACCTGTGCGTTCTCGCTGGCATCAGCCGATCCGGCGATCTACCTCGCTCCTGTGTTCGCAGGCCCGTGACACGAATCGAGGCCCCCATGTCCGACCGCCCACAACCACTCGGCGGCAACGTCATGCCGCGATTCGGTGGGCCGGCCACCTTCATGCGCCTGCCGCCGGTGGACCGGCCGCTCGATGTGGCGATCGTGGGCGTGCCCCTCGACGTCGGCACGTCCAACCGCCCCGGAGCGCGCTTCGGGCCGCGCGACATCCGTGCCGAGTCGTGTCTTCTGCGTCCGTACAACATGGCGACCCGGGCCGCACCGTTCGACAGCCTCGATGTCGGCGATGTCGGCGATGTCGCGCTGAACACCTTCAACCTCGCCGCCAGCATCGACATCATCACCGAGCACTACCGACCCCTGTGTGCAGCCGGCACGGTTCCCATCTCGCTCGGCGGTGATCACACGATCACCTATCCCATCCTGCATGCGGTTCATGCGGCTCGTGGACCCATCGGCATGGTGCACATCGATGCCCACGCCGATGTGAACCGGAGCATGTTCGGTGAGCGGATCACGCACGGGAGCTGGCTGCGCCATGCGATCGACGACGGGCTGGTCGATCCCACTCGAACCGTGCAGATCGGTTTGCGCGGCACCGGCTACGCGGCCGAGGACTTCGACTGGATGCGCGACCAGGGTGGTCGCGTGGTGCAGGTCGAGGAGTGCTGGCATCGCTCGCTGGTGCCGTTGATGGACGAGGTCCGAGCCCAGCTGGGCGATGGTCCGTGCTACGTGAGCTTCGACGTCGACGGCCTCGATCCCTCCATCGCCCCCGGTACCGGCACCCCCGAGATCGGTGGGCTCACGGGAGCGCAGGGTCTCGAGATCATCAGGGGCTGCCGTGGCCTCGATCTGGTGGGTGCCGATGTCGTGGAGGTCGCTCCGGCCTACGATCCGAGCGGCAACACTGCGCTGCTGGCCGCCAACCTGGCGTTCGAACTGCTGTGCGTCGTCCCAGGGGTGCAGTACCGCTGACCGAGTGCCGCCAGAAACGAGTGGCCGACACGCCAGCCGAACGATGGGCCGGCGCTCGACCCGGAGCGCGTCGGGTTCGCGAGGACCCGAGCGACGGACGGCTCGTCGTTGCGTCAAGATGGGCGGATGAGGACTGTTCTCGCCGTTGCTGCATCGGTCGCGCTGGTGTCGTGTGGGGCAGGCGCCGGGTCTCCCGACGCTGACGCGCCCGACGCGACCACACGGGCGGCACCAGACGCGACGGCCACCTTTCCGCCGGGGTCGACGCTCGTGGCCCCCGGACGGTCGCCCTCGCCGGTCGATCCGGCCGGGGCGTGTCCGGAATCGGACCCCTCGGCGATCTTCGCCGACGAGGAGGAGATGATGGAGGGCTCGGCGATGGCCGAGCGCAACCTCGGGGCCATCAACCAGTACGTCGCTGCCAACCCGGAGGTCTCGACGCAGCCGTACCTCGACTGGAGCTCCGACCCGCCCCGCGTGGTGGTGGGCTTCACCGGCGACCTGGCACCGCACCGAGGGGCGCTCCGACCGCAGCTGGCCGATCCCGACAGAGTGCTCATCTGCCAGGTGCCGTTCAGCGGCGGACAGCTGGAGATGATCGTTCAGGAGATCCAGCAGCAGATGGCTCCCGGTGGACCCGTGACGGGCGTCGGGTCAGGCGCGAGCGCCGTGAACGTGACCCTGGCGGCCGACGGCGAGGCCTTCGCGGCCGAGCTGGTCGAGACCTACGGCGCCGCCGTCGAGGTGCACGTGGGATGGTTCCCGTACCCGATGCCGGCGGAGCTCGCAGCGTCGGGGGAGGTGACCGCTGCCTGTGCCGCCGACCTCGCGGGTCCGACGGACCTGAACGGTCTCGTCGCCGAGCTGAGGCTCGACTCCGGCACCCTGGCTGCCGGTGACGGCACCGAGGGTCGGGTCGTGTTCACGAACACGGGCACGGGAGATGTGTCGTTCGAGACGGGCGACCCGCTCCTCGGTGTGGTGGTGCGGCCGGGGACGACCGAGATCGTCGGCACGTACTCGGGTGACATCGCCGGTGTCGGCGCAGGCGGCGTGCTGGCTCCGAGCGAGGCGCTCGACGTCGGACTGCTCGTCGGGACGGCGAGCTGCATCCCGGCAAACGGATACGTGCTGCCGCCCGGCGAGTACGAGGTGGTCGCCAGAGCTGTCGTCGACTACTCGCAGAACCCCGCCACGACGCAGTTGGTGTCGCTCCGGGCGACGCTGATCGTCGAACCGTGAGACCGCTTCAACACCGATCCGACACGATCTGAGCACCGGTGAGACGCCACCCGGTGCATGCACCCAACTCGGAGGCATCGGTGACCAGGCTGGGGCTAGGTTGCGCGGATGGCCGACGACGTGATCACCGTGGACGCACTCGGCAAGGTGTTCGAGGTGCCCGTTCGCGACCCAGGCCTGGCGGCAGCGTTCAAGAGTCTCGTGAAGCGGCGGCGGCGCGAGGTGACGGCGGTCGACGAGGTGAGCTTCACGATCGCGCCGGGCGAGGTGGTGGGCTTCCTCGGCCCGAACGGCGCCGGCAAGACCACCACGCTGAAGATGCTGTCAGGTCTGTTGCACCCCTCCCATGGGGAGTGCCGGGTGCTCGGCTACCAGCCATGGCGGCGTCAGTCCGACTACCTGCAGCAGATCACCCTGGTGATGGGCAACCGCAATCAGCTCCAGTGGGACCTGCCGGCACTCGACAGCTTCCAGCTCACCCGGGCGATCTACCGGTTGCCCGAGCGGCCGTTCCTCGCACAAC
>JANNQK010000223.1:0-3728 GCA_031400715.1 Actinomycetes bacterium | reverse complement strand
GAGTTCGTGGCTGCGTCGGTGGAGGCTGAGCGTGGTGTGGTGGCGGCGGGTCGTGCTCGTCGGCGGGTGCGGGTGTTCGCGGTGTCGGCAGCGGTGTTCGCACTGCTCGCCGGCACCGGCACGGTGATCGCCGTCGTCGCGTCACGCACCAGCGATCGCCTGGCCGTCGAGGCGAGCGCGGCCGAGGCAGAGCTCGCCCGCACGACATCCGATGCCGAGGCGGCGCTGGCCGAGCTGGCCGACGCCGAGGCCGAGGAGGCTGCTGCGACGGTCCGTCTCACCGAGGCCGAAGCGGAACGTGACGCAGCCGTCGCGGCCAGCACCGCGGCAACAGCCGACCGCGAGAACGCCGTCCAACGACTCGCCGATGCGGAGTCGGCACGCACTGCCGCCGTCGACGATGAAGAGGCTGCCGCGGCCGAATTGGCGCGCACGCAGGCCGATGCCGAGGTGGCGCTGGCCGAGCTCGCCGATGCCGAACGAGCTGCCGATGCTGCACGAGCCGCGAAGGCCTCGGCCCAGTCGCAGCGTGACATCGCTTCGGCAGGGCTGGTTGCGGCCAGGGCTCGGGTCGACTGTTGGAAGGGTGCGATCGCCACGATCACTCCGCTCGCCGCTGCGGCGCAGTCACGGTTCCGGCCCGAACTGGTCCGTCTGCTCGCCGAGTCGACAACGCTCGAGCAGCTCACGGCCGGTCTCCAGACGCTCCGCTCCGAAGTCTTCATTCCCACCAACGACGCGCCATGTTCGTGACGCCGATCCCCACCCGAATGATCTCCACCCGAACGATCCCCACCCGAATGATCCCCACCCGAACGATCCCCCGAAGAAGGCATCGATGAAGCTGTTCATCAGCTACTCGCGACGGAACATCGATGTCGTCCGGTCGGTGGTGAACGATCTGGAACAGGCGGAACACGATGTCTGGTTCGATCGCGAGCTGCGCGGCGGCCAGGTGTGGTGGGACGTCCTGCTCGAACAGATTCGTTCGTGTGAGGTGTTCGTCGTCGCCGTGAGCCCCACCCAGCTCGCATCGAAGGCTTGCGCCGCCGAGTTCGCCTACGCCACCGCGCTCGGACTCCGGATCCTGCCGATCCTCATCCGCGACACCAACCTCGACCTGGCACCATCGGCGCTCAGCGGGAAGCACATCGTCGACTACCGGACCCCGACCGCAGCGACCGCGATCTCCCTGATGAACGCGCTCCTCAACGTCGAGCCACCGAAGGCGCTGCCCGACCCCCTGCCCATCCCGCCTCCGGCGCCGGTGAGCGACATCGGACCGCTCCGAGACGCCGTGGCGCTCACGGAGCTGTCGTTCGCGCAGCAGACGACCCTGCTGGCCGACTTCGAGGCACGACGCGGTGAGAACGACCAGCACACCACGCTCCGGGCGCTCCTCGAGCAGTTCCGTCAACGCCCCGACGTCGTTGCATCTGTCGCCCGGTCGATCTCCACCCTGCTGGCCGAGCTGCCCGACGACGACACGCCCGACGACACGATCGCCAAGAAGAAGCTGCGGCGACCGTTGCAGGACCGCGACCCCGACACCGTCGACCGGCTGCGGGCGCTGGTCACCTACGTCAAAGCCGGACAGTTCACGCCGATCGTCGGCCATGGCGTGAACGACGAGATCATCGGGAGCACCGCCATGGTGGCCCACGACTGGGCCAAGCAGTACCAGTTCCCCAAGACCAAGCAGCGTCCCGACGCCCTCGCCGACGTGGCGCAGTTCATCGGGGTGATGACCAACACGGCCACCATGCGCGCCAGTCTGGGCGATCACCTCACGTCCGTGCTCCGTGCGAGATATCCCACCGTCGAGGCAGCCGGCACCGAGACGACGTTGGCCGACAAGATGGCCATCGCTTGGCGAGCCGGTCGCACGGCGGATGATCCGTATCTCGTCCTGGCCGAGTTGCGGTCGTCGATCTACATCAACGCCAACCCGTGGAACCTCCTCGCCGACGCGCTCAGCGAAGCGGGACGCACGCCGGTCATCGAAGTGTGTCGCTGGCGTGAGGGCGTGTACGAATGGCCACCATCGGTCTTCGACACCGAGCCCGACTATGTGCCCACCCCGGAGCGGCCCCTCGTGTTCCACGTGTTCGGTTCGTTGGCGGTGCCCGATTCACTGGTTGTCACACAAGACGACTTCGACGACTTCCAGATCGCGGTCGCCGAGGATCGCTCGCTCATCCCCAAGCCGGTGCAGCGGGTGCTGGCCAACTCGGCGATCATGCTGCTCGGGTTCGAGCTCGACGAGCGCGACGTGCGCGTGCTCGTGCGCAGCCTGCTGGTTCAGGAAGGCGCGCACAACCTCGGCAACTTCACCCACGTGGCGGCCCAGGTGGAGCCCGATGCCGACCCGAGTTCGAAAGAGCGGGCCCAGAAGTACGTCGAGCGCTACTTCTCGAAGTTCCACCAGCCCTCGATCGACATCTTCTGGGGCACCGAGGTGGAGTTCGCCGGCGATCTCGCCGAGCTGTGGAGGGCGGCGAGATGAGCACCGACGAACCGACCGACCTCGAACCATCGGAACTCGAACCATCGACCCTCCGCTTCGACGACTCGGACAATCCCTACGTCGGTCCGCGCTCGTTCCGACCTGGAGAGATCCTCTACGGCCGAGACCGTGAGGTGATCGATCTGCGCGACATCCTCATCGCGCAACGGATCGTGCTGTTGTACTCGCCCTCCGGTGCCGGCAAGTCGTCGTTGGTGGAGGCGGGACTTCGACCGCGGCTCGCCGCGGACGGATTCACGGTCCTGCCCACGATGCGCGTCGGGCACGAACAGCCGCCGGGGATGGCAGATGTCGCGGTGCGCAATCGCTACGCCATCAGCGCGCTGCTCTCGCTCGACGAGGGCGTCATTGCCGATCGCCGATCGAGTGCTGCCGACCTGAGCTCGACGACCCTCGACTCCTATCTCACCCGACTCGAGAACGACACCAAGCTCGAACCGGGAGATCGCGCGCCGAACGTGTGTCTGGTGTTCGACCAGTTCGAGGAACTGTTCACGCTCGACCCGACGGACCTCGAACAGAAGGCCGCCTTCATGGACGAGGTCGGCCTTGCGCTCCGAGCCCCGAACCGATGGGCGATCTTCTCGATGCGCGAGGACTTCATCGCCCAACTGGATCCGTATGTGTCGAAGGTGCCCAAGCGGCTCGGCACCCGGTACCGGCTCGACCTGCTCGGCCCCGATGCAGCTCGCCTCGCGATCCGTGAGCCCGCACGGCGTCGAGGCGTCGACTTCACCGCCGAGGCTGCCGACCATCTGATCGACGATCTCCGTCGGGTGCGGGTGCAGCGCGGCGGCAGGGCGGTCGACGAGCTGGGTCCGTACGTCGAGCCGGTGCACCTGCAAGTGGTGTGTCGCCGACTGTGGAACTCCATGTCCCGAAGGGGCTCGCGCTGACGGAACCGAACCTCGAGTCGGCATGGATGTTCGTCGTCGGCCGAGCGTGAGTCCCGCAACCCTGTGGCATCGGACGCGACGCTCCGAACGATCATGGTCGTCGCCTCATGCGACGGACTCCCCCAGGCCGGCCCGGTGCCGAGCAGTTGACGTCAGGCGGTCGCGTCGAGCGCCGTGAACGCAACGCCGGTCAGCTCGACCGACACGTCCCACAGACGCTTCGCGACGGCGGCATCCTTGGCAGCCGAGTTCGACTCCACCCGCTCAGGTGCCCCGCGCTGCTCCATGAATCCACCAGGGCCGTA
>JANNQK010000222.1:0-8979 GCA_031400715.1 Actinomycetes bacterium | reverse complement strand
GTCATCGATGTCCCGGCGGCCGAGGTGGAGCTCGCGTCCGACGCACTGTGGGCGCTCGGAGTGGTCGCGGTGGAAGAACGTGTCGACGTGGCCGGTCGGGTCGAGCTGTGGACCTCCCTGGGCGACGATCGGGCCATGGTGCTCGACGCGGTCGCACGCTTCTCGGAGCGGTGGACCGCGCGGCTGGTCGAGGTGGACGAAACGGTCGCGGACACGTGGCGAGCCCATGCCACGCCCACGTGGATCGCCGACGATGTGGTCGTCTGCCCGGCATGGGTCGACGACCGGTTCGTCGACGGGGTGACCGTGGTGAGGATCGAGCCGGGCTCGACGTTCGGTCTCGGCGACCACCCGACCACCGTGCTGTCGACCCAGGCTCTCCGCCGCGTGATCGTTCCTGGTGCATCGGAGACCGTGCTCGATGTGGGCTGCGGTTCCGGCGTGTTGGCGATCGCCGCGATCCTGTTCGGTGCAGGCCATGCCGATGCGATCGACATCTCGCCGGCCGCAGAGGCGATCACCAACGACAACGCCTTGCGCAACGGTGTGGCCGACCGGGTGACCGCTGCCACGACTCCGCTGCACGACGTCGCTGGTCCGTACGACGTGGTCGTGGCGAACATCCTGGCGCCCACGCTGGTGGAGTTGGCGACCGATCTGACGAGAGTGCTGGCGCCGTACGGGGTCCTCATCATCAGCGGCATCCTGGCCGACCGCTACGACCACGTGTTGCGATCGCTGGAGCCGTTGCGGGTGGAGAAGGTGGATCAGCTCGACAGCTGGGCTGCGGTCACCCTGCGGCGTCGATGAACGCGTTCACCTCGTGGGCGAACGGGATCGATGGCACGGCGCCTGCTCGGGTGGTGCTGAGCGCCGCCGCGGCGGAGGCGTGACGCAAGGCCACCGACAGGTGGTCTCCGGCCGCGATCCGGGCACACAGCACTCCGCAGAAGGTGTCGCCGGCCCCGGTGGTGTCGATCGGCGTGACCGTGAACGGGGCGATGCGCTCGACCCTGCCATCACGATGCAGCGTCGCCCCTTTCGAACCCTCGGTCACGACGACGGCTCGCGCGCCGAGCGCCAGCAGCTGATCGACCCCGCCGAGCAACTCGACCTCGTGTTCGTTCGGCACCACGACGTCGCAGAGCGCCAGGAGTTCGGGCGGCAAGTGCTGTGCGGGTGCCGGATTGAGCACGGTGATGGCGCCTGCGTCACGAGCGAGTCGGAAGGCCCGCCGAACCGTTTCGATGGGGACTTCGAGCTGGGCGAGCACGACTTTTGCCATCGGCAGCTCGTCGATCGCGACGGTCGCGTTGGCCCCCGGAACGACGATGATCGCATTGTCGCCGGAGTCGCTGACGCCGATCAGCGCTCGTCCGGTGGGGGTCTCGAGACGGCGGGCGACATGCATGGTGTCGATGTGATCTCCTGCCATCACCTCGAGCAGATCATCGCCGGCAGTGTCGGCGCCGACGGCCGACACGAAGCCAGTGCGGGCGCCGGCGCGAGCGCTGGCGACGGCTTGATTGAGCCCCTTGCCTCCCGGGTGCTCGGCATAATCGCGACCCATCACGGTCTCGCCGGGGCCGGGGAGCACGGCAGCGGTCGCGACGAGATCGAGGTTGGAGCTCCCGACCACGCAGACATCGAAACCGCCAGCGACGACTGCACCATCGTGAGACGTGCTCATGCCGGCGGACGGAACACGGCCGGACGCTTCTCGAGGAACGCGTCGACCGCCTCGGCGTGTTCGGGCGACGCCCAGCACTCGGCGAGGAGGCGCTGCTCGCTTCGTTGGATGGCGACGAGGTCTGTCTCGACCATGTTGTCGGTGAGCAGTTGCTTGGTCATCCGGAGCTGGAGATCGGGGTTGGCGGCATACGACGACGCTCTGGCCACCGCGGCGTCATGCAGTGCCTCGGGCTCGACGACGAGGTCGACCAGGCCGATTCGGCCCGCCTCCTCCGCAGTGACGAGACGACCCGACAAGCACAGGTCGCTCGCCACGCCGAAGCCCACCCGTGCGGGGAGCAGCCGGGTGGATGCCAGCTCGGGCACCAAGCCCATCTTGATGAAGCCCATGCCGAACTTGGCTGCACTCGATGCGATGATCTGATCGGCCGCCAAGCACATCGTGACGCCGATACCGATCGCCGGTCCGTTGACCGCGCACACGATCGGCTTGCTCGCCCGTAGCAGCGCGACCCAGTCGAGACCGTTCGGCATGCCGCCGACACCTCCCGCGGTGTCGTTGCCGGGGTCGACGCCATCGATGCGCGACTTGAAGGTCGCGTCCATGTCGGCGCCGGCGCAGAAGCCTCGGCCTGCCCCCGTCATCACGATTGCACCAACGGTCCGATCCTCGTTCGCCAGCGTGATCGCGTCGGCTTGCTCCTCGGCCATGCGCGGGGTCCAGGCATTCAGCTTGTCGGGGCGATTGAGGGTGATGAGGACGATCTCGTCGCTGGCACCGCGACGTTCGACCATGATCTGCGCGTACTCCATCGATGCATCGTGTCACGCCTCGTCCGGAGAGCCGTCGATCGAGCCATCGAGCCATCGATCGAGCCGTCGATCGAGCCGTCGATCGAGCCGTCGCGAGGTGCTCAGCCGGCGGCTCTGGCGAGGACCGAGAAGTCGGTGCGCTCGAACGCCGGCAGGTACGTGCGCACCGCGTCTCGGCGAAACGCTGCGCACAGATCTTCTCGGAAGAAGCGGGCGCCTTCGCGGACCACGTAGTTCAGGATGAAGAATCGGTACACCTCGGGCAGGAACTCGAGCTCCTCGCGACTCATCGGGAACACCTCGGTGTAGGCATCGATGAACGCGAGGAACGATGGTTCGAGCAAGGTGTGCGCGCCGTAGCTGAACTGGGTTCGGTCGCCCGTGCTGCTCGACACTCGCGACAGGATGTAGAAGTCGAGCATTCGCGGCTCGATGCTGAACCAGTCGTAGTCCCACCTGCTGAACAGTCGGAAGCCGTCGACGCCTGGCTTCACCGAGAAGTTGCCGAGGTTCCAGTCGATGAGGACCGGGATCTTGGTCCACTCGTCGTAGCCCAGCGACACGAGGCGTTCCAGGAACTCGTGCGTGTGCCGCCACAGCATCCCGATCGACTCCGGCCGCAGGTCGAAGTTCCGGGGGGCGAACGGGCTCTCGAGCAGATCGAGCAGATGGATCGCATCGCTCTTGATCGTCTTGGAGCTGCCGGGAACGCGCGGCGCGAGGTCGGCGCAGGCGTGGTGGAACTCGGCCATCTCGCGGCCGAGGTTCCGGATCATGTCGACGCTCAGCACCCGGGGGAGCGACTCCCCCCGAGGAACGTCGTCGTAGAACACCGCCCACATCGTGCGGTCGTACCAGGTGTAGATGTGCTGTCGTTCGCCTGGTGCCAGCCGATCAGGTCGTGTGGTCCACACGTCGGCCAGCATCCCGGCGAATCGAGTGTCGTCGAGCAGGCTCGCGCACAATCTCAGTCGTTCGTGGTCCTCGACGAAGAGGAAGTACGACCCATAGGACGAGACCTTCGACACGAGCGTGCTGCCATCGTCGAGGTGGATCCGGTACACGCGGTTCGTCGAGACGTTGGCACTCACCTCGTCGAGCGAGGTGATCCGCCGTTCATCGCCGTAGTCGGCCCAGGCTGCGTACACGGCGTCGCGGTGGGGCTGAACGGAGGCCATCACGGCGAGCGTAGTCGTGGCGCCCGGGCCACGACCGTTGCCGTCGATCGCGTTTTTGGTCGCGTCGTTGGTCGCGTCGTTGGTCGCCGTCATCACCGTTCGGCGCACGCGCCGTACGGATCAGCGCTCGGTCAGCGGGTTCAGACGGCGTCGCGGGCGCGGACGCCGATCGGGGCGATCAGGCGGAACCCGGCCTCGTGGCGCTCGTCCTCGCTCTCGCCACCCCAGTAGCCGTACTCGTGGTTCGTTCGTGCGAACTCACGACACGTGCTGTTGACGATGCACGAACGACAAACTGCCGTGGCCATCGCCTCGCGCCGTTCCCGTGCCTGCGGACGTTCAGCAGGAGGCGGGAAGAACAGATGCGTCAAACCTTTGCAGGCTGCTGCGTTCATCCAACGATCGTCAGTCAACTGACGATGGAAGAGCGTCTCTCCCGCGGCCATGGAACCCCCTTGCCCAGAGCGATGTCACACCACGTCGCAGGCACATCCCCTCAGAGACCCTCGGTCGACACGTCTCGTGATGAACTGCTGATCATCAGGTGGTGGATGTCGGTGCCAGGGCAAGCCTGCAGCGCTTGGACGAAGAGTATCAGAATTGATCCAACAGTCAATTGCACTCGGCAAACAAAGACGAGCGCTTTCCGAATCCTGAACGGACGTCCTGCTCAGCGGTCGTGTCGGGCCTGCTGCACCACCGGAAACCGATCGCGATTCGCCAGAAATCGGTGGCGCGGCGCCTCAGCCGTGAGCGCAGAGCGCGGTCACGCCGGCGGCGAACCGATCGACATCGGCAGCGGTGGTGTCCCACGCCGTCATCCATCGGACCTGGTTGCGGAAGACGTCCCAGGGCCAGAAGAAGCACCACTCCTGGAGCGGTGTGATCAGGTGCGCCGGCAACACCGGGAACACGCTGTTCACTTCGGGAGCGGCATCGTAGGAGACGCCGTCGATGATGCTGGTCGCTCTGTACAGGCGCTCGGCGAGGCCGTTGGAGTGCTGTGCGAGGCGGATCCACAGGTCGTCCTGGAGCAGGGCGTTGAACTGGGCCGCCACGAATCGCATCTTCGACGGCAGCTGGGTCACCTGCTTGCGGATGAACTTCGCGCGTCGAGCGAGCTCTGGATCGAGGAAGACCACCGCCTCGCCGAAGGCCATGCCTGCCTTGGTGGCGCCGAAGCTCACCACGTCGACGCCGGCATCGACCGTGAACGATCGCATCGCCTGCACCGTGCCGCCGAGGGCCGCCGTGGCGTTCGCGATCCGAGCGCCGTCGAGGTGCACCTTCATCCCGAGCCGGTGCGCCGTGTCGCACAGTTCGGCCACGTCGGCGGCGGTGTAGACGGCGCCGAGCTCGGTGCTCTGGGTGATCGACACGACGCCGGGCTGGGCATGGTGCTGATCGCCGATCAGATGCTCGAGCTCGAGCAGTTGCTCGGGGCGGATCTTGCCGTCGGTGGTGGGCACGGTCTGGAGCTTGCTGCCGAGCACTCGCTCCGGCGCGCCGGTCTCGTCGACCGCGATGTGGGCCCAGTTGCTGCACACGATCGAGTCGGCCGGGCGGATCAACGCCGCGAGGGCCAGCACATTGGCGCCGGTGCCGTTCCAGACGAGGAACGACACGGCCTGGGGACCGAACAGGTCGCGGAATCGAGCCTCGGTCTCGGCCGTCCACTCGTCGGACCCATAGGCGAGCGCGTGACCGACGTTGGCACGAACGATCGCATCGAGGACGAGCGGATGGGCGCCGGCAGCGTTGTCGCTCGCGAACGCGCACGACGGGGCGGTCGGCATCTGGAAGTCGGGCATGATCGCAGTATGTCGCGAGGTCACGAGCCTGCGGCGATTCCGTCGAGCAACGCCGTCAGGGCGTGGACGAATCGCTCCTCGGCGGTGCCCCGGTACAGGTGGGCCGATGCCCCGACCGCCTCGGGGTACTCGCTCGGATCGAGCGTTGCGTAGACCGAGCGCCACCGGAGGTACTGCTGCGAGCGTTCGCGGTTCGACAATGAGTGCAGGGTGGCATCGATGGCCGCCGAGCCGACCGTGAGTTCGATCACGCTGTGGTACGCAAGGGCGGCGGAACCGAGGCCGAGCCCGGCCACTCGGAACTGATGCAACAGGGTCTCGGTGATGGCGAACTCGGTGGGTTGCAGTGGTGGACCGAACTGCAACGCCGTCGCCAGATGCGGTTGATCGAGGAGTGCGTTGCGGAGTCGTCGGCACACTTCGACCGTGGTCGCTCGCCAGCCTCCGTCGGGCAGGTCGACCGTGACGGTCGCCAGGAGCCGTTCGCTCACCGCTCGCAGCAGCTCGGCCTTGTCGCGGAAGTGGCGGTACACCGCAGTGGGGTCGGTGCCGAGGGCGTGGCCGAGGCTGCGCATCGTGAACCCGTCCGCGCCCGATTCGGCGATGATGCGCATCGTCGTGTCGACGATCGTGTCGCGTGTGAGCGTGGCGCGGCTCATTGCTGCACCGCCGTCGCGTCGGCCCCATACAGCCGGGCTCGCCCGAGGCGCTCGGTGCACACCTCTGCGCTCCACGGCAGCATGGTGCTGCCGAGCCGGGAGTCGCGATACATGCGCTCGAGCGGCATCGACTTCTGCATGCTCTGGCCACCGCACACCTTGATCGCCAAGGAGGCGACGTCGGCTGCATGGTCCATCACGGTCACCGCAGCGGCCCAGCCGGTCACGAGCTCCTGTTCGGTGGGGTCGATCGTCGCATCGTCGATCGCTCGGTACAGCAGCGCTTGGCTCTGCTGGTGCTTCAACTGCATCTGCGCCCAGCCATGTTGTTTCACCGCATGGTCGCGGCGCGGTCCGGTGACCTGGCCCGGCAGTTCTCCGCGCAGGTAGGCAGCGGTCGTGTCGAGGATGCCGCCGGTGAGCCCGAGGTAGCTGGGGCACAACGAGAGGAACAGCCACGGGTAGCGCACGGCGGCCTGGTTGTAGGTGCCGGCAGGCATCCACTCGTTGGCGTGCGGGACGAACACCTGGTTCATGAGCAGCGTCCGTGACACGGTGCCACGCATGCCGAGCGGATCCCAGTCGTCGACGATCTCGACGCCCTCGGCATCGGCCGGGACGCCGAGCAGACGGATGACGTCCTCGCCGGGCGTATGGCAGGTGACGTTGTAGAAGGTGGCGGCGCCCGACAGCGAGGCGAAGATCTTCCGGCCGGTGACCAGCCAGCCGCCGTCGACAGGGACCGCCTTGGTTGCGACGCCGGAGGTGGCTCCGGGTGCCGATCCTTCGCTGAAGGGCTGACTGTGGATCGCTCCGTCCTCGATGACGCCTCGGTACATCTCGGTGCGGATCGCCTCGTGGCGCTCACGCTCGGCGGGGGAGAGGTCGAGCAGATCCGCCACCTGGCCGCACCACAGCATCGTCGCGTTGTGCATGTTGAACGTGAGGCCGGTTGCGCCGCAATGCCTGCCGATCTCCTCGCTCACGCGGATGTAGTCGGCGTAGCTCGCGCCCAGGCCGCCGAAGCGGCGTGGGACGCACACTCCGAGCAGACCGCTCGACCGGAAGTCGGCGAAGTTCTCGTAGGGGAAGCTGGCCTGCCGGTCGTAGACCACCGCCCGCTCCTTCATCTCCGGGGCCATCGCTCGCACGAGGCCCACGAGGTGGTTGCGGAACTCCCGGGTTCCGGGCGGGGGCAGGGACTCGGAGGTGGAGGCGGAGATGTCGAGGGACATCGGGCGATCATGCTCGCGGACCACGCTGTTGTCAACGGCGTTGACATGAGGTCGCCAGTGAGTACGATCGCCGCATGGACGAATCGACCGTGCGGGCACCTCGACCGTGATCGTCCGTGAGGTGCACGGCGCGCAGATCGCGTGGCGGGAGGCCCGCCCGGCCGACGGAACCGGCGAGGTGGTGCTCCTCCTGCACGGACTCGGTGGCAGCCGCGTGTCGTGGGAGCCACAGCTCATCGGCCTGAGTGGCTGCGCCGTCGTGGCCGCGTGGGACCTGCCTGGGTACGGAGAATCTCCACCGCTCGACGGTGCCATGACGTTCCCGTCGCTGGCCGACGCAGTGGTGCGATGGGCCGACGAGATGGGCGCCGATCGGGTTCATCTGGTCGGGATCTCCTTCGGCGGGATGATCGCCCAGTACGCGGCGGCTGCACACGCCCACCGCGTCGCGTCGCTCACGCTGCTGGCGACGAGCTCCAAGTTCGGCCTCGACGGCACGCTGCCGGGCGAGTGGCGTGCCGCTCGTCTGGCTCCGCTCGATGCCGGTCAGGAACCGATCGACTTCGCCGATCGGGTGCTCGGCGCCTTGGCCGGTGCGAACATCGCCGCCGAGGCCCTCGCCGGTCAGCGCGCGGCGATGGCACGCATCACCGGCGAAGCGCTTCGTCGGTCGATCGACTGCCTGATCACCCACGACAGTCGAGCAGCGTTGCCCCGCATCGCCGCGCCGACGGCGGTGTTGGTGGGGGAGTGCGACGAAGAGACGCCCGTGGCGTACGCGCAGGCGATCGTCGACCTCGTGCCCCGTGCCACGCTCGAGGTGGTGCCGGGCGCGGGACACCTGTTGAACGTGGAAGCGCCGGAGATCGTGAACGATGCGATCGTCCGCCAGATCGAGAGGAGTCGCCGGTGACCACCGAATGGCGTTACATCCGGGCATTTCGCGATCAGTTCGTGCGATGCGGTCTGCACGAGGGTGAGGTGGTGACGATCCTGAGCGAGACCCAGAGCCGTCCGGCGCTGGTCGAGACGGCCAGGCTTGCCGCCCAATCGCTCGGTGGACGGGTGAGCGAGGTCGTGCTCGCCACGCCGTCGTCCAGCCATCCGGTCCCGATCCGGTCGACGGGCGCGTCGCAGGCGATCGCCGGCAACCGCTCGGTCATCGCCGCCTTGGGTGCCGCCGACCTGGTGATCGACTGCACGGTCGAAGGGTTGCTCCACGCCCCCGAGCTCGGCCAGATCCTGGGTGCCGGCGCGCGGGTGCTGATGGTCTCGAACGAGCACCCCGACGCCTTCGACCGTCTCCGGTGGGACGACGACCTGCCTCGCCGGGTCGGTCTCGGCCTCGCCAAGCTCCGCTCGGCGTCGGTGATGCGGGCCACCAGCGCGGCGGGCACCGACCTCTCGGTGCAGCTCGAGGGAGGGTTCGCGGCGGGCTCCACGGGGATCACCGATGGGCCCGGCTCGATCGCCCACTGGCCCGGTGGACTGGTGCTCGTCTTCCCGGCCGCCGGGTCGGTGAACGGTGACATCGTGCTCTCACCAGGGGATGTGAACCTCACCTTCAACCTCTACGTGAGGTCGAAGGTGA
>JANNQK010000221.1:0-4805 GCA_031400715.1 Actinomycetes bacterium | reverse complement strand
GTCGTCCAGCAGACCCGCAACCCCCTGCATCACGCCGACGATGCACGGTCCGTATCCGGCCGCGACGTCGAGACCATCGGTGATGCGCGCGGCCACCTCGTCGATCAGCCGCTCGAACGCTGCGACCACGAGGTCGTCGAGCGAACCGAAGGTGTAGTGGATCGATGCGAGCGGCGCCTCGGCCTCGGCGGCGATAGCCCGCGACGTCACGCCGTCGGCGCCCGACTTCCGGAGCACCGCAATGGTCGCCTCGATCAGTTGCTCCCGCCGCTCGGCAGCGCTCACATAGGCCACGCCGTCGAGCGTATGCGCAAGTTGGTCACGTGACCAACTTGGTCTAGAGTTGGTCACATGACCAACTCGGCCGCATCCTCCGGCATCCCTCTCACCGAGAAGGTGCGTGTCGCCGTCGCCACCACAGCGCTCAACTCGATCTCCCGCGTCGCCAGACGTTTCGACGACCCGATGGGAGCGCTCGACGCACCGGGCGGCCCGGCAGATCGGTTGGTGCTCCACCGATCGCTCCTCGCCGCGGGACCACTGGTGCGGAGCCGCCTCGGCACCTACCTCACGGCCACGCACGCCGGTTGCCACGCGGTGTTCACCTCGCCCCATGCCTCGTCGATGCCGAACAGCGCCCGATCGACCGTGGAACGCCTCCTCGACCCGACGATACGAGCCGGTGTCGGTGAGCCGTTCGACGCCTCGTTCATCAGCATGGACGCCCCCGACCACACCCGGCTCCGGCGCCTCGTCCAGCGCGGCTTCACCCCGAAGTCGATCGCTGAACACGAGGCACTCGTGCGCCGGACGGCGGACGAGTTGATCGACGCCTTCCCCACCACCGGCGACGTCGATCTGGTCGAGTCGTTCGCCCGCCCTTTGCCCATGCGGGTGATCACACGTCTGCTCGGCGTGCCCGACTCCGACCTCGCGATGTTCGACCGATGGGGCGAGCACCTCGTGACCGCGCTCGACCGACCGCGCTCCCTGCGCGAGTCGACCGACGTCCACCACGCCCTCTTCGAGATCGACCGCACGTTCCGCGCGCTCGTCGCCGAGCGACGTCGTCGGCCGGGCGACGACCTGGTGTCGGTCCTCGCTGAGCAGGCCGACGGCGACGTCCTCACCGACGACGAGCTGGTGGGCACGCTGTCACTGCTGCTCATCGCCGGCTTCGAGACCACGGTCAACCTCATCGGCACGGGCACCGCCACTCTGATCGCGCATCGTGACCAGCTCGATCTCCTCGCCGCCGACCCCGAGACGCATCTCACGAACACCGTCGAAGAGGCACTGCGCTACGAGAGCCCGGTGCAGTTCACCCTGCGACGAGCGCTGGCGCCGATCGAGGTCGCACCGGGTCACGTGATCCCGGAGGGCGGCGAGGTCGTCACCGTCATCGCCGCCGCCAACCGCGACCCGCTCGTGTTCCCGGAACCCGACCGTTTCGACATCACCCGCCCCAACGCACGCCGCCACCTGGCGTTCGTGACGGGCCCACACGCCTGCCTCGGCGGCGCCCTCGCCCGACTCGAAGCTCGGGTCGCGTGGGACACGCTCCTGCACCGCTTCCCCGACGTCACCCGTTGGCGGATCGCCGGTGCGACGACCGACGGACCGAGCCAGATCATCCGCGGCTATCGGCACCTGCCGATGCGCTTCGTCTGACCGACCGCCGCCGCCGGTGGTGCTTCTCGAGCGCATCCACCGCCAACATCAGCGGCATCGTGGCGAACGCCATCACCCAGCCCCACAGCGGCGGGGTGGCCTGATCGAGCATGTCGGCGATCACCGGCACCAGCAGCACGATGAGGGCGAACGCCAACTCGATCACCATCACCTTCAGCAACAGCGGGTTGGTCCTCCACCCGATCTGATCGGGTCGACGGGTCGAGCTGCGGCACGCGAACACGTTCGCCTTCTGCCCCAGCACGATCGCCATGAATGTCGCGCCCGATGCAGCGGCCAGCCCGGCCTCGTCCGGCCACGGCTGGCCTCTCCCCCACCCGAGCGCCAACATCGACACCACGAAGGCTGCCATCGACGCGACCGCGATGGTGGGGCCCAACACGCCGAACGCGCGCACGAGCACGGTCCGGTTCAACAGCTTCCCCGACACGGGCGGTCCATCGAGCAGATGCGCGCTCGGCGGCTCGGCACCGAGCGCCACCGCCGACAACGTGTCGGTGCCGATGTCGAGGGCCAGGATCTGCAACACGCCGAGCGCCAGCGGGAACCTGCCGCCCGACAGCATCCACACCACGAACGGCATCAACTCCGCCACGTTGTCGGTGAGGTGGTAGGTGAGGAACCGGCGGATGTTCACGTACGTCGCCCGGCCCTGTTCGATACCCGCCACGATGCTGGCGAAGTGGTCGTCGAGCAACACCAGGTCCGCAGCTGCGCGCGCCACGTCGGTGCCCGATGCACCCATCGCGATGCCGATGTTCGCCTCGTGCAACGCAGGCGCGTCGTTCACGCCGTCGCCCGTCATCGCCACAACATGACCGGCTGTTCGCAGTGCCACCGCGATTCGCACCTTGTCCTCCGGCGACACACGGGCGATCACCACACCGTCACGCTCCAACAACGCCACCAGTTCGGCGTCGTCGGCTGGCAGCTCGGCACCGGTGAGCACGACACCGTCTCGGTCGCGAAGACCCACATGCATCGCCACGGCAGCAGCGGTGTCGGGGTGGTCTCCGGTCACCATCGCCAGCTTCACGTGCGCCCGCCGACATGCCTCGACCGCCTCGCGCACGTCGGGTCGCGGCGGATCTTCCATCCCGATCAGACCGAGCAGCACCAGATCGCGCTCGGCCTCACTGGCATCGGCCGGCTGCTCCCCTTGCTCCAACGGGCGAGCCGCGACCGCCAGGACACGCAATCCTCGACGGGTCATGTCGCCCAGTGCTGCAGCCGTCGACGCGACGTCAGCGCACAGCGGCAGCACCCCCTCGGGCGACCCTTTCACCAACACCTCGCCGCCCACCACCACCGACATACGTCGCCGGTGATGATCGAACGGAAACCTGATCGCCTCGACGCGCTCCAAGCGATCTCGGTCCGTGTCCAAGCCGGTTCGCCGCGCGAACGCATCGACAGCCGCTTCGGTGGGATCCCCGCGTGCCACCCACGCACCGTCTTTCTGCACCACCACCCCCGTCGCGCACCGCGCGCCGGCGAGGGCCATCCGCTCGATCGCCTCACGATCGCCCACGATCTCCACATCGGCGATCGGTCCGTAGCCGAGCTCGGTCACCGTCGCCGACCCAGTAGGGGTCCAGGCCGAACGCACCGTCATCTGATTCATCGTCAACGTGCCCGTCTTGTCGGTGCAGATGAACGTGGTCGAGCCGAGTGTCTCGACCGCCTCCAGGTTGCGCACCAGCACCTGGCGATCGGCCATCCGCTCCGCTCCCCATGCCAACGAGAGCGTCACCGTCGGCAACAGGGCCTCGGGCACCAGCGCGACCGTCACTCCGATCGCGAAGACGAATCCATCCGCGGCGTCGTTGCCCAGCAGCATGGCGATCGCGAAGAAGAACCCGCCGACGCCGACCGCCACAGCAGCGATGGTGCGCACCACCTGATGGAGTCCGATCGTGAGCGGCGTCACCGGCTTCGCCGACACCGTCGTCAATGCGGCAATGGTCGCAAGGCGCGTCCCGGCACCGGTCGCGACGATCACCGCCTCGGCCGAGCCCTCCACCACGAACGTGCCTGCGAAGAGCCTGTCGCCGGGGCCACCAGGCGTGGGCACGCTCTCGCCGGTCAAGAGCGACGTGTCCACCAGCAGACAGCTTGCGTGCACCACCCGGGCATCCGCCGGCACTCGATCCCCCGCCTCGACCAGCAGCGTGTCGTCGACCACGACATCGACCGCATCGACGATCAGCGGTCGTCCGTCGCGGCGGACGGTCACCAAGGTCGGCAGCAGCTGGCGCAGACGGTGTGCCGCCACGTCGGCGCGGTGCTCCTGCACGAACGAGAAGACCGCGTTCACCACGATCACCCCAAAGATGGCGAACCCCAGCGCCGGCATGCCCGCGGCCACGGCCAACACGCCCGCCACCCACAGCATCAGGGCGAAGAAGTGCACCAGTTCACCGGCGAAACGGCGCATGCCCGACGGTCGCTTCGGTTCTGGCAGCCGGTTCGGGCCGTCGCGACGCAGGCGCGCCACGGCATCGGTGGCGCTCAACCCAGGCGCTGATCGGCTGGATTCAGCTTCGTCGTTCACCACACCTCACCGCATCACCTCGCTGAGCCGAGCGCAAGGGTCCACCGACCTCCCTCGCCTCCACCCTGGCACGACCCGCGATGAGAGATGAGTGCCTCTGGCGCCCTCATCTCTCATCGACACCAGCTCTCCTCCCGGAGCGATGAGAGATACGGGCGGCACCGCCACGGCGGATTCAGGTCGTCGTCGCATGATGACGTCCTGAGCTCACGGAGGTGTGTGGTGAAACGAGTGTGGAGGTTGCCTGCGGAGGTGCGGGCGCGGATTGTGCAGATGTCGTTGGAGGGGTACACGCATCCGGAGATCATCGAAGCGGTGCGGGTGTCGGCTGGTTCGGTGGTCAATGTGTTGCGTGATGCGGGTGGCGCGTTGCGTCGTGTCGAGCGGGTCTCGGTCCAGGGTCGGTTGTCGTTGGAGCGACTACGAAACCCTGCTCACCGACAACCGCATCTGGAAGCAGCGCACGGTGGGCATCGGCGTGGTTTCGCCCGAGCGCGCACTGAATCTCGGCTTCAGCGGCCCGATGCTGCGCGGCTCGGGCATCGAGTGGGACTTGCGC
>JANNQK010000220.1:0-22589 GCA_031400715.1 Actinomycetes bacterium | reverse complement strand
CGATGAAGATGCACTCGCCGGGGCACTCCTCGGCGCTTTCGATCACACCGTCGAGCTGGCCATCGGGGATCTCGGCCATGCCTTCGGCGCCCTGTGGGTTGCCCTTGGCCGTGGCGTAGATCTTGCTGCCCTCGCGGACGTAGGCGAGGCCGTCGTCGAGCAGGGTGAAGACATCGGGGGCGATTTCCTCGCACAGGCCATCGCCCGTGCAGAGATCCTGGTCGATCCAGACCTTCATGGTGTGTGCAGTCTCCTCTGTGGCCCTTGTTGGGTGGTCAGACCCGGGAAGTGTATAGGGACAGGTGCCAGCGGACCCGCATCCGTCAAGCAACTCACGTCACGCTGCCCTTCCCGCCCTTCCCGCCCTTCCCGCCCTTCCCGACCGTTCTGACCGTTCCGCCCGTCGTCGCTGTCGTGACCATCTGTCGTCACTGTCATGCGGACGCAGTTCGGGCGCGTGTAGGTTCCAGCCATGGCACCCAGTCACGGTCAGCACGACAACGATCCGGGAGACACAGGGCCCGGTGGCGCCGACGAGCCGCTCGAGGACATGCGTGCGGAGGCGTTGGTCCTCGAGCAGGAGATCTCCGACCTGCGCCGCCGTCTCGCCGAGGCTCCCAAGCGGATGCGGGCGCTCGAGGAGCGCCTGCTCGAGACCAAGGGTCAGCTCGCCCACGCGGTGAGCCAGAACGAGAAGCTCAGCTACACCCTCCGCGAAGCTCGCGAGCACATCTCCACCCTGCGCGACGAGGTCGACAAGCTCAGCCAGCCACCTTCCGCCTACGGGGTGGTCGTCGGCCGCAACGACGACGGCACGATCGATGTGCTCACCAGCGGTCGCAAGATGCGGGTCGGCCTGCACCCCGACATCGAGCACGAGACGCTCGAGCGTGGTTCCGAGGTGGTGTTGAACGAGAGCTTCAACGTCGTCCTGGCCAGGAACCCCGAGATCACCGGCGAGGTCGTCACGATCAAGGAGATCATGGACGACGGCGTTCGCGCGATGGTGACGGGGCGCGCCGACGAGGAGCGGGTGTGCGAGCTGGCCGACAGCTTGCGGGGTGTGCACCTGCGCAGCGGCGACACGATGCGCTTCGATCCGCGCACCAATCTGCTGCTCGAGAAGCTGCCCCGCCCCGAGGTCGAGGACCTGTTGCTCGAAGAGGTGCCCGACATCTCCTACGACGACATCGGAGGTCTCGACGACCAGATCGAACAGATCGCCGACGCCGTGGAGCTGCCGTTCCTGTACGCCGACCTGTTCGCCGAGCACCAACTGCCGGCGCCCAAGGGAATCCTGTTGTACGGGCCACCCGGGTGCGGCAAGACCCTGATCGCCAAAGCCGTCGCCAACTCGCTCGCCAAGAAGGTGGCGGAAAAGACCGGCGGCGAGAAGGGCCAGTCGTACTTCATCAACATCAAGGGCCCCGAACTGCTGAACAAGTACGTCGGCGAGACCGAGCGACAGATCCGTCTCGTGTTCCAGCGAGCGCGCGAAAAGAGCGAGGAGGGTTGGCCGGTCATCGTCTTCTTCGACGAGATGGACTCGATGTTCCGCACCCGGGGTTCGGGGATCAGCTCCGACATGGAGAGCACGATCGTGCCGCAGTTGCTGGCCGAGATCGACGGTGTGGAGGGGCTTCGCAACGTGATCGTGATCGGGGCGACGAACCGTGAAGACCTCATCGACCCGGCGATCCTGCGTCCGGGTCGCCTCGACGTGAAGATCAAGATCGAACGCCCGAACAGCGTCGCGGCCCGGCAGATCTTCGCCCGTTACCTCACCGACGAGATCCCGATCGCGCCGGACACGAAGGTGCCGGACATGATCGATGCCACGGTCGCCGAGATGTATCGCGACGACGAGGACAACCAGTTCCTCGAGGTGACCTATCAGAACGGCGACAAGGAGATCCTGTACTACAAGGACTTCTCGTCGGGCGCGATGATCGAGAACATCGTGCGCCGTGCCAAGAAACTTGCGATCAAGCGGGTGATCGCCGGGGGAGTGCGGGGCGTGAGCACCCAAGATCTGCTCGACTCGATCAAGCAGGAGTACAAAGAGCACGAGGATCTGCCCAACACCACCAATCCTGACGACTGGGCGAAGATCTCCGGCAAGAAGGGGGAGCGGATCGTGTTCATCCGCACGCTGGTGAAGGGCCACACACCAGCAGACAGGGCAGGCGGCCGGGCGATCGAGCGGGCGGCGACCGGTCAGTACCTGTGACGAAGGCCCGATGGTGGCCGCAGTCGAGAGCAGCTGGCTAGGGTCGTTCTCATGGCGATCCCCAAGGTCTGTGGCATCGAGACCGAGTACGGGATCATGGTTCGCGGCGCCGACAACAATCCCGTCACCGCATCGTCACTGCTCATCAACTCGTATCTTGCGGCCCACACGCGCCAGCGGGTGTCGCGGATCGGGTGGGACTACGAGGACGAACATCCGGGCCACGATGCTCGCGGTTTCAGCCTCGACGACTCGCTGGCTCCGGAGGTCGACACGCAACTGGTGAATGCGGTGCTCACGAACGGAGCTCGGTACTACGTCGACCACGCCCATCCGGAGATCAGCACGCCCGAGTGTCGCGACGCGCGCGAGATCGTGGCGTTCGATCGGGCCGCCGAGGAGATCGTTCGCCTGAGCATGATCGCGGCGCGGACCATGCTGCCCGACGGGGCCGAGATCCTCTGCCACAAGAACAACTCCGACGGCAAGGGCAACAGCTACGGGTGCCACGAGAACTACCTGCTGTCGCGCGACACGCCCTTCGGTCGCATCGTGGCCCAGGTGACCCCGCACTTCGTCACACGTCAGATCGTGGTGGGCGCCGGCAAGGTCGGGTGCGAACTTCCCGGTGCGGCTGCCGACGACATCGCGTATCAGATCAGTCAGCGGGCCGACTTCTTCGAAGAGGAGGTCGGACTCGAGACCACGCTGAAGCGGCCGATCGTCAACACTCGGGACGAGCCGCACTGCGACGCATCGAAGTACCGCCGCCTCCACGTGATCGTGGGCGACGCCAACATGAGCGAGGTCGCCACCTTCATGAAGGTCGGCGCGACATCGATCGTCCTGGCGATGATCGAAGACGATGTGCTGGGAGACGATCTCGTCGTCGCCAACCCCGTCGGAGCGATTCGGGCGATCAGCCACGACCCCTCGTTGCGACGAACGATCCTGCTCCGGTCGGGGCGTCGGGCCACGGCCCTGGAGATCCAGTGGAGCATCCTCGAACGAGCTCGAGCCTACGAGCGCTCCCATGGCCTGGAAGCGGTCGGTGTCGACGTCGGCGCCGATGTCTTGCGTCGCTGGGAGTCGATCCTCGCCGGGCTCGAACGCGACCCGGACACGGTCGCCGACGTGGTCGACTGGGTGGCCAAGCGCCGCGTGGTGGAGGGTTTCGCGAATCGGCACGGCTTGCGACCGGGCGATGCCAAGCTGAAGGCCCTCGACCTCCAGTACCACGACATGCGACCCGAGAAGTGCCTGGCCACGAAGGTCGGTCTGCAGGTGATCGCCGATCCGTTGGCCGTCCAGGCTGCGATCACCGAGCCGCCCACCACCACGCGGGCGTACTTTCGGGGACGATGCCTGCAGAAGTGGCCGGCGGACATCGTCGCCGCGAACTGGGATTCGCTCGTGTTCGACATCGGCCGCGACCCGCTGCGGCGGGTGCCCATGATGGAACCGTTGCGCGGCACCGCCGAACATGTCGCTAGCTTGATCGACGACAGCGACACCGCTGCCGAGCTGCTCGCTCGGCTCGGTGCATGACCTGCAGGGAGCACTGAACCCATGGCCGAGCGCACCCAGAAACAGAAGCCCACATCGAGCCGGGCCGACGATGAGCTGATCGAGGCACCGGCGTCCACCGCGACCGGCGAGAAGCTGAAAGCCGAGCTCGACGATCTGCTCGACGAGATCGACGACGTCCTCGAGACGAACGCCGAGGACTTCGTCAAGTCGTACGTGCAAAAGGGCGGGCAGTAGTCCACATGTCGATGCCGTTCTTCACCCCCGGAACCGACCCAGGGGCAAGCTTTCCCGAGCTGTTGCGCCGGGTCGGCCTCGGCCCCGATGACGCGGGGATGGCCGCCGCCGGCGCTGCCGGTGGCCGGCTCGACGTTCCCCACGCCACCACGTGTGTCGCTCTCCGATTCGCTGACGGTGTGGTGATGGCGGGAGATCGACGCGCCACGAGCGGCAACCTCATCAGCCATCGCACGATGGAGAAGGTGGTGCAGGCCGATCGTCACAGCGGCGTCGCGATCGCGGGCGCCGCCGGCCCGGCGGTCGAGATGATCAAGCTGTTCGCGCTGCAGCTCGAGCACTACGAGAAGGTGGAAGGGTCGGCGCTCAGCCTCGAGGGCAAGGCCAACCAGCTGTCGATGATGGTTCGCGGCAACCTACCCGCGGCGATGCAGGGCATGGTCGTGGTGCCGCTCTTCGCCGGCTACGACCTGCGGCGGCAGACGGGTCGACTGTGGAGCTTCGACGTCACGGGGGGTCGGTACGAGGAGTTCGACCACGCCGCAACGGGTTCGGGCAGTCTCCACGCGAGCACGGTGATCAAGGTGGGGTTCAGCGACGACATGGACCGCGATGCCGCCGTGATCCTGGCCTGCAAGAGTCTGTGGGAGGCGGCCGACGCCGACTCCGCCACCGGCGGCCCCGACGTCCTTCGGGGCATCTACCCGGTGGTGGCCACGATCACCGCCGAGGGCTGGCAGCGCCTCACCGACGAAGAGCTCGCCACTCGCTACCAGGCCATCGCGCAGCAGTCGACGGAGGGTCGTTCCCGATGAGCATGCCGTTCTACGTCGCACCCGAACAGGTGATGAAGGACCGGGCCGACTACGCCCGGAAGGGAATCGCCCGGGGGCGCGCGCTCGTCGCTGTCCGGTACGACGACGGGATCGCCCTGGTCGCCGAGAACCCGTCGAACACGCTGCGCAAGATCAGCGAGATCTACGACCGCATCGCCTTCGCCGGGGTCGGCAAGTACAACGAGTTCGACCAGCTCCGCGTGGCCGGTGTGCGCGCCGCCGACCTGAAGGGCTTTCAGTACTCGCGCGACGATGTCGACGCACGAAGTCTGGCCAACCAGTACGCACAGATCCTCGGGCAGATCTTCACCCACGAGATGAAGCCGATGGAGGTCGAGATCCTCGTGGCCGAGGTGGGTGTCGATGGTGCCCCCGACCAGCTGTTCCACATCCTCTACGACGGCACCGTGATGGACGAGCGTCAGTACAGCGTGCTCGGCGGTGACGCCGAGGCGATCAATGGGCGGCTCGCGGACATCGAGGTCGACGGCCTGTCATTGTCCGGGGCGGTGCGTGCCGCAACGAAGGCATTGTGCGGTCCCGATCGGACACTCGCGAGCGCAGACCTCGAGGCGGCCATCCTGTCGCGGTCGAACGGTCGTCGGTGTTTTCGTCGACTCACCGACGACGAGGTCGCCGGCCTGCTGGAATCCGTCGAGGGCTGAGCTCGGGCCGAATGGCTTCCTCGGTCGACATCAACGCCGACATCGGTGAGGGATACGGCCGGTGGCAGTTGGGCGACGACTCCGGGCTGCTCGCCGTGATCTCGTCGGCCAACGTTGCCTGCGGATTCCACGCGGGCGACCCGACGATCATGCGCCGCACGTGCCACCTGGCGGCCGACCTCGGCGTCACCGTCGGCGCTCAGGTGAGCTACCCCGATCTCGCCGGATTCGGGCGTCGATTCATCGACATCGACCCGCTCGAGCTGATCGACGCGGTGCTCTACCAGGTCGGCGCGCTCGAGCGGCTGGCCATCGTCGAAGGCACATCGGTTCGGTATGTGAAACCCCACGGAGCGTTGTACAACGCGATCGTGCATCACGAGACCCAGGCAGCGGCCGTCGTCGAGGCGTTGGTCGCGCATGGCGGAGGCCTGCCGCTGCTCGGGCTGGCCGGCTCGGTCGTCGAACGGGCGGCGACGACTGCGGGCCTCTCCTTCGTCTGCGAGGGCTTCGCCGACCGCGCCTACACATCCTCCGGCACGCTCGTGCCGCGAACGGAAGGTGGTGCGCTGCTGACCGATGCCGGCCGAGTCGTCGCCCAGGCCTGCCGACTGGCCGACTCGGGCGTGAGGTCGATCTGCGTGCACGGCGATACCCCCGGCGCGACGGTGCTGGCATCAGCGGTGCGTCGCGCGCTGGTCGATGCAGGTCACCAGATCGAACCCTTCTCGTGAGTCGGCGATGACGGCGCGGATCCTGCCGTACGGCCCCAGGGCGCTGCTCGCCGAGTACCAGTCGATCGAGGAGGTGATGATCGCCGCCGCCCGGCTGCGGCGCATCGCTCTGCCGGCGGTGCAGGAGATCGTGCCGGCTGCGAGGACGGTGCTGGTGATGCACGATGGCAGCGACACGTCGGCGCTGCGGGCGTTGCTTTCCGAGGAGCCACCCGAAGAGCTTCCAACCGCCCTGCAGTTCGACCAGGACCACGGCGACCGGATCGACGGCGTTGACGAGATCCACATCCCCGTGCGTTACGACGGCGTCGATCTGGGCGAGATCTCGGAGGTCACCGGGTTGAGCGTCGACACCGTCATCGATCTCCATGCGGGCGCGGTCTACACGGTGGCCTTCTGTGGCTTCGTACCCGGGTTCGCGTATCTCGTGGGCCTGCCGCGTCAGCTGCACGTGCCGCGCCGGTCGTCGCCGAGGGCGAGCGTCGAGGCCGGATCGGTGGCGATCGCCGGCGAGTGGGCGAGCGTGTATCCCTCGGTGTCGCCCGGTGGTTGGCGCCTCTTGGGGCACACCGACATGGCGATGTGGGACGACACCCGTGAGATCCCCGCACTGTTGGTGCCGGGCCGACGAGTCAGGTTCGAACCCGAGTGATCCCGGGCGGTCTGCAGGTCGTCTCCTGGGGCGTGGCGACATCGGTGCGAGACGCGGGCCGGAGCGGTCTGGCCCACCTCGGTGTCAGTCGTGGGGGAGCGGTCGACGTCGCGTCGCTCGAGCTCGGGAACCGCCTGGTCGGGAATGGGGCATCCTGGGGCGGGTTCGAGACATCGGGTGGTTTGACGCTCCGGTGTCGCACGCCAGCGATGGTGGCCGTGACGGGCAGCCCGGTGGACGTGTTCGTCGACGGCGGTCCGCCGGTGGGGTGGGGTGCGCCGGTCGTGCTGCCTGCCGGTGCGATGCTGCGCGTCGCTCGTGTGCGCGGTGGTGCTCGCAGCTACGTGTGTGTGCGCGGTGGAGTCGTGTCCAGTGACGGCGACGTCGTGGATCTCGGTGACGATCCGCTGGAGCCGGCCGCACTGCATCCGGTGGCACCGCGCCCGCTCGATGGCGCCGTGCGGGTCTGGCCCGGACCGCGCCTCGACTGGTTCGACGACGGTGCCTGGGACGCGCTGCTCTCCACACACTGGGAGGTGCTCGCAGCCAGCAACCGGGTCGGCGTGCGGCTGGTGGGCGCGCCGTTGCGTCGTGTGCGCCACGACGAGCTGCCGAGCGAGGGCCTGGTGGAGGGTGCGATCCAGGTGCCTCCGGACGGCCAACCGATCGTCATGCTCGCCGATCACCCGACCACCGGCGGCTACCCCGTCATGGCCGTGGTCGATCCAGCCGACCTCTGGCTCGTCGCACAACGCCCGCCCGGTGCCACCATCGACTTCACCCGCCCCCGCTGACCCGAGTCCCGGACGGGGCTGTGGGACTCGGATGGGCTGACGGCGTCGGGGAACTGTGGCTAGGTTGTCGCCATGGAGCGGCGGATCTACGGGCTCGAGAACGAGTACGGCGTCACGTGCACCCTCCGTGGCCAGCGCCGGCTCAGCCCCGACGAGGTGGCCCGCTACCTGTTCCGCAAGGTCGTCAGCTGGGGGCGGAGCAGCAATGTGTTCCTGCAGAACGGTGCTCGCCTCTACCTCGACGTCGGGTCGCACCCGGAGTATGCGACGCCGGAATGCGACAGCCTCTACGACGTCGTGGTGCACGACAAGGCAGGGGAGCGGATCCTCGAGAGCCTGGTCGTCTCCGCCGAGCAACGCCTCCGCGAGGAGGGCATCCGTGGCACGGTCTACCTGTTCAAGAACAACACCGATTCGGCGGGCAACAGCTACGGCTGCCACGAGAACTACCTGACCAGCCGAAGCGACGACTTCGGCACCTATGCAGAGGTGCTCATCCCGTTCCTCGTGAGCCGGCAGATCTTCACCGGCGCCGGCAAGGTGCTCCAGACGGCGCGCGGCCCGCTCTATTCGATCGCCCAGCGCGCCGAGCACATCTGGGAGGGCGTGTCGAGTGCCACCACGCGCAGCCGGCCGATCATCAACACCCGCGACGAACCGCATGCCGATGCCGAGAAGTACCGCCGGCTGCACGTGATCGTGGGCGACTCGAACATGAGCGAGTACACCACGTTCGTGAAGGTCGGCTCCGCCGCATGCATGCTCCGCATGCTCGAGGATCCCTCCGTGGTACTGCGCGACATGACGTTGGAGAACCCCATCCGCGCCATCCGCGACATCAGCCACGACATCACCTGCCGCCGCCGGGTACGGCTCGCCAACGGTCGAGAGGTCAGCGCGCTCGACATCCAGCGCGAGTACCTCGACCGAGCGTTGCGCTACGCCGACACCAAGGGCTTCCCACCTCTGGAGCAGAAAGCGCTCGAGATGTGGGAGCACTGCATCTCCACGATCGAGAACGACCCGTTGAAACTCGACCGCGAGGTCGATTGGGTGATCAAGCACCGGCTGATCGAAGCCTTCCGGGCGCGCCACGACCTGCCGCTCGGCCACTCCCGCGTCCAGCTGCTCGACCTGCAGTACCACGACATCACCCGCGAGCGCAGTCCGTTCTACAAGCTGCAGGATCGCGGCCTGGTCGAACGCATCTGCAGCGATGCCGACATCGAGGTCGCGGTCGACGTTCCACCGCAGACCACCCGGGCCCGCCTCCGCGGCGAGTTCATCAAGAAGGCGAAGGAACGCAAGCGCGACTACACGGTCGATTGGGTGCACCTCAAGCTCAACGACCAGGCCCAGCGCACCGTGCTCTGCAAGGATCCGTTCAAGAGTCGCGACGAACGAGTCGAAAAGCTGATCGCCTCGCTCTGAGCGGGACACGACGTCCGACCAGCACATGCCATCGTTCCGCACGCTCCGAGTGGAGGAGATCCTCCTGACCCGACGTGGGCTGCAGCGCGTTCGTCTCGACGACGGCAGCCGGGCCTACGTCCTCACCCAGCTCATCGGCGATGTGTCGGTGGGCGACGACGTGGTGGTGAACACGACTGCGGTGGAGCTTGGTCTGGGGACCGGGGGGTGGCACGTCGTGCACTGGAACCTGAGTCGTCGGGAACTCGATGCGCCCGGCACCGGACACATCATGAAGGTTCGCTACACGAGCCTGCAGCTCGATGCAGGATCGGCTGAAGAGCACCTCGACAGCGACAGTGCACTGCCCGACCTCGGCGGCGTGCCCGTGCTGGTCGGCAGCCTGCACAGCCAACTCGGCGTCGCGCTCGCGGCGGTGCACACCGAGCGGCCCGACTGGCGGGTGAGCTACGTGATGACCGATGGCGCGGCGCTCCCTCTCGCGATGAGCGATCTGGTGGCAGACCTCGATCGACGCGGATGGCTCGCCGGCACGATCACGGCGGGTCATGCGTTCGGAGGTGATCTCGAAGCGGTGAGCGTGCCGTCAGCACTGCAACTCGCGGTGCAAGAACAGCGCGCCGATCTCGTGATCGTCGCGATGGGGCCCGGAGTCGTGGGAACAGGGCGCGCCCTCGGGACCACGGCCGTCGAGGTGGCATCGATCGCCGTGTCGGCGGCACAGCTGGGAGCCCGCCCGATCGTGATCGTTCGGGCCAGTTCGGCCGACGATCGCGCCCGACATCGGGGGATCAGCCATCACACGCGCACGTCGTTGACGCTCACTCCGGTCGCCCTGGACGTCGCATTGCCGCCGGAGCTCGCCGACGCTGGCCGAACGCTTGCTCCGCACCGGGTCGAGATCATCGATCCAGGTGACGTGGCGGCGATGCTGGAGGCCAATGAACTGGTGGTCACCACGATGGGCCGTGGGCCCCACGACGATCCGTTGTCCTTTCGGTCAGTGGCCGCCGCAGCACTCCTTGCTGCGCGAAGCAGCACGGTGGGGGGTACCGTGTGCGCCGAATGACCGAGCAGCTGGGCGGCGAGCCCGACCCCACTCCCGATTCGTCTCGCGACTCGATGCCCGGCGATTCCCTCTCCTCGGTGACTCGCGTGCAGACTCGTGAGCTGCTCGACGATGGTATGACCGGTCGGCAGGTGTCTCGCAAGAAGATGCATCCGGTGCTGGAGTGGTTGATCGTCGTGGGCGTGGCGATCACCTCGGCGTTGCTCGTGCGGGCCTACGTGGTCCAACAGTTCGAAGTCTCGGGCGAGTCGATGGTGAACACCCTCCAAGATGGCGACCGGGTGCTGGTGAACCGGCTCAGCTATCGCTTGCACGATCCGCGACGGGGCGACGTGGTGGTGCTCAAGCGATTCGATGGCACGGCCACCG
Source organism: Actinomycetes bacterium (assembly GCA_031400715.1). Classification (GTDB taxonomy): domain Bacteria; phylum Actinomycetota; class Acidimicrobiia; order Acidimicrobiales; family Ilumatobacteraceae; genus VFMC01. The sequence goes on along the minus strand of JANNQK010000220.1, from coordinate 12,045 downwards.
AGCGCGACCTGATCAAGCGTGTGATCGGACTTCCGGGTGAGACCGTCGAGGTTCGATCCTGCGTCGTCTACATCGACGATCGCGAGCTCAAGGAGCCCTACCTCGACCCAGAGGTGCAACAACGCGACGGGTGCGGTAGCGATCAGGCGCCCATCGAAGTGCCGGCCGACTCGGTGTTCGTGCTGGGAGATCATCGCGGCAAATCGAGCGACAGCCGAGCGTTCGGGCCCGTCGCCGACGACTTCCTCATCGGTCGGGCGTTCGTGATCATCTGGCCGGTGGGCGACTGGTCCTGGCTGTGAGCACATCGACCTTCATCGGGTGACCTTCATCGGGTGAGCGGCGGCCAGCCGATCTCGGCCTTGTACGCATCGACCATCCGATCGACCCAATCGCTGTAGATCCCGTCGAGACCCATGCGCAGCGCCGGGCGCAGCTCGTCGAGGTGCTGGAGGTCCCACGAGAAGGCGCATCGCTCGAACCGGTGGAACAGCGCGACCAGGCCGCCGTTCCAGTCGGAGCGGTGCATGTTGATGCCGTCGATGCCCTCGCTGGCGAGCAGCGCGGCCCGGCGTTCGGGTCCTTCCTTGATCTTGTGCAGGCGGGTCGAGTCGATCAGCTGGACGCCCTGACCGCGAAGCGGAAGCAGCTCGTGCCAGGTGGGATGGCACAGCCACATCCGTTCGAGCATGTTCGGCGCGGCCTCGCGGACGACGTCGATGACCGATTGGCCGACACCGGGTGTCTTGAGGTCGAGCGACAGGGCATAATCGCTGCCGCAGTGGTCGATGAGCTCGGCGAGCGTCGGAATGTGCTGGGGGAGCGCGGCCCGCTCGACCTCGGCGATGGGCCGCTTCCGCAGCCGGCTGGGCACCACACCGTCGTGGTCGAGCACCACCTCGCCATCGGCGGTGAGCCAGACATCGCTCTCGAGCCCCGTCGCCCCGAGACGCAGCGCGAGAGCGAACGACTCGAGGGTGTTCTCCGGTGCGTGAGCTCGGGCGCCTCGGTGAGCGAACGTGATCGGATCGTCGAGCATCGAAGGGAGGCGCTGCTGCACTCCGGCATCCTGCCACTCGGACATCGGTCGGGCGTGGTGGGGTGTGGTGGGGTGACGTGCCGCCCGCGATGGACGTCTGGCGCTGATGAACCCGTCGGCGACTCTTCTAGACTGGGCGACGTGTTCAACTTCAGCGGCAGCGAGATCGTCTTCCTGCTCTTGTTGGCACTGATCGTTCTCGGACCGGAGAAGCTCCCCGAAGCGATTCGGAAGTTCGGCAAGACCTACGCCGAATTCAAGAAGGTCACCACGGGGTTCCAGACCGAGCTCAAACAGGCACTCGACGAGCCGATGCGGGAGATGCGCGAGACCGCCGATCTGTTCAAGCAGGCTGCCTCGCTCGATGTGATGAATCCCATGCAGGAGGCCGCCTCGGCACTCCGATCGATCACCGATCCGTCCCCGGATGTCGTGTCTCCCCAGGAGTCGGCCGGCGGCGATCCCGACGGGGCGGTCGGCGGCGACCCCGACGGGGCCGTCGATCAGTCACTCGATGCAGCCGCCGGCGCTGCGCCACCGCGTGCACCTTCGGTTGCGCAGGCGACCACCGCACCGAGCGACGAGCACAAGCCATTCGAGTCGAAGGTGATCTCGGGCGGCCAGACGATGCGATCTGTCGACGGTCCGTTTTCCGGCACGTCCTCGGCCTCTGTGCCGAAGCCAGATGCAGCGAAAGCGGATGCGGCGGCGGCGGATGCGGCGGCGGCGGATGCAGTGACGACGGATGCAGTGACGGCAGACGCACCACCGGTCGAGCACGACGAGGCGGCGCAGGCGGCGCAGGCGGCGAAGGCCGCCAAAGCGGCGAAGGCAAAGGCTGCCCGGGCTGCGAAGGCTGCGGCGATGGCCGCGGCCGATCGGGAGGCGAGCGCGCCTGTTGAGCTCGCACACGACGATCAGGGATCGGCGGCCGGGTGAAAAGGCCGTTCAAGCGCACATCGACGCCACCGCCGAAGATCGAGACGCCCGAAGATCGGATGACGCTGTTCGAACATCTCGCCGAGCTCCGCACCCGCATCATCCGTTCGCTGCTCGCCGTCGTGATCGGCATCATCATCGTGGTCGCGCTCTACAACCAGGTGCTCGAGTTCCTCCGGGGTCCGTACGAGAACCTGTGCGCCGATCGGCCCGATCTCAACTGCACGCCCAGCCTGCAGTTCATCAGTCCGCTCGAAGGCCTCAGCACGCGCATGTCGATCAGCACGTACGGCGGCATCATCCTGGCGTTGCCCGTGCTGTTGTGGCAGGTGTGGCGCTTCGTCGTGCCCGCCCTCCACGCCAAGGAGAAGAAGTACGCGATCCCATTCATCGCGTCGTCGGTCCTGCTGTTCGCTCTCGGCGGGTTCCTGGCGTTCTGGACGCTCGAGAAGGCCCTGGAGTTCTTGATCTCGTGGGCCGGAGCCGGTGTCGAAGCCAACTTCCGAGTCGGCGAGTACATCCGACTGGTCGGCCTGATGATCGCGGCCTTCGGCATCGCGTTCCAGTTCCCGGTGCTCCTGGTGGGCCTGCAACTGATCGGCATGGTGACACCGCAGACGCTCCTCAAGGGCTGGCGCTACGCGATCATGGTGTGCTTCGTCGTCGCCGCGGTGATCACTCCGTCCGGTGACCCGTACTCGATGCTGGCGCTCGCCATACCGATGTCCGTCTTCTACCTGTTGTCCGTGCTGATCGGTTGGTTGGTGCAACGCTCGAAGCGCAAGCGCGCCGCGTCGGCGACGCCCGCTACGTGACACGATTGACCCCGTGCGAGCCGACCGGTCGGAGCTGATCCGGCAGTACGACTTCCCGCTCGACGGGTTTCAACTCCGGGCGTTCGACGCGCTCGACGAGGGGCGCTCGGTCCTCGTCGCGGCGCCCACCGGGAGCGGCAAGACCGTCGTCGCCGAGTACGCGATCGAGTCGGCGCGGCTCGCCGGTCGGCGCGCGTTCTACACCGCACCGGTGAAGGCGCTGTCGAATCAGAAGTACCACGACCTGGTCGCACGGTACGGCCGCGACCATGTGGGACTCCTCACCGGCGACAACTCGATCAACGGCGACGCCCCCGTGGTGGTGATGACCACCGAGGTGCTCCGGAACATGATCTACGCGCGCAGTTCGGCGTTGGATCAACTCGATGTCGTCGTGCTCGACGAGGTGCACTTCCTGCAGGATGCGTATCGAGGCCCGGTGTGGGAGGAGGTGATCATCCACCTGCCGGCGTCCGTGCGGCTCGTCTGCTTGTCGGCCACCGTGAGCAACGCTCAGGAGCTCACCGATTGGATCAGCACCGTTCGCGGTCCCACCGCCGCCGTCGTCGAAGAGCAACGGCCGGTGCGCCTCGAGAACCTCTACTTCGTGGGCGACAAGACCCACGACCGCACCCACCTGCTTCCGGTGATCGTGAACGGGCGGTCGAACGGCGATGCGATGCGTCTCGACAGCGAGGCGATGCGGGCGCCGCGCGGAGGTCGGAACCGCAAGAACACCCAGGGCAGGCGCAAGCTGTACACACCGTCGCGGCTCGAGGTGGTCGACCTGCTCGAGCGCCAGGGGATGCTGCCGGCGATCTACTTCATCTTCAGTCGCAACCAGTGCGACGAAGCGGCGCGCTCGGTGCTTGCGGCCGGCGCCCGCCTGACGACCGGCGACGAACGCGATCGCATCCGGGCGATCGTCGACACCCGGCTGGGCGCGATGGAACCGGGCGATCTCGCTGTGCTCGGCTACGGGCAGTTCTTGGCGCAGTTGGAGGCCGGTGTCGCAGCTCACCATGCCGGCATGGTGCCGCCCTTCAAGGAGGTCGTGGAGGCGTGCTTCGTGGAGGGCCTGGTGAAGGTGGTGTTCGCGACCGAGACCCTCGCCGTCGGCATCAACATGCCCGCGAAGTGCGTCGTGATCGAAAAGCTCACCAAGTTCACCGGTGATCACCACGCGACGCTGACTCCGGGTGAGTACACCCAGCTCACCGGCCGGGCAGGCCGACGCGGCATCGACGATCTCGGCAATGCCATCGTCCTGTGGAGTCCGTTCGTGCCCTTCGATCAGGTCGCTGCACTGGTCAGCAGTCGATCGTTCCATCTCAACTCCGCATTTCGTCCCACGTACAACATGGCGACCAACCTGGTGCGCGCCTACACGAGTGAACGGGCTCATCATCTGCTCAACCTGTCGTTCGCCCAGTACCAGGCCGATCGTGATGTGGTGAAGATCGAGTCGAGGCTCGAGCGTCGCCAGCAGCACCTGCGCGACCTCAGCGATGCGGCGCGCAGTCCATACGGCGATCTCGACGAGTACCGCCGCCTGCTCAAGCGGGGCAGCGAGAACCGCGACCGACGCGACGACCATCACGTGACCATCGGCCGCGACAATCCGATCGAGTTGGCGTTGCTCAAGTTGAAGCCTGGCGACATCGTCTACGTCGAGAAGGGTCGCTACGCCGGGCTGGTGGCGGTGTTGGCCACCGCGCACCGAAAGGGCGGGATGCGGATCAGCGGACTCACCACCCGGCGCGACCCGATCCAGCTGAGCGATCTCGACTTCGACGAGCCGCCCAAGGCGATCGGCAAGATCAGCATGCCGACCGACTTCGCCCCCAATCGTCAGGACTTCCAACGTGAGGTGGTGCAGCGGCTGATGCGGGCCGACGTGCGACCGTACCGCCGTCGTGGGCGCAGCGACGTGGGGCCCGACATCACCGACGGTCATCCGGTGGAGGACGACCCCGATCTCGCCGACCGGCTGAAGGCAGCGGCGCAGGCCGACCGTGTGGCGCGCGAGGTCGACGAGCTGCAGCAGCGCATGCGTGGACGCAGCCAGACCATCTCTCGCGACTTCGACCGGGTGCTGCGCATCCTCGAGAACTGGGGGTATGTCGACGGATGGTCACTCACCGACGCCGGCACGATCCTGTCGCGCACGTTCCACGAGTGCGATCTGCTGATCGTCGAGTGCCTCCGTCGTGGACTGTTCGACGATCTCGAACCGGCGGTGCTTGCCGCCGTGGTGTCGGTGTTCGTCTACGAGCACCGCAGTCCCGACCCGCCGCCGCGGCCATGGTTCCCGAGCCCGGAGGCGAAGAAGCGATGGATGAGCATCATCACCATCAGCCTCGAGCTCCAAGACATCGAGGAACAGGCCGGCCTCTCACTGCACCGTGCACCTGACCCGACCTTCATCGCAATCGCGTTTGCATGGGCCGCTGGGGAGGGCTTCGCCGATGTGGTCGAGCACGAGGAGCTCACCGGCGGCGACTTCGTGCGCACCACCAAGCAACTGATCGACGTGCTCCGTCAGTTGGCGCTGATCGCCCCGAACCGCGACACCCGGCGCTGCGCCGACCGGGCGGCCGAGGCCCTGTTCCGCGGCGTGGTGTCGGCGTCGAGCGCCATCGAGATCTCGGGGGACGCGGTCGCGGGCGAGGACGCGGGCGAGGCTGCGAGCGACGTGGTGCGCGATGACGATCCGCAAGGGTGAGCTGTGGGGCACCGTCGGACCTCTTCCGGCCGGCACCGTCCGCGTGCACTCCGATGGTGAGCTGCATCTCCTGGTGAACGCCGCCAGGTCGACATCGACAGCGTTGCCTGTGGTTGCGCTGCTGGGTGGTTCGCTGATGCGAGCGGTGGGTGGAAGCGGAGACGTGCGCCGGCTCGACGGTGATGTGGCACTGCTCCCTGTCGATCTGGTGCGCATCGATCTCGACGATTCGACCAGCTGGGCGGTCGCGCACGTCGTGGCCCGTCGATCGTGGTGGCGCGGCCCGATCATGGCCGCGATGAACGCCGAGTTCATCGGCGACTGGGACGTCACGCCACGCGGCCACCCCAACGACGGACGGCTCGACCTGCTGGAGGTGTCACCGACGATGTCGATGCGCGATCGTTGGCGCGCGAAGCGTCGATTGCCGGCCGGTGCGCATCTGCCGCATCCGGCCATCTCTGTTCGTCAGACGGCCAGCGCCTCGCGAACGTTCGAGCGATCCGTCGACGTGTGGGCCGATGGCGTCGCGCTGGGCGCGAGCCGGACGGTGCGGTTGGAGGTCGAACCGGACGCCCTCGTCGTCTGTGTGTAGCGTCGAGGCCGTGACCGACACAGCGAACCCTGCAGCGAACCCGTCCGCGCACTCTTCGGTTCTCGACGACCTGAAGCGTCGCGTGTGTGCGGAGGTGGATCGGCTGGCGGACCGGCTGATCGACGCCAGCCATCAGATCCACGCACATCCCGAGCTCAACTACCACGAGGTGTTCGCCCACGATCTGCTGACGAGCATCCTCGACGACGCGGGTCACGCGCCGGTGCGCCACGCCTACGGCGTCGACACGGCGTTCGAGGCTCGGGCAGGCCGAGGCGGCCCGGAGATCGCCGTGCTCTGCGAGTACGACGCTCTGCCGGGCATCGGCCATGCATGCGGTCACAACGTCATCGCCACCGCTGGCCTGGGTGCCGGCCTGGCGGCCGCGGTGCTCGCAGACGAAGCGGGCGGCCGGGTCAGGGTCATGGGCACCCCCGCCGAAGAAGGTGGGGGCGGCAAGATCCTGATGGCGCGCAAGGGTGCCTTCGACGGGCTCTCGGCGGCGATGATGGTGCACCCCGCCGACGCCGATCTGATCCGCATGGACTGCATCGCCGTGCAGGAGATGTACGTCGACTACCACGGCAAGGCGGCCCACGCCGCCGCCGCTCCGCAGGAGGGGCGCAACGCTCTCGATGCTGCGGTGCTGGGGTACATGAACGTCGCCACGCTCCGTCAGCACATGCTGCCGAGCGAGCGCATCCATGGCGTGTTCACCAAGGCCGGCGACAAGGCGAACATCGTGCCGGCCGAGACCTCGATGACGTGGATGGTGCGGTCGCCCACGATCGAGTCGTTGCAGCCGCTGAAGCAGCGCGTGCTCGCGTGCCTCGAGGCGTCGGCTGCGGCGACGGGCTGCACGTGCACGACCAGGTGGCAAGGTGTCACCTACGCCGACATGGTCGACAACGGCCCGATGGTCGAGTCGTACGTCGCCAATGCGGCCCGTCTCGGGCGCACCGTGCACGATCCGCGCGCCATCGGGCGAGCCGTGGTCGGATCGACCGACATGGGCAACGTCAGCTACCTCGTGCCGTCGATCCATCCGATGATCAAGGTGGCAGACGATGGTGTGCCGATCCACACGGAGGCCTTCGCCGAATGGGCCCGCAGCGAACAAGGCGATCTCGCCGTGCTCGACGGCGCCAAGGCGATGGCGATGTCGGTGATCGATCTGTGGGCGTCGCCCGGGATGCTCGACTCGGTTGCCGCGGCGTTTCAGCAGCGACCGCAGGACGCGTCGGTGCTCTGACGGTCATCGGCGCGCCCGTGCTGCCTGCCTGCGTTCGAGTACCGTTCCCATCGAAGCGGATCGTCGCGGACATGAGCGTGGAGATCCCGGTCTGCGGGACGGCCAGCTCCTAGGGTGTCGTGTTGTGACGGTCTACGTCCCCGAGGAGTTCACCCCCACCGAAGCAGACATCCTGCGGCGGTACTTCACCAATCTCGACGGACCTGTTTTCGCGTTGGTCAACCTCCCCGAGGTGGTGAAGGGGGCACTGTTCGCTCGTTACAGCCGCAGCCCGAAGAGCCTGCGCCGGTTGTTCCTCGACGAGTTCGTCGGAGAGCTCGACATCGCAGGCGATCAGACCGTCGATGCGACGATGGGGCTCGAGCGGGCAGAAGAGCTGTACGAGAAAGTGTTCTTCGAGTACGGCGACGATTCCGTCGCGCAGCTCGGTGGCGTGCACCTCGCGTGTGAGCAGGCATCCAACCTGCTCACGAAGATCCTCGAGTGGGGCCGGCTCATGAGCTATCTCGAGCAGAGCACCCGATACATCTCGTACGACTCCCGCATCGGAGGCCGCTACCGGTACTTCCGTGATCCGGCGCTGTTGTCGAGCCGGTTCGGCACTCGCTACGTGGGCGACATGGACCGCATGTTCGACGCCTACAGCTTGCTGCTGACGAAGGTCACCGACCACGTCCGCGACACGGTGGCGCGCGATCCTGACGACAGCGATTTCGTGTATCGCCAAGCGACACGCGCCAAGGCGCTCGACGCCGTTCGTGGGGTGCTGCCTGCGTCGTCGTTGTCGAACGTGGGCATCTACGGGTCCGGTCAGGCATTCGAAGCCCTCTTGCTGCGCATGAAAGCACACCCGTTGCCCGAGGCGCAGCACTACGCCGACTTGATGCTGCACGAGCTGCGCAAGGTGATCCCGAGCTTCTTGCGCAGAGTCGATCTCGCCGACCGAGGTGGCCGCTGGGTCGACTACCTCGCCACCACCCGTGAGGCATCGGGATCGCTCGTGCGGTCGTTGTTCGGCGAAACGCCGGTCGATCAGGCCGACTTCGTCGAGCTCGTCGACTACGACCCCGGCGCCGAGGAGAAGCTCCTCACGGCGATCTGCTACCCGCACAGCAACCTGCCCGAGCACCAGATCGCCGAGCGAGTGCGCCAGATGACCCAGACCGAGCGCTCTGCGCTCATCCGGGCGTACGTGGGAGAACGCGAGAACCGGCGCCACAAGCCGGGTCGCGCGTTCGAGCGGATCGACTACCGCTTCGATGTCCTCAGCGACTACGGCGCCTTTCGAGACATGCAGCGCCATCGGATGCTGACGATCGACTGGCAACGGCTGACGCCCAATCACGGGTACGTGAGGCCCGAACTGGTGGACGAGGCGGGTGTGGCAGACGTGTTCGACGACGCGATGGCGCGATCGGCGGCGCTGTACGACGCGCTGAAGGACGAATTCCCCGAACAGGCCAGCTACGCGGTGTCGATGGCGTACCGGCTGCGGTACTCGATGCAGTTCAACGCGCGTGAGGCGATCCACATGCTCGAGTTGCGCTCGTCGCCGCAGGGCCATCCTGCGTATCGACGGGTGGCCCTCGAGATGCACCGGCTCATCGGCGAGCAGGCGGGGCACACGGCCATCGCCGATGCGATGACCCACATCACCACGGCGGCCCCCGAGCTCGAACGCCTGGAAGCCGAGCGTCGCGCCGAGACCCGACGGGGCGGCTGAGCCGAGGCTTTCCGCGCAGGCCGACCTGATCGCACCCGGCCGCGCGTGTCAGCTGTCACCCGATGGGGACCATCTCCTGTGCTGTCACGAGATCCAGATGACATGTGACCGTTGTCACGGTGAAGGTGGGGCCACAACCGAGGTTGCCCTCGTATCATCCGCGGCCCACGGACCGTTGCGTGCGTGCACTCTCGAGCGAACGAACGAGACGAACGAACGAGACGAACGACACGAACGAACGTGCGCCGCCCCCGGCCCACGTGGGTAGACGAAACCGACCGAGACCGAGAGGGTTCCCCTGATGGCTGCCGACGACGACGAGATGATGGAATCGGACGAAGAGACCGAACTCGACGACGATGTCGAGATCGAGCCCGATCTCGATGTCGCCGAACTCGACGAGGACGAGCTGGAAGGCGAACTCGAGGAACCCGACGAGGAGTTCGGCGCCGACGACGACCTCGAACTCGTCGACGAAGACGACGAAGAGGACTCCGCCAAGGCCGGCCCGGTGCGCCGTTCGCTGGCGAGCGAGGACGAAGACGACGACGACGACATGATCGCCCCCGACGACGTCGAAGCCGACCTCGACACCATCCTCAAGGACCGACTCGTTGCGGCCGACGAAGAGACCAACGAAGACGAGGAAGAGCCAGAGGAGCGAGGCGAAGCGGCCGACCGGCTGCAGCCGAAGCGAGCAGACGAGCGGCTCTGCTCCACGTGTTTCCTCCTCATCCGTCAGAGCGCCCCGATGTGTCCGGTCGGCGACGATGACTGTCCGCTCTTCAGCTGAACCGATCGATTCCGTGGTCGGCGCTCCGACCGCCGCGGGCTCACGCGATCTCCAGACTGCTCGTCAGAGGGGCTCAGCCGTAGCTGCTCGCCTGAGCCACGAGCGACCGTCGTTCGGGCGTGTGCTCGATCTCGCGCTCTACGCTCCGGTGGGTGCTGCTCTGGTGCTGCGCGAGGAGCTGCCGAAGCGAGCCCGTCAGCGTCGTCAGGCGCTCGAGAACCGGGTGCAGCTCGCCCGGTTCATCGGACGGCTCGCCGTTCAGACCGGCCAGCGAGAGCTCGCCAAACGGATCGCTGAACAGCAGCGGGCCAAGCAGGCAGAGGTCGCGGCGTCTCGCGAAGGTGCCCCGAACGCTGCTGCGACGACCGATGATCGGACCCCCACCCACCCGGTGCTCTCGCTCGTGCCGTCGGCCGGTGTGAGGTCGGCCGCTCCAGACGAGCCAGACGCTGCGGACGCAGCAGAACGGGCCGACGTGCCGGCCGCAGATCGGTTGCCGATTCGCGACTACGAGAGCCTGGCCGCGATCCACGTCGTCGAACGGTTGCGGAGCATGGACCCCGGCGAGATCGAGTCGATCCGTCGATTCGAGGTCGCCCATCGCTCGCGCCGGACCATCCTTGCGAAGATCGAACAGCTCCAACACCGATGACCGAGTCCGAGCCCTCGGTGTTCCCCACCGGTTGGAGCGTCCGGCGCGCGCTGCAGAACGATGTCGCGCAGCTGGCCGAGTTGGAGGTCGACGCGCGCGCCAACCTCGTGGATGCTCGAGGGGGAGCCGCGCTGTTGGCCGAGCAACGAGCGGTCGGGGACTGGAGCACCATGCTCGACGACACCGCTCACCGCGTGTGGGTCGCAGCGATCGATGAGGTGGTGGTCGGCTTCCTCCAACTGCACCACCGCACCGGGATGCCTACGGGTGTGGTGGTGCAGGTGTACGTCCAGCCGGATGCTCGCGAGGTCGGGTTCGGCGATGTCCTGCTGGCCGAGGCGATCGCCTCGATCCGAGCCACCGGCGGCGTGTGCGTCGAATCGTTCGCCCTTCCGGGCGACCGCGAGACCAAGAACCTCTACGAGCGAGCGGGTGTCACCGCTCGCAAGATCATCGTGTCGAAGCGCTTCGACCGTTGAACGACCGGCCCGGCGATCCGCTGATCAACGTCCCTTCCACTGAGGCGTGCGCTTTTCGATGAAGGCGGTGAGGCCCTCGGTGATGTCCTCCGACGACATCACTCTGCCCATCGCTTCGTTCGTCATTCGCTTCAGGGTGTCGTCGTCCTCGAACGCGGCGGCAAGGACCACCTTCCGGCTCTCCCACACCGCCATCGGAGCGGCGGCCGTGATCTGGGCCGCCAGAGCCATCGCCGAGTCGAACGCCTGACCAGGCTCCACCAGACGGCTCACCAGGCCGAGTTCGTAGGCACGCGTCGCTGGAAGCGGTTCACCGGTGAGGATCATCTCCATCGCCGGCGCTTGCCCGATGGCGCGCGGGAGCCGGAACAGACCGCCGGCTCCGGCGATGAGGTTTCGCTTCACCTCGGCCAGACCGAAGGCCGAGCGGGTGGTCGCGACCACCAGATCGGCCGCCAGGACGATCTCGCATCCCCCGGCCGTCGCAAGTCCGTCGACCGCCACGATCACGGGCTTGGTGCGTTCGCGATAGACGAAGCCGGCGAAGCCGCCCCGTCTGGTGTTCAGCGCACCAGCTTGGCCGGAGTTGATCGCCTTGAGGTCAGCCCCCGCGCAGAACACGGGCTTGTCCTGACCCTCGGTGTTGGCGCGAAGGACGCCGACCCACACCTCGGGATCCGCTTCCAGTTGGTCGATGGCGGCTTCGAGACCCGAGGCGACATCACCGTTCACCGCATTGCGGGCTTCGGGGCGGTTCAGCGTGATGACACCGACACGGCCCTGGACCTCGTACTGCACGATGTCTGACATGGTCCCGAGGCTAGGGGCGCGCCCTCATGGTGAACGAACTGGTGCGGCGTCAGCCCTCGTGTGCGGTCGCGGTGTCGGGCTCGGGTTCGGGTGTCGCGACGGCCTCGGGCTCGGTGTCGGGCTCGGGTGTTGCGACGGCCTCGGGCTCAGGCTCGGGTGTTGCGACGGCCTCGGGCTCGGTGTCGGGCTCGGGTGTTGCGACGGCCTCGGGCTCAGGCTCGGG
>JANNQK010000219.1:0-2248 GCA_031400715.1 Actinomycetes bacterium | reverse complement strand
CCGATGTCCTGCGCCAACTGGTGGGGAGCCGTTCAACTCATCCGATGGAGCGCAGAGCCGCACTCGAACTCAAGGGCCTGTCGGCGCCACTAGATACGTGTGAAGTCCTGTGGTCCCGGGCCGACGTCAGGCCGGACTGGCTCCCAGGGCGTCTCGCCGACGTGTCCGGCACACAATCGCGCCGCCTCGACGACAGGCATCCCGTGCAGATCACCGTCGAGCTCGGCGACCTCACCCATGCTGATCCCGATCCGCATCGCGAGCGCAATGTCGGATCGTTCATTCTCGTGTGCGATCGCCTGCTGCATCCGGACTGCGCAGTCAACCACCGCAACTGCGCTGTCGAAACCGGCCATCACTGCATCGCCGATCGTCTTCACCTCATAGCCACCGCTGACCTCGATGACCTTGCGCATCGCCGCAAAGTGGGCACTACGCAACGCGTCTGCGCGAGCGTCGCCGAGTGACGCTGCCAGCGCCGTCGACCCCACCACGTCGGTAAACAACACCGCCCGCACGAACGTCACTTCGCCGACTGTAGTTGTGCCCGCCCAACAGCAAGGCTGAGTGACCGACGCGACGACGACCACGAGCGCGGCGAGTGCCGCGTTCGCGGTGACCCCGCCGGCGCGAAGCGGCAAGCGAGCTGCACTACCGACCAATCGTCCGCTGACGAACACTCGCCAGCGACGGCGTTCGGGGGCGCCTGTCCCCGAAGTGCCACGATTCGTGGACCCAGTCTGGGACCGCGGAGCGTGGTTGCTGGCGAACGGAGCAGCGAGCCTGCGAGGGTCATTGTCCCGGCGGTAGGTGGCACTCGGGCCGTCCGGTCGCACGGGATTATCGGGCGCTCGGTAAGGGTAGATATGTGTGTGATACGGATGGCTCCGTGGCGGGTTCTCGGCGTCGATACCGGGCGCTGACCAAGCCTGCTTGGCTTCAACTGAGGCTGACCTCGAACCGGCTATTGGTGATCCAGCGGGCCAGAGGAAGTGGCGGGTGTTCTCGGTCTGCCGAGGCGCATCCCCGAGCCGGCTCCGCAGGGGTGCTTCACGAAACGCCGGGTAGGGCCACTCCGGTCTCGTAAGCGACCATCACAAGTTGGGCGCGGTCGCGGGCGTCGAGTTTCATCAGCAACCGGCTGACGTGGGTTTTGATCGTCGCGTGGCTGACATAGAGGTGCTCGGCGATCTCGGCGTTCGAGTTGCCTTTGGCAACCAGTTCGAGCACCTCGCGTTCTCGCTCGGTGATGCGCGCAAGCACGGCTGCTGCGGCGTGGGCGACGCCTGGTTCCGGGCGGCGGGCGAACTCCTCGATCAATCGGCGGGTGATCTTCGGGGCGATCAGTGCGTCACCGTCTGCCACGACGCGCACGGCGTTCAACAGGTCGGTCGGGATCGCGTCCTTCAACAGAAACCCGCTTGCGCCGGCGCGCAACGCCTCATGTACGTATTCGTCGAGATCGAACGTCGTCAGGATCACGACCCGCGTTGTCGCCAACGTTGCATCGGCGGTGATTCGCCGCGTGGCCTCCAAGCCGTCCATCACCGGCATCCGCACGTCCATCAGGATCACGTCGGGTCGGGCGCTGGCCGCCAACGCAACCGCCTCGGCCCCGTTCGTTGCCTCGCCGACAACCTCGATGTCGGGTTCACCCGAGAGCAGCATGGTGAAACCGCTACGAACGAGGGCCTGGTCGTCGGCGACCACGACACGAATGGTCACGAGGTTTCCCCGCGTGGCAGCAGCGCCTTGACCCGGTAGCCGCCACCCGCGATCGGGCCGGCCGTCAACTCGCCGCCCCACACCTCGACCCGCTCGCGCATGCCAAGCAGCCCGTGGCCGATCGCCGCACCATTGGGCGCCGCCGCGCCGCGCCCGTTGTCAACCACCTCGACGGTCAACGAGTCTGGCTCCTGGCGCACATTGACCTCGACCCGGGTCGGCGCGCCGGCGTGCTTGATGACGTTGGTCAACGCCTCCTGTACCAGGCGGTACGCCGACAGTTCGATCGCTGAACCGGTCATCTCGCTGGTGCCCTCGATGGAGAGATACACCGGGACCCCGGCGGTGCGCACTTCGTCGACAAGTCGGGGCACATCGGAGATTCCCGGAGCGGGGAGGTGGGTGTGGTTGCCGTCGCCGTCGCGCAGCACCCCGAGCAGGCGGCGCATCTCGGTGAGCGTGCCGCGCGAGGTGGCCGCGATGGCGTCAAGGGTCGTGCGTGCCTGGTCGGGCCGGTCATTCA
>JANNQK010000218.1:0-17357 GCA_031400715.1 Actinomycetes bacterium | reverse complement strand
ACGAACGATGATGTTCGAGATGAACTCGATCACGCCGACGAGCGGCTTCAGGGCCACGGGCACACCGGGCGGCCAGATCGTGTTCGTCAGGTACTTGATGCCCTGGTGCTTGAGGCCGACGCCGTTGTAGACGACCCACACGAGCAAGGCGAGGAACATCGGGATCGCCATGCGGGCGGTTGCGGGCATCTGCAGGAACGGAATGATGCCGGGCACGTTGCAGAGGTAGATGAAGATGAACAGGCTCAGCAGGAACGGCGTCCAGCCGAGGCCGCTCTTGCCCATCGTCTGCATCACGATGCCGTCCTCGATGAACTCCACCGTCGTCTCGGCCAGGTTGCGCACGCCTTTGGGCGCCACCTTGGCGTCCTTGTTGCCCGCGAGGAGGAACACGACGATGCCGATGACCGCGGCCGCCACTGCGATCAAGGCGATCTTGTTGAACGACGTGAAGATGTCCTGCCACCGGAGGATGGCATTGATCTCGGGGAACTTGAAGGCTTCTGCGAGCACGTTGGGATCCGATCCTGTCGTGTTTACGGGCGGGCAGGCTTGAGGCCTGGATGGGCAAGGGAGATCGCGACGAACTTCAGTTCCCACAGGAGGAGACCGAGGTGCGTGACGATGATGGTCGCTCCGAGCGCCGGAAGTGAAATCCAGGCGGCGTCACGAACGAGGAACACGGCGAGGAAGATCAGTCCGAGGCGGATGAGGTAGCCGAACAGCACCGCGCCCATCATCAAGCCGAGGCTGATCCGCGCCGTCGTCGCGACCAGCGCAGCGGCGAGTGCGAAGTTCACGAGCACGATCAGGATCGCGTACATCGACGACCAGGCGCCATCCATGCCCCAGATCACGCCGCACACTGCGATCAGCAGTGGAGCGATGATCAGACCGCGCCTGATGATGTCCTTCGACACCGTGACCTCGGGCGCGGGGCCGTCGAGGCGGGTGAGCATCGGTTCTGCCCCGGGTCGAGTGCGGTTCATGCCGTGACACCGTCGTTGGGCGACGAGACGCAGACGTTCTCGCCGTCGAGCTCGTTCGTGGTCGTGCCCTCCATCGTGGAATCGATCTCGGAGGGGATCTCGGAGGGGATCTCGAGCGGTGCGTATGCCAGGTCCTGGCTCACGACGGTGGCCCGCGGCGCGCGATGCAGGTCGGCAGCGCGCTGAGCCTGGAGGACGCTCATGCGGGCCTCGTAGGCGTACCACATGCGGACGAACTGGCCGACCACGGCGAACACGGTGCAGCCGATCATGAACACCGGTCGCGTGTCGAGACCGCGATCGAGCGCCCATCCGATGCCGAGGAACACGAGGACCACCAGCGCGAAGTCCATGCCACGGCCGATGTTGTCGTCGGCATCGATGGTCGTGGTGCGGGGAACGAGTTTCACGGGGTCCTGGCCTGGGCGCTCACTTCATGGCGGTCGTCACAACGTTGTGGCGAGCTTGTGAACGCAAACACAATCTAGCCACTCCCGTTCACGTTCGCCAAACCGTAGCCGCGGACGGACCACCCGGAATCCCTGGCGATGAACGGTGCGTCCCGGCGCGTCCCGGCGCACAGCCGGACCCGCCTGACGAGCCCAGCGTCATTCGCCGGAGCGTTGGCTGCGGATCTGTGGGTGCAGCACGGTGTACAGCACGAGCCCCAGCATCGCCGCGCCCACCGGGATGTACGACACACCTCGCCCCGTGATGACCGGGTACAGCACGAACGCGCTGAGCAAAGCGGTCCACCCCCACAGGATCAGCACGCTGCGACGCTGCCCATGGCCCATCTCCATCAGGCGGTGATGAAGGTGGCCCTTGTCTGCAGTGGCGAGGCCTTCGCCACTCCGGGCTCGTCGGATGATCGCCCACAACGTGTCGAGGATCGGCACGCCGAGGATGACCAGCGGGATGAACAGCGGGGCGAAGAAGAAGAACGCCTGGCCCGGCGACTTGGCCGTGGCGTCGGTGCGCTCACGCCCACCGACCACGCTCGTGCTGACGGCCATCAGCAGACCGAGCAGCAATGCCCCGCTGTCGCCCATGAAGATGCGCGCCGGGTTGAAGTTGTGCGGCAGGAAGCCGATGCACACGCCGACGGTGATGATCGCGATCAGCGGACCGATGTTCGGTTCGACCAACAGCTTCTGCTCGCTGAGGTGCTGGCTGTAGAGGAAGAACGAGAACGCCCCGATCGCGACGATTCCCGCAGCCAGCCCGTCGAGACCGTCGATCAGGTTGATCGCCTGGGTCATGCCCAACACCCACAGCACCGTCACCAGTGGAAACCAGTCGCTGCTCAGCACGACCACGTCGAGGAACGGCAGCCGGAAGAAGAACATGGTGACGCCGAAGGCAACCAGGATCAGACCTGCCATCACGGTGCCGGCCACCTTCGCTGGTGCCGACAGCTCACGAACGTCGTCGACGAGCCCGACCAGGAACATCACGGTGGCAGCGATCAGGACGCCGGGGAGCTCGTTGGTGCCGGCGAACAGCGAGTCGAAGACCCCCATGAGGCGCGACACACCGAACGCCACGACGAAACCGACGAACAGCGCGATGCCGCCCACGTCGGGCAGCGGCACGATGTGCACCGTGCGCTCGTTCGGGTGTGCGACCCAACCGACCCGCATCGCGACCCGCTTCACGACGGGGGTGGTGGCAAAGGTGACGACAGCAGCAACAGCCCCGACGATGAGGTACGAGCCGATGCTGGGCACGGTGTGACGGTTCTCGGGCCGGAGTCAGTACGCGGGGAAGCGTCCGCAGAGCGCAGCGACGTCGGCCTTCACCGCATCGAGCTCGGCGTCGTCGGTGCGGTGCCGCAGGGCTCGCGCGATCAGGGCAGCGATCTGGACCATCTCCGGTTCCTTCATGCCTTGCGTGGTGACCGAGGGGGTGCCGATGCGCACGCCGCTGGTGACGAATGGGCTGCGCGGATCGTCGGGGATCGTGTTCTTGTTGAGGGTGATCCCCGCTCGGTCGAGCACGAGCTGGGCTTCCTTGCCCGACAGCTCGGCATCGAACGGACGCAGGTCGACGACCATCAGATGGATGTCGGTGCCTCCGCTGACGAGTCGGAAGCCTTGATGCACCAGCGCCTGTGCAAGCTCGCTCGCGTTCGCCACGATCTGATGGGCGTATTCGGTGAAGCTCGGCTGCATGGCTTCGTGGAAGGCGACCGCCTTGCCGGCGATCACGTGCTCGAGTGGCCCGCCCTGCCACCCGGGGAACACGGCCTTGTCGATCGCTGCAGCGTGTTCGGCCGTCGACAGGATGCAGCCACCGCGCGGACCGCGGAGCGTCTTGTGCGTGGTGAACGTGACGATGTCGGCGAAGGGCACCGGGTTGGGATGCGCCCCTCCGGCAATGAGCCCGGCGATGTGTGCGGCGTCGAACATGAACAGGGCGCCGACCTCGTCTGCGATCGCCCTGAAGGGTTCGGGGTCGATCCGGCGGGGATAGCTGGTGGTGCCGGCCACGATCAGCTTGGGCCGGTGCTCGAGCGCGAGGTCGCGCACCTGATCGAGATCGATGCGCTCGTCGCCCGGGGTGACCTTGTAGGCGACGAAGTGGTACAGCTTGCCGCTGGCGTTCACCGGGGAACCATGCGTGAGGTGGCCGCCGTGATCGAGGCTGAGACCCAGCACGGTGTCGCCGGCGTTCAGGACTGCCTGGTACGCGCACATGTTGGCGTTCGCGCCCGAGTGGGGCTGCACGTTGGCGTGGTCGGCACCGAACAACGCCTTCACCCGCTCGATGGCCAGCGACTCGATGTCGTCGATGATCGCGTTCCCGCCGTAGTAGCGCTTGCCGGGGTATCCCTCGGCGTACTTGTTCGTGAGCGCGCTCCCGACGGCGCGCATGACCGCGGGCGACGTGAAGTTCTCGCTGGCAATGAGCTGCAGCCCCGTGCACTGACGCTCGACCTCGCGATCGATGAGGGTGAACACCTCGGTGTCCGGCATGGTGTCGCTGGGAAACGGCATGGGGTCAGAACTCCTGCTCGAGGGCCATGAGCTGGTGCACACGGCGGAGGTGGCGACCACCTTCGAAGGGGGTGGTCAAGAAGGTATCCAGAATCTCTTCGGCCAGACCGACACCCACCACGCGACCGCCGATGCTGAGGACGTTGGCGTCGTTGTGAGCGCGAGCCATGCGCGCGGTGTACAAGTCGTTGCACAGTGCGGCGCGCACGCCGCGCACCTTGTTGGCGGCAAGTTGTTCGCCCTGACCGCTCCCGCCGATCACCACGCCGAGATCGGCAGCACCATCGCGAACGGCGCGCCCGACACTGGCGCAGAACTCCACGTAATCGACGCTGTCGGTGCTGTCGGTACCGAGGTCGGAGACATCGTGCCCCGAGCCGCGCAGCAGATCGACGAAGTGCTGCTTGAGCTCGTAGCCGGCGTGGTCGGATCCGATGGCGATACGTGACACGGTGGTCGAGTGTACGACCACGGACCCGGAGGCGAGGGTGTCGCTCGGTCGCCCATCCATCGGCGTCGGCCACGTTCGTGCTCAGGTTCTCGCGAACGAAGGCCACTCCGTAGCCTCCGCCTGTGACCATCGATCCCCGCACCCCTGTCCTCGTCGGCGCCGGCCAGTCGCTCTTCCGCGCCGCCGGGGTCGATGACGCCCTCGATCCCGTCGACCTGATGGTGCTCGCCACCCACGAGGCCATCGCCGATGCCGGTCTGGCGACGCTCGCCGAGGTCGACTCGATCCGCGTCGTGGGACTCTTGAGCTGGCGGTACGGCAACGCTCCGGAGGTGCTCGGTGGACGTCTGGGCCTCGCGAGCAAGGAGTTCGCCTACACCACGATGGGTGGCAACAGCCCGCAGACCTTGGTGAACGCGACGGCGCTCGCGATCCAGGCAGGCGAACTGGACGTGGCGTTGCTGTCGGGCGGCGAGGCCTGGCGTACCCGGATGCGTGCCCGCAAGCAGGGTGTCGAGCTCGCGTGGGAGAAGTCGCCGGCCGGGTCCGAGCCACGCATCCTCGGCAAGGACCTGGTGATGAACCATCCGGCCGAGATCGCCCGCCAGATCGTGGCGCCCGTCCAGGTGTACCCCATGTTCGAGACCGCGATCCGTGCTGCGTCGGGGCGCTCGCCCGAGGATCATCTGGTGCGGATCAGCGAGCTGTGGTCGCGATTCAGCCAGGTCGCAGAGCGCAACCCGAAGGCGTGGAGCCGCGAGGCGAAGACCGGAGAGGAGATCCGCACGGTGAGCGCCGACAACCGGATGGTGGGCCTGCCCTACCCGAAGTACATGAACTCGAACAACGACGTCGACATGGGAGCAGCACTGCTGATGATGTCGGTCGGCGCGGCGATCCGCCTCGGAGTACCCGAGGATCGCTGGGTGTTCCCGTACTCGGGCACCGACTGCCACGAGCACCAGTTCGTGAGCAATCGTTGGTCGTTCCACGAGACGCCTGCGATCGAGATCGGCGGCGCGATGGCCTTGGAACTGGCTGGGCTCGGCATCGATGACATCGACCTCGTCGACCTGTACTCATGCTTTCCCGCGGCCGTGCAGTTGGGCGCGCAGAGCCTGGGCATCGACATCGACCGTCAGCTCACGCTCACCGGGGGCCTTCCGTTCGCCGGGGGACCATGGAACAACTATGTCATGCACGCCATCGCCACGATGATGGGTGCGCTGCGTGAGCAGGCGGGTACGCGCGGACTGGTCTGGGCCAACGGCGGGTACACCACCGAGCACTCGTTCGGCGTGTACTCGACCTCGCCGCCGGCGCAGCCCTACCGTCACGCCAGCCCGCAGGACCAGATCGACGCGATGCCGCGGCGCGAGCTCGCCGAGCCCGCTGATGCCGTGGGTCGCACGACCATCGAGGCATACACCGTGATGCACTCCCGCGAGGGCCTCCCCGAGCGGGCGATCGTCACGTGCATCCTCGCCGACGGCCGGAGGGCGTGGGGGGACTCCGTCGATCCGTCGGTCACGGCAGCGATGTGCGCGGGCGAATGGGTCGGCCGGGCCGTCGACCTCGACGCCGAAGGAACCCTGCACGTCGCCTGAACGGTCGCCGTCGACCGGGCATCTCACGTCGCACGACTCGGCCGCGGGATTTCTAGACAGCGTCGCCGACGCCCAACGCACTCAGGTCCGGGCATCGATCCGCCAGCCATGCACGCGTCGCCGGTGCCTCGACGTCGGAGGTGTCGAGCGTGGTGTCATCGGTCCATGGCGCGACGTCGTCGAGGAACCTTGCCGTCGCCTCGTCCACCATCGGCCCGAGCTCGGGTCCCAGGTCCGCGAGCGTGGGGACCACGTCCTTGGCGCCGAACCTGCCCAATCCGTCGAGCCAGACCTGGGCGAACAAGAACTCCTCGTCGCGGCCTGCGCCGACAGCGGCCAGCGCGGCGACGGCACGGGAGGCACGCCGACCGAGCGGGCCCAACAGATCATCGAGCACGTCATCGCGCTCGGCGGCCACCGCCCCGTCGTCGACGTCGATCAGCGCGCCGGCGAACTCGAGCGTGGCACGCTGCACGAGGGGCGCGGCGATCACCTCGAGGCGGCCGAGATCGGCCGCGGAGACATCGCCGAAGTTGGCCGCGAGGGTCAGCACCTGCCTGGTGCCGATGATCTGGCTCCACGAACGGCAGACCGGATCGGGGTCGCCGACACCGGGAACCCCCGCTGCAGGAACCTGCGGTGGCACCGACGCGGCACCGGGGTCGTCGGTCGAGACCGTTTCCCCGGTGGTGACCTCGGTCGTGAGTTCGGCCTCGGTGGTGCCCACGACATCGGTCGTGTCGTCCGCATCGACGTCGGACGGAACACGAGTGGCCGGCGTGGAACGCGGCAGCCTGCCGACGTCGACATCGCCTCCGGAAGGCGCCGACGAGAGCTCGGGGTCTCCGCATCCCGCGCCGAGCAACGCGACGAACGCCACCGATGCCGCCGACGCCGCCAGCAACATGCTCCTGGTCGCACCCCGACGCGTTCGTGCTCGCCGATCGGTCCGCCGGCGGCCAAGTGCCGTCGACACGGGGCACCCCTGTGCTGCCACGGGGCCAGCGTAGTGAGGGCATACTCGTGCACGATGTCGACCCGATCAGCCACCGTTCGCCCGACGATCCTTCTCGACTGCGATCCGGGGCACGACGACGCCATCGCGATCGTGGTCGCGGCCCGACACACGGAGCTGCTCGGCATCACCACGGTGGCCGGCAACGCACCGCTCGAGCGCACCACGCGAAATGCGATCATCATCCGCGATCTCGTCGGCATCGACGTGCCGGTGCACACGGGGGCTTCCCGCCCGCTCGTGGCGGCTCCGGCTCATGCCGACTACGTGCACGGTGAGAGCGGCATGGACGGTGCCGCTCTGCCCGAACCTTCGGGCCCGCCTGCGAGCACCGATGCCGTCGGGTTCATCATCGAGACCTGCCGGGCGAACGAGGGAGTGTGGCTGGTGCCGACCGGCCCGCACACCAACATCGCACTCGCGTTGCGGGCGGCGCCGGATCTGGCCGACCGAATCGCCGGCATCTCGCTGATGGGCGGCGGCACGTTCGGCAACCGCACCGCGACCGCCGAGTTCAACATCTGGGCCGATCCAGAGGCCGCCGCCATCGTTTTCGAGTACGGCGGCCCGCTGCTGATGTGCGGCCTGCAGCTCACCCACACCTTCCAAGCGACGCCCGAACGGATCCAGCGGGTGCGCTCGATTCCGGGCCTCCTCGCCGGTGTGCTCGCCGACCTGTTCGAGTTCTTCAGCGGTACCTACGTCAGCCGACACGACAACCTTCGCGGCGCACCGGTACACGATCCGTGCGCGGTGATGGCGCTCACCCACCCTCATCTGTTCACGTCGTTCGAGGCGCACGTCGTCGTCGAGACTCGTGGCCGCCACACGCGCGGAATGACGGTGATCGATCGACGTCGGTTGCTCGACCGCCCGGCAGCGAACTGCACCGTGGTCGACACGGTCGATGCCGACTCCGGCTTCGCCGTGATCGACGAAGCGATCGCCCACTTCAGCCACTGACGTCGCGCTGCGCAACACCACCGCGACGACCGACCAGCGATGAGAGATGAGTGGCTGTGCCGCTCGCATCTCTCATCGCCGTCGAGAGGATGGACGCGCCTCCTGGGTGCCTACGCTGCGGCCATGCGTGCAGCGGCAGTGCGTGACCAGCAACTCCGAGTCGACGACCTACCAGATTCAGCCCACCTGCTCAGCAAGCCCCGAGCCGCACGCCGAGATCCTGGTCCTGCCGGGCCTCTGAGCCATTCCCTGACCGGCCTGAGGGCCTGGATCGTCGCGCTGGTCGTCCTCCTGGCCTCGGACGTCGTCGGCGCTCCCGTTGCGGGTGCCGTCGTCACGCCGGTCCCGCCGTCAGCGGCCCGTCTCAGCGACCCGAAGGCGGTCGATCACACGGGACGCTTCCTCCTGGTCGGGTACACCGGCGGTGCCCCACAGCTGCAGGCGCGGGTCGATCGGCTGACCGGCGACGAAGTCACCCTCCCGATGGCACGGCTGGCGAGCGGCGATCTCCGATACGCGATCACCTCGGTCGCTTTCGGGCAAACGCCGCAGTGGTGGTCGATCGACGAGGGCAGCGGCGTCGCCATCGCTGCGCCGCCTGCCCCGTGGGGACCCGTCGTGGAAGTGCAACTCTCGCGTGACGGGCAGACGTTGATCGGCTCGGTCGAGGGGCCGTCGCCCACGATCCCCGGGACCACCCGGCGCGCTGCGGTCGCCATCACGAGGTCGGGGTCTGTCACGTTCGCCCCGATCGTGCCGTCAGCCGCACGCGCGATCTCGCCAAGTGGCCGCTACGCGCTCATCGATGTGCCGTGTCCGGGCGTCGGCGACTTGAGCTGCTCCCAGTCGTACCGCTGGGATCTGGCAACCGCGACGACCACCCGTCTCACCACATCGCTCCGCGTGTTGCCGTTCGCCGTTGGCGACGACGGCGCGGTCATCCAGTCCGAGTTTCTGGGTGATCCGTTTACCACCGGCGGCAGCACCATCGCCCGTAGGGACGTGAGCGGCGCGCGCACGGTGCTCGTCGATGCCGCCGACTCGTTCCAGAAGGTCACCGCCAGCCAGGACGCGTCGGCGTTCGCGTTGATCGACAACGAACTGCGCCTCGTCGCGATCGATGCCCTGACTGGCGATCGGTCCCGTGGCGAGCGGATCGCCAGCACCGGGTTCCTCTTCACCCTCACCGGTGACGGCGCATACGCCATGGCCTTCGACCAGGCTGCCGATCCCACCCTGGCGAACCTACAGGTCGTCGCGACGCCGGGTCACACGGGCGCACCACGCCTCGGTTCGGACGAGACGTTCGCACTCGAGGTCGCCGGGTTGAACGGGGTGCCACCGACGGCAACCGCTGTGGCGTTGAACGTCACGGTCACGAACCCGAGGGCGGCCGGCTATGCGACGGTCTGGCCCTGCGACGCCGCCCGACCTGTGGCCTCCAACGTGAACTTCGTCGCCGGTCGGACCGTCGCGAACGCCGTCGTCGCGCAGCTCGCGTCGAGCGGGCCCGATGCGGGGTCGGTGTGCTTCGCCAGCAACACCGCGGTCGACCTCGTGGTCGACGTCCAAGGCTGGTTCACCGGGAGCGCATACCGCGGAATCACGCCCGATCGCTTCCTCGACACGCGCGCCGGCGAGACCGACGCGGTCGCGAACCTCAATGCGAACGCGATCGTCCGGGTGCTCGTGAGCGGTGTGCGAGCGGTTCCGGGCGATGCCACCGCAGCTGCGGTGAACGTGACCGTCACCAACCCGGCCACAGCAGGTTTCGCAACCGTGTGGCCGTGCGACTCGCCACGGCCCGAAGCCTCGAACATCAACTTCGTCGCCGGACAGACCGTCGCCAACGCCGTCATCGCCCAACTCGCGTCGAGCGGGCCCGACACTGGCTCGTTCTGTCTGGCGAGCAACACGTCGGTCGACCTCGTCGTCGACGTTCAAGGCTCCTTCTCCGCATCGACGTACACGGGCATCAGCCCCGATCGCTTCCTCGACACCCGCTCGGGCGAGACCGACTCCGTGCCCAACCTGGCGCTGGGCGTCATCACCCGGCTACCCGTCGCTGGAGCAGGCTCGATCCCGGCGGACGCAACCTCGGTCGTGTTGAACGTCACCGTCACGAACCCTGCCGCAGCAGGATTCGCGACGGTCTGGCCCTGCGACGCGCCACGGCCGGTGGCGTCGAACGTCAACTTCGTCGCCGGACAGACGGTGCCGAACGCCGTCATCGCAAGAGTGTCGAGCATCGGCGAGGTGTGCCTGGCGGCGAACCAACCGGCCGACCTCGTCGTCGACGTTCAGGGATCGTTCTCGGGGAGCACCTACACCGGAGCGCCGCCCGTTCGCTTCCTCGACACCCGCGACTGACCGCACATGGCGCAGGTGTGTTGCGGCGCATGAGCGACAGCCTTTCGGAGGGAGTAGGCCCGCACGCAGCTGCTTCCGGGAAGCCGGCCATGCTCGACGACGACCGAATCATCGTGGTCGGCTGATGGGAGTGTTCCACGGGCGTCTTACGCTGCGGCCATGCGTGCAGCGGTGATGCGTGACTGGCAACTCCGAATCGACGACATCCCCGACCCTGTGCCCGGACCCGGGCAGGTGCTCACCAAGGTGCTCGCCTGCGGCATCTGCGGCAGCGACCTGCATCTCCTCGAACACGGAGCGGAGAGCCGCAGGCTGAGCGACGAACTGAACGCCGATCGTCTCCCCGATCCGATGTCGCCCGTGATGTTCGATCCCGCCAAGGACACGGTGATGGGCCACGAGTTCTGCTGCGAGGTGATCGACCTCGGGCCGGGATGCGAGAACCTGAAGGTGGGCGACGTGATCGTCAGCATGCCCGTTGCCTTCGACGCGTCCGGGCTGCACGGGATCGGCTTCTCCAACGCCTACAACGGCGGTTACGCCGAGTTGATGGTGCTCAACGAGTTGATCGGATTGAAGGTGCCGAGCGGCTTGCCGATCGACATGGCCGCGCTCACCGAGCCGTTGGCGGTGGGCGTGCACGCCGTTGCGAAGAGCCGGATCAGCGGGGGCGACGCTGCGCTCGTGCTCGGTCTCGGCCCGGTGGGCCTTGCCTGCATCGCCGAGTTGACGATGCGCGGCATCGGACCGATCGTGGCAGCCGACTTCTCGCCCAAGCGGCGCGCGCTCGCTGAGCAGCTCGGCGCCGACGTCGTCGTCGATCCACGCGAAACACCCGCGATCGAGGCGTGGCGGCAGGTCGACGGCATGCGCCCGCTCGTGATCTTCGAAGCCGTCGGCGTGCCCGGCATGATCGAGCAGGCCATGCGCATGGCTCCGAAGGACGCCCGCATCCTCGTCGTCGGCGCCTGCATGCAGGAGGACCGCATCCACCCGATGCTCGGCATCTCGCGCGAACTGAACATCCAATTCGCGCTCGCCTACGAGCCTGCCGAGTTCGCGCAGGCTCTCTCGGCGATCGCCGATGGCAAGGTGGACCTGTCACCCTGGCTCACCGGCACGGTGGGCGTCGAAGGGGTGCCTCAGGCCTTCGCCGATCTGGCGAGCCCCGATCACCACGCCAAGATCCTCGTGATACCTGGCCACTGACACGTCCGCCCCTCTGACGCGCCCGCCCCTCTGACGCGCCCGGTTGTGGCGCGGGTATGTTGCGGCGCATGAGCGACACCTTTCCGCGGCAGTACGCACGCACGCAACGGTTCACGCTCGGTGAGCCGCGCAACGTGGTGGCCTCGGCGGACGGGCTCCGCGCCGTCTTCCTCCGCAGCAGGGCGGGCGACGACCCGGTGAACTGTCTCTGGACGCAGTCGATCGAGGACGGCACCGAGGTACTGGTCGCCGATCCTGTCGCACTGCTGGCATCGGGTGACGCCACGCTCGACGCCGATCTCGAGGCAGAGCTGCCGCCGGAGGAGCGGGCGCGTCGCGAACGCATGCGCGAGGGGGCCGGCGGCATCACGTCCTTCGCGACCGATCGAGCACACTCGGTCGCCGCGTTCACCCTTGCCGGTCGACTGTTCGTTGCGGGCCTCCTGAGCGGAGCCTCACGCGAGCTGCGCGTCGACGGTCCGGTGTTCGACCCGCGGCCCGATCCGCTCGCTCGACGTCTCGCGTACGTGAGCGGAACGAAGCTGCGCATCGCCGAGCTCGACGGCAGCAGCTGGGAGTTGGCGGGCGAACCCGACGACAACGTCACCTGGGGCAGCGCCGACTTCATCGCCGCCGAAGAGATGCATCGCTTCCGTGGATACTGGTGGAGTCCTGATGGTTCGGCCGTCGCTGCATGCCGGGTCGACAACTCGCCCGTGCAGCAGTGGTGGATCGGCGACCCCGCCGACCCGAGACGCGAGCCGACGGCGCTGCGCTACCCCGCGGCAGGCACGGCGAACCCCGAGGTGACACTGCATGTGATGGCGCTCGAAGGTGGCTCGGTCGAGATCATGTGGGACCGCGATGCGCTCCCCTATCTCGCCACGGTGTCGTGGGCCGGCACCGGCCGGTTGTTGCTGGGCGTGCAATCGCGCGACCAGAAGACCTTCACGGTGCTCGAAGCCGACCCCGTCACCGGCGACACGGCGCCCCTGTTCACCGACACCGACGCGGCGTGGGTGGAACTCGTCCCGGGAAGCCCTGCTGTGCTCGACGACGATCGACTCGTCGTGGCTGCCGATCGGGAAGGGCGACGGTGTCTGCTCGTCGACGGCATCGACATCACGCCGCCCGAGGTGCAGGTGCGATCGGTTGCACATGTGGGCCACGACATCACCTTCATCGGCAACCCACTCGGCGACGCGACGGTCCAACACGTGTATCACTGGGACGGTATCTCCGTGAACCAGCTCACGCACGCCGAGGGCATCCACTCGGTGTCCGAGGGTCATCCCTTCATCGTGCGCAGCGCGTCGCTCTCCAGTCCCGGCGCGGTCGTCGGCGCCCCCAGCCGGGCTCCGCTTCGGTCGCTTGCCGAGATCCCGCTGGTCGAGCCGCGTCCGTCCCTCCACGAGTTCGGCGCCGAACGCATCGCAACGGCCGTGCTGCTCCCCCGCAACCACGACGGCTCGAAGCTACCGGTCCTGCTCGATCCGTACGGGGGCCCACACGCTCAGCGCGTGGTGCAGTCGTTCAACGCCTTCCTCAGCTCGCAGTGGTTCGCCGATCAGGGCTACGCCGTGGTGGTCGCCGATGGCCGCGGTACGCCCGGTCGCGGCACCGAGTTCGAGCGTTCGGTGCATCTCGACCTTGCCACCGACGCGCTGGCCGATCAGATCACGGCCCTCGAGGGGGCAGCGCGCGAACATCCCGAGCTCGACCTGTCGCGAGTCGCGATTCGCGGCTGGAGCTTCGGCGGCTACCTCGCCGCGCTCGCGGTGCTGCAACGGCCCGACGTGTTCCATGCGGCGATCGCCGGCGCACCCGTGACCGAGTGGCGTCTGTACGACACCCACTACACCGAGCGTTACCTGGGCGACCCGAGCGTCGAAGCCGCCCCGTATGCGCGCAACAGCCTGCTCCCGCTCGCCCATCAGCTCACGCGGCCGCTGCTGCTGGTGCACGGGCTGGCCGACGACAACGTGGTCGCGGCACACAGCCTTCAGTTCTCGTCGGCACTCCTCGCCGCCGGCAAACCGCACGAGTTGTTGGCCCTGGTCGGCGTGTCGCACATGACCCCGCAGGAGGTCGTGGCCGAAAACCTGCTGCTGCACCAACTCGACTTCCTGCGTCGGTGCCTCGGTCGCTGACCCGCGTGCCACAATCGGCGTCATGAGCAAGCAGCTGAAGGATCTCTACGAGGGCATTTCGGTGCACGCGACCGCCGACCGCGAGCACGAGGCGGCGGTGGAGCTGTTGCTGCTCGTCATGATCGTCGACCACCACATCGACAGCGACGAGCTCGACGAGATTCGCACCATCAGCCAGGACCAGGGGTTCGAGACGGACACCTTCTCGTTCGACCAGTACCTCGGCCAAGCGATGGCCAAGGTGCGATCAGCGGTCGCCGACGACGCCGTCGAGGCGTTGCTCGACGACATCGACCATCGGATCACCAGTTCCGTGCTGCGTCACTCGTTGTTCTCCGCCGCCCGCGACGTCGCGGGAGTCGACGATGCCATCGATGCGATCGAGGAGAGCCTCCTCGGACAGGTCGCAGCCCGCTTCGCCTGAGACCGTGCGCGGGCGGGTCGTCGGCAGCTCGCGGCGGACGCCCTGCACGAAGCGGTGGTGCCCGGACAGGTCCGAGTGCACCTCGACATCTCGCAGGCCCGCCCCGGTGAACAGGGCCATGGCCGCATCTGCCTGACCGGCACCGATCTCGATCAGCAAGGTGCCGTCCGTCGCCAGCCAGCGTGACGCCTCAGCTGCGATCGCGGCAATGTGGGCCAGACCCCCGTCCGCCGCGAACAGCGCTTGGTGAGGTTCGTGATCGCGAACGATCGTTTCGACGGCGGGATCGTCGTCGGCGATGTACGGGGGGTTGCTGACGATCAGGTGCATGCTGCCCACCCGGTCCGCCGGCAGGGCCTCGAACCACGACCCCGCGGCGAGGCGCACTCCGACCGCAGCCCGACCGATGCCGGCGGTGTTGGCGCGGGCGACGTCGAGCGCATCGAGGGACGCATCGGTGAGCCACACCTCCATGCCGTCGTGCCACAGTTCGAGCGCGAGCGACAAGCCGATCACCCCGCTGCCCGTGCCGAGATCGGCGACTCTCAGTGGTCGCGCATGGGCCCGAACAGATCGGATCGCGTGGTCGACGATCAACTCGGTCTCCGGGCGCGGGATCAGCACGCGCGGGTCGACCATCACCTCCAGATGGCGGAACGCCCAATGACCGAGCACGTACTGCAGCGGCTCGCCATCGAGGTATCGAGCAATCATCGAGTCGAGATGCACCACCATGGAATGCATCGCCGGCTCGGCGAGCACATCGAGGAAGGCCGCTCCGTCAGCGCCACTCGCCGTCTCGCACAACCATCGTGCTGTGGTGCGATCGCCGACGCGGCCTTCGGTCTCGGCCCAGAGTGTTCGCCAGTCCGTCGTGTCGTCATCGATGTCGTTCATCTCGTCGGGCCCCTCTCGGGATCTCGAGCGAGGAGGGTGCGGTCAACCGTCGCCATCGGAGAGCTGCCGCGAGCGTTCGTCTGCCAGCAGGGCATCGACCACGTCGTCGAGATCGCCGGCCAGCACGTCGGCGAGACGATAGATGGTGAACCCGATGCGGTGGTCGGTCACCCGGTTCTCCTTGAAGTTGTAGGTGCGGATCTTCTCGCTGCGACCACCACCACCCACCTGGGAGCGACGTTCGAGAGACATCGCGGCATTCTGCTCGTCCTGTTTCAGCTGCAGCAATCGGGCGCGGAGCACCTGGAGCGCTCTGGCCCGGTTCTGGAGTTGGCTGCGCTCGTCCTGCATCGTCACGACGAGGCCCGTCGGTCGGTGGGTGATCCTGACGGCCGAGTCGGTGGTGTTGACGCTCTGGCCGCCGGCGCCACTGCTGCGATACACGTCGATGTCGAGATCGCGCTCGTCGAGATCGACATCGACCTCGTCGGCTTCCGGCAACACCATCACCGTCGCCGACGAGGTGTGGATCCGTCCTTGGCTCTCGGTCACCGGCACACGTTGCACTCGATGTGGTCCGCCCTCGAACTTGAGATGGCTCCAGGCCGTGTCGCCACGGACGACGAAGACGATCTGGTTCAGCCCTCCGAGGTCGCTGACGTCGCTCGACAGCACCTCGAGCTTCCAACCTTGCTTGGCCGACCACGCCTGATACATCTCGAACAGGTCGCGAGCGAACAGGTTGGCCTCTTCGCCACCCTCGGCCCCTCGGATCTCGATGATGACGGCGCGGCCGTCGTTGAGATCCTTCGGCAGCATCAACGTGCGCATCTCGTCACCGAGCCGTTCGAGGTCGGCCTCGGCCTCGGCGTGCTCGGCTCGCCAGATCTCGCGCTCGTCGCCCGCCGTGTCGTTCATGAACTCCTTCGCGGTCTCGGCATCGGCTGCGCGAGCACGGAAGGCGCGCATGACTTCCACCAGCGGCGTGAGGTCCTTGTACCGCTTCGAGATCGAGCGCAACCGAGCGGGGTCGGACAGCACCTCGGGGTCACCCAGGCTGGTCTCGAGCAGCGAGTACTCGTCCTCAACGGCAGCCAATCGATCGATCACGGTGCTCCGAGGTTAGTGGTGCGCCTCCTCAGACGGCGGCGAAACGCGTCGGCACGCGTACCAGCGCGGCGAGCCGCTGCTGGATGTCGATCACATCTCGCTCGGGAGCGACGATCAGGCATCGGTCAGCACCGTGCCGGGTGATCGCATCGACTGCCCAGGGCACGACATCGAGATCGATGCCGGTGGTGCACACCACGAGCGTGCCCGACCCGGGTTCCATCGCCGCGCAGGGCACCTGATCCTTCAGATTGAGACGCGGCAGAGGTGGATCGACGGCCACGAGGACGGCGGCGTCGACCAACTCGGGATGAGCCATCAGTCTCGTCCGCAGTCGTCGGCTGGCCGCGAGTTGGTTGAGCGGATGCTGCGAGGCACCATCTCGACGGTGCGCGGCCACCGCCCGCACGACGTCGGCCAACGCCTCCACGGTCGGCCGGTCGCCGTGCAGCATCTGGAACGTCTCGCGATCATGTGCGCCGACACCGACTTCCAGACGGACATCTCCCGAGGTCGGATCGCCGATCACTCGGCACACCTCCAGACCGTCGACTTCACCGCAGAGCACGCCGTGCTCTTCGAGCGGCGTCGCGCCACCGGCAATGATCAGTTCGGCGAGTGCTCGGTGCCGGTCGTCGACCACTCGGGGCTCGGGAAGGGGTTCCGCCACGGCATCGATGAGGCTCCGACCATCGAGATGCGACACCTGCATCGGCATGGCGAAGCCGAGCGATCGCCGGACCAACGCGCCCGTGCCGGACTCGGCGATCAGATGCACGCGAGATGCGTCGCGGCGCACCGCCCACGCGAGCGCCGCCCCGAGTTGACGATCGGGTGCCCGGTCGACGAGATCGGAGAGAAGCGTCCACGCCGTTCCATCGGCAGCCAGCTGCGCAGCGCCCGAGCCGAGCTATCCGCGCTCGTCGGTGGCCACCCCCCCGTGGTCGGCTTGGCGCGCAGCGACACGCATGGTGTTCAACTGGGCGCGGCGGGCGGGGTCGATCGCGGACACCATCGCCGCCAGGTTACCGGTGGCCGTCACTGCATGAGCCAGGCGACCCCCACCGTCACGCCGTGAAGTAACCCATCACGTCGGCGACCAGATCGACCGTGCCGCTGTTGTTGTACAGCACGGCAGCTCCGTCGTCGCCCAGCCGGGCGATCACCATGTTC
>JANNQK010000217.1:0-7494 GCA_031400715.1 Actinomycetes bacterium | reverse complement strand
ACTGGTCCCACCGCGCGAGCCGGTCGTCCACTCCCCGCATCGGCGACTGGGGGCGGCGGGGTGCGGGGGGGTGCCGCCCACCGCTCGCTGGTCGGATCAGGCAGCGCGGACCTTCGTGGCCTTCTCGGTCACTCTGGTGGGCGCCTTGGGCTGACGTGCCAACTTCTCAGGCGTGCTCACCGTGTCGAGCTTGGTGACGATCGGTTCCATCGCCTTCATCATCCGGCGGGCGAACATCGTCTGCTCCTCCACCACCCGCTTGCGGAAGGTGAAACCGGTGCCCACTGCGTCGCGCACGGCGTGCGCCCTCGGCATCGGGGTGAGGAACGACGGTCGCGCTGGGACGAGTTCTGCCAGGCGGGCGACCACGCGTGTCGTGGTCTCCAACACCGGCGCCTCGACCCGCTTCACGAACGTGAAGTACTGGTCCTGCCAGCTCGTGTGCTTCTCATGCGTCGACTCATGCGTCGACTCATGGACGGTCGTGGTTGGGGTGGCGATCATCTCGAACCTCCTTCGGCGAGGCCTCGCATCCGAGGCCTGGGGGCCGAAGCCATTCGGCCCAATCTCATTGTCCGCCCGAGTGCTTGCAATTGCAAGCGCGTCCTCGGTGACGGTCGTCGCCCCGTGAGCGCGCAAGCACTCCCTGCCGTTCCAACGCGCCGTGTCGAGAGTTCCCGTCGGGAGTGAATAGCTTCTCGCTCGGCATCAGCGTGTGCCGAAGCGATGACCGAAGGGGTCGAGATGGATCGTTCACGACGGGTGGCACCTGCGACGGCGACCCACCCCGAGCTGCGCCGGGGTCTCGGTCGCGTCGCCGCATCCACCGTTCGGCTCACGACGGTCGACTCGGTGACCACCGAGATCGTCCGCATGCGGTGTGCCAAGCACCACGATTGCGGTACTTGACTGTCCGTTCGCCTGGCGGTCGCCAGGGATGCAGGGCTCGACGAAGACACCATCGCCGACGTGCTAACCGCGAACGTCGACGACTTCCCGGCACACCATCGGCTGGCACTTGCGTTGGCCGACGCGCTGATGACGCAGCCGTCGTCGCTGTCCGATGAGCAGGTCGTGGGGTTGCACCAGCACTTCACCGACGAACAGCTGATCGAGTTGACGCTCGACATCATGAAGTGGAACGCGCAGAAGGTGCCGGTGGCTCTGGGCACCGACGTCTGGCTGCAACCAGGCGAGTTGACCGACCTCGTGTTCGACCACGAAGGCAACTGGGTTCGATGAGCGGCCGCCGCGACACCCAGCAGGTCGCGATCGTGACGGGCTCGGCGGTGGGGATCGGACGGGCGTTGAGCCAGGCGTTTGCCGACCGCGGCATGTACGTGGTGGGTCTCGACGTCGATGCCGAAGGGAATGCCGAGACGGCGACCATCGTGGGTGGGGCGATGCGGCCGATCACGTGCGACGTGGGCGACGCCGCAACGGTGAAGGCCACACTCGACGAGGTGACGGCGCTCACCGGGCGAATCGATGTGCTGGTGAACAACGCTGCCATCTGGAACGACACCCGGTTGCTCGGGGGAACCTACGACGAACAGGTCGCGGCCTGGCACCGGGCGATGGGGTCGTGCTCGGACGGCGCGTTCCATTGCAGTGCCGCTGCGGTCCCCGTGATGGCTGCAGGTGGCGGCGGCAACGTCGTCAACATGATCACGAACCACATCAGGGCCGACCAGCTCATCACCGGCATGGCGGCCACCGGCTACGACGCTTCGAAGTTCGCGTTGTGGCGGCTCACCGAGAGTTGGGCCGTCGAGCTCCGCAAGCTCGGCATCCGTGTGAACGGCCTGGCATTCGGGGCGACCGACACCCCGATGTTGCGTTCGGTCTCACCGCGCCTCGCCGATGAAGGGATGCGGGCCGAGGACATGGCCGATGCCGTGTGCGCGATCATCGACCAGGGTCCTGCCGGCCCGACGGGTCGCGTGTGGGACGTCGGATTCACCGGCACTCCGCGCGACGAGTCGCTGCGCCAGATCGCCGCGATCCGCACTGGTGGCTGACGGCCCGATCCGTTCTGCAGCTCGGCCGGATACCTTGACGACATGAGGCGTGCATGGGTGGTACGAACCGGAGACAGTGCGAACGACATCGACGCGTTTCGCGGCGCCGGTCTGATCGGTGTGAACTTCCCCTCGGTCCCCGACGTACGGAACCTCAGCGCGAAAGAGATCGAGCACGCGATCGCCGAGACCGGTCAGAGCGGCATCGAGAATCTCCGTTCGAGGCTGATGCGTTTCGTGAACGACATCCGCATCGGCGATCTGGTGATCACGCCGAATGCACTCGAACACGACCTCTGGGTCTCGATGGTCACCGGTCCATACGAGTATCTCGAGAACACCCCTGTGGCCGGGTACCCACACACCCACAGAGCCGACTGGCTGGGCTGGCTCGATCGCGACGCGTCGTGGTTGCAGCACAAGCTCAAGTACATCGACGTGCCGGGCGCCGTGGTCGAGCTTCGCGACACCGACTGGTGGCTCGACCAGGTGGGGTCACGCGACCTGCCCACCGAGCGCCCGCCACGTCGCTTCAAACCGGCACCGAAGTCATCAGCGCCGCGCGCACCGCGAGCCCCACGGGCCTCGGCACCACCGGGGCCCGTGAAGCCCAAGGAGCCTCAGCGCGTGTTGTGCGCCGGCCAGTGTGGTTTCCAGTGGAGTCTGGCCGTCCTGGTCGACGGCCTGTGCCCCGACTGCCGTGGCGACTGAACCAGCCGTCCAGCCCAGCCGCCTCAGCCCGTGACCACCGGGAGCGACCAGCAGGTGTGGATCTCGCCCAACCGGAGCGAGCGCATCGTCGGAGCGACGCCGTCCGCCAGTCTCACCTCGGGCAACTCGTCGAGGATCACCCGAGT
This sequence comes from Actinomycetes bacterium, assembly GCA_031400715.1. Taxonomy (GTDB): domain Bacteria; phylum Actinomycetota; class Acidimicrobiia; order Acidimicrobiales; family Ilumatobacteraceae; genus VFMC01. The sequence continues at coordinate 4,616 of JANNQK010000217.1, read as the reverse complement.
CGCCAGAGTGGCCATGTCGCGGGTGATCGCGTAGCGCGACCGAGGGCGATCCTCGGGGACCGCCGGATGTTTCGACGGCGGGCCGGTGCCGACAGAGATGCCGCTCGGAAGCCCGTCGGCTCGATACTGACCGCGCGGTTCGCGTTGGCACAGGTCGCGGCGAAGCGGGTCGAACCGGTCGGGATCACCGAAGACCCGCTGATCTCGATTCGCCGCGGCCACCGACAACCGCACGAGCGCGCCGTCGGGGAGGAGGCGTCCGAACCGTTCCACCTCGTGCCGGGTGAAGCGATCGATCGACACGATCGGCGCGCTGTGTCGCATCGTCTCCAACACCGCAGCCTTCGCCGTGAGGGGATCTGCACGGACCTGGTCGAGTCGCATCGGCACGGCAAGCAGGTGGCACCACAGGTTGGCGAGCACTCCGTGGAGCGTTCCGTGGTCCATCTCCAGCAGGGTGATCGCCAGGTCGGCGCCCGTGCCCGCGTGACGAGCGATGATCGAGAGAAGGTCGTCGTCCGATCCGTTTCGACGATCGGCCAGCAGCGGTTCGGCCCATCCTGCGATCGCATCGAGGGCATCGAGGCCCTCCTGTCGCGACATCGGCTCCCATCCCGGCGCTCGTTGGATCTGCAGGTACCAACGGGCAAGATCTGTCGTCGGTTCGACCGACATCGCTGCGCACAGGAGTTCGAACGGGAACCGCGCGAGCACTTCGGTGGCGAGGTCGTGTTGCAGCGTCTGCGCAAGGCGACTCACGATCGCCTCGCCGTGCTCGTCCGCCGTCCGTTCGGAACATCGGAGCACGTCGAGTTCCGACCCGAGGTCTCGACCCCAACCGGCCCTGCCGCACATGAAGGCGCGCGACCGGGTTTCGAAGTTGGCGTCGTCGGCCATCACGCTCGTGACGTCGTCGTAGCGACTGATCCAGAACGCGTTGCCGGGCCAGTCTCGATAGCAGGGGTAGTGCTCGCGGAGGACCGCGACCAACGGGTACGGATCGTTCAGGTACGCGTCGGAGGTGAGCTGGCGCGGCTTGATGAGCTCGGTGGTCTCGCCCGGTCGGGTGCGCTGGTACACCTCGTAGCTGCGGAACCCCGTCATGCGCGCTCATCTTCGAGAGCGAGCCACAACGATCGGATGGCGCCGAGCCCGATCGGCGCGAGCGACGTACCGTCGAGGTCCTTCGGCATGCGCATCTCGTCGATGCTCACGGACACGCCGCGCCTGGCCAGCACGCTCGCCAGCACCTTCGACCCGAGCACGGACTCCTGCTGGCTGATCCATGCACCGGGGCACAGATGCGGGCCGACCCCGAAGGCCATGTGGCTGCGTCGGCCGTCCTTGTCGTAGCCGCTGCGGATGATCTTGCCGGTGTACAGATCGGTTCTGAAGACGTCGAAGCGTTCTGGATCGGCGAACACCCGGTCGTCGTGGTTGGCCGAGAAGTCGACCATGTTCACCAGCGACCCTGCGGGGATGGTGACGCCATGGAGCGTGACATCCCATGTGGTGTGCCTCGGCTGGCCACCGATCGAGCTCGCGGTGCGCAAGGTCTCGTGGAACGCGGCATCCCACGCGCTCGGATCGGCGCACACGCGGTCGTACTGGTCGCGGTGCTGCAGCAGCAGGTACCACATGTTCAGGATCGCACCCCGCGTCGTCTCGCCACCTCCGCCCACGACGAGCGCGATGTTCGAGGTGATCTCCTCGGCGGACAACAGGCCGCCGTCGACGACCGTGGTGCACAGCTCGCTGATGATGTCCTTGCCGATCGGGTTGCCCGCAACGTCGTAGAGGAACGTCGGTTGCACGCGCCGCTGTGCCACCAGCTCGGCGACGTAGTCCTCGAGATCCTGCCGGGCGCCGATACCCAGATGCGCCGTCTCGGATCCACCGAGTCCGTTCATCATCGACGAGTACCAGTAGAAGAACTGCGAGCGGGCCTCGTCGGGGAAGCCGAGCACCTGGCACACCACCCGAATGGGGAACTCGTTGGCGAAGGCCTTGCCCAGCTCGACGCTGAGCCTGTTCGGATGGTGTTCGTCGGCGATCACCGAATCCGCCGTTGCGGAACCGTCGAACCAGGCGGCGATCATCTCCTCGGCGAGGCGTTCGATGATCGGGATGCGCTTGTCGAGGGCCTGGCCCACGAGATGCCGACCGTAGAGGTTGCGGCGTCGGCGATGCTCCACACCCGACAGCTCGAGCTGGGTGTTGCCCAGCACACCGTTCGACATCCCCTTGGGGATGGTGTTGAAGCCCTCGTCGTCGTTGTAGCACGCCTCGACGTCGTCGTAGCGGGTGACCCAGTAGCAGTTGTGCAGCGTGTCGTGGAACACCGGGTGGTGGTCGCGCATGATCCGGTAGTACGGGTACGGATTGCGGACGAACTCGGCGGAGTCGAAGATGCGCGGGTCGATCAGCGGGGTGCCGTCGGGGGCGCGGCCCATGTCGACCGCCTGACCGATCGGCATCGGCCGGAAGTCACGGCGAGCGCCTGGGGCAGGATCGGCCAGGCCCATCGTCTCGTCGAGGACCTGGTGGAACGGGCACACGCTCATGGGTGGAACCTCCGGTGGCAGGTAGAGGCGACTCTACGATCGCTTGCGTTCGCCACCGAACCCGAACGGTGAGCAGACTCGCACACATGCCCCAGGTCTACGTGATCACCGACCCGTGCGTGGACGTCATGGACCGCAGCTGCATCGAGGTCTGCCCTGTCGACTGCATCCACACCGGCGACGATCTCGATGGGGGGCTCGACCGGATCTGCTACATCGACCCGAACGAGTGCATCGGGTGCAACCTGTGTCTGCCCGCATGTCCGGTCGGCGCGATCTTCACCGCCGACGGCCCACCTGCTGCACCATCGGCCTGGGTGGCCCTGAACGCTCTGTGGTTCACCGACCGCGACGCCGCCCGGGCAGAGGTGAACCGCCTCGCCGGCTGACAACCCCGCGATGAGAGATGAGTGCCGGTGCCGCCCTCATCTCTCATCGTGATGAGCGTCCCCGCCCGGGCGATGAGAGATCGGGGCGGCAGGCCCACTCATCTCTCATCGCGGTTTGGGTGGGCGTTGCATGATCGCTGGGTCGATGCCGGGGCGGTACAGCTCGTGGGCGCGGCGCCATTGGGCGAAGGCGGCCAGGATGTGCGGCGGGTCGCCGTGGATCTCGGTGAAGGCCCCGTTCATCGCCCGTGTGTCGAAGTAGGCCGCGTCGACACCGTCGGCATACAGACGACAGGCTGGTTCGTAGCCCATGTCGGTCAACCGCTGATGCTCCGCCTCGAAGTCGTGCACGAGGTACGCCTGGTGATGGAAGCCCTCCTGGCCGGCGGCATACATGTCGCGATAGATCGATGGCGTCTCGTCGTGTTGGACGATGAACTGCACCATCACGTCGCCGAGGTAGCCGAACGCGTACGAGACATCGGCCTCTGCGTCGGTGCCGCGATACATGAACCGGTCGGTTCGGTGGTGATGGGTCACCACGAACGGCCCGGCCCCGTGCACGTCACTCCATCGCTGGATCGACGCCTCGAGATCGTTCACGAGATAGGCCACCTGGAACAGCGTGCGGGTTTCCATGCACGCAGTTCAGCAGGCGCGTGCGGATCGGCACGTGACGGAGCATCCATCGACCCTTTGGCCGGACCAGCGGTCGTCCACGCGGGTATAGCGTCACAGCATGACCGACTGGACCGACGCGCTCATCCCCGACCAGACGGGTCGCGTGGCCCTGATCACCGGCGCCAACAGCGGCATCGGGTTGGAAGCCGCGCGGATGCTGGCCCAGCGCGGCGCCGACGTGGTGCTCGCCTGTCGCACTCGATCGAAGGCCGAGGCAGCGCGCGATTCGATCCTCGTCGACGTACCGACGGCAGACGTATCGCTCATCGACCTCGACCTGTCGTCGCTCGCGTCGGTGAGCGAGGCGGCCGCTGCCTTCGGTGAACGGTTCGATCGGCTCGACCTGTTGCTGAACAACGCCGGTGTGATGGCCACCCCGTACCAGCGCACCGTCGACGGGTTCGAGTTGCAGTTCGCGACGAATCACCTGGGGCACGTGGCGCTCACCGCGCATCTGCTCCCGACGTTGGCGGCGACCGCCGCGTCTCGAGTGGTCAACGTGAGCAGCCTCGCTCACAAGATGGGCAAGATCGACTTCGACGATCTCCAGTCGGAGCGCCGCTATCGAGCCTGGCGCTCATACGGACAGAGCAAGCTCGCCAACCTGCTGTTCACCTTCGAGTTGCAGCGGCGACTGGAATCGATCAAGGCCGAAACGATCGCCGTCGCCGCTCACCCCGGCATCTCCGAAACCAATCTCGCCGCATCGTCCGGAGGTATCGCGGGCCGGTTGATGTCGCTCACCCAGCCGCTGGCGAAGGTCTTCTCGCAGAACGCGCATGCCGGTGCGCTGCCGACGGTTCGGGCCGCGACCGACCCGGCCGTCCGCGGTGGCGAGTACTACGGCCCTGGTGGATTCATGGAGCAGCGCGGGGCACCTGAGCGGGTGGAGTCGAACTCGGCTGCCAAGGATGCCGCCGTCGCGAAGCGTCTGTGGGACGTGTCGGTCGAGCTGACCGGCGTTGCGTTCACGGCGCTCGAC
>JANNQK010000216.1:0-3741 GCA_031400715.1 Actinomycetes bacterium | reverse complement strand
CCCGCTTTTATTTTTTTGTGCCTCTGGCCCCCACATATCTCATCGACACCCCCTCCCCCCCCGGAGCGAGGAGAGATACGGGCGGCACCCCCACACACCTCTCACCGCGGGTCGCGGGGGTTCGTTGGGGTCGGGCCGGCGTCGGGCGGGGGCGGGTGGGGTATGGTCCGCGGAATGAGCAACGAAGTCATCGAGCGCGCCACCACTCTCATCAACGGGTTCGACGCCCGGGTCACCGCCGCCAGCGCCGACAGCTGGGGCACCGCTGCACCGTGTGACGGCTGGACCGCCCGCGACGTGGTGACCCACGTGGGCAACAACCTGCTCGGCCTCGGCTCGGCACTGCAGGGCCACGAGGGACGCGAGATCGGGGCCGACGAGGACATCGTGGCTGCCTGGGCCGAGGCCAAGTCCACGTTCATGACCGGCATGACCACCGGCGACCTGAGCACGCAACTGCCCGGGCCGTTCGGGCCGATGCCGGCCGAGCAGTTGATCGGGCGCCTGGTGTGCACCGACGTGTTGGTGCACACCTGGGATCTGGCCCGCGCCACAGGCGGCGACGAGACGCTTCCCGTCGATGCCGTGGAGGGCGCGTATTCCGGGCTCAAGCCGATGGATGCGATGATCCGCCAGCCCGGCTTGTTCGGCCCGAAAGTGGAGGCACCGGTCGGTGCCGACATCCAGACCGAGTTCCTCTGCTTCCTCGGCCGTCAGGTCTGATTCCTCACCGAACCACGAGTACCGAACCACGAGTACCGCCGAACGAACGCGCTGACACGACGGCGAAGCGCGCCGCCAGTACGGTGACCGGCGTGAGACGCCAGACGTTCGCCGCCTCGATCGCCCTCATCGGGCTGGTCACACTCGCTGCGTGCTCGACCGATCAATCGGTCCGCACGACCGCCGCCCGCACCGCTGGGGCCGACGGCTCGGCTCCCGACGATTCCATCGCTCCGGACACCACGACAGCACCGGACGATTCGGTGGTGCCCTCCGAGACCACCGATGCGCCCGATGGTCCAGAGCAGCCCGCGAGCACGATCGTCTGGGGTCCGTGCGACGACGAGTCGGTCACCGATGACACGTTCGAGTGCGGCACCATCACGGTGCCCCTCGATCCGACGGCGTCTGGAGGAGACACCCTCGAACTTGCATTGATCCGCCTGCCGGCAGCCGATGCTGGGAACCGGGTCGGTGCGATCCTCACCAACCCGGGCGGTCCCGGCGGCTCGGGCTTCGACTTCATCGCCAACGCGGGCACCACCCTGGTCAGCGACATGGGGCTCGAGAACTTCGACCTGATCGGGTTCGACCCGCGGGGTGTGGACCGCTCCGATGGCCTGCGATGTGTCTCCGATGCCGAGTTCGACGCAACGATCTACCTCGACCCCACACCCGACACTCCCGAAGAGCAAGCAGCGAGCGACGCAGCCGACGATGCATTCGAACAGGGCTGCATCGACAACTTCGGCGACACGCTGGTGCGGTACTCCACCGTCAACACCGCCTACGACATGGACGCGATCCGCGCCGCCCTCGGCGACGAGCAGATCAGCTACCTCGGCATCTCCTACGGCACGTATCTTGGCGCCGTGTACGCCACGCTGTTCCCGGAGCGAGTACGCGTCCTCGTGCTCGACGCGGCCTACGAACCCACCGGCGACTCCGTGGAAGAGCAGTACTCGACGCAACTGCAAGGGTTCGACGAGGCCTTCAAGAACTGGGCGACGTGGTGCGAGACCACCGAGTCGTGCACGTTCCGTTCCGCAGATGTCGAAGCCGATTGGGACACGCTCCGGGTGCAGCTGGACGCCACCCCCGCGCCGGCCGCCGATGGGCGCCTGGCCAACGAGGCGGTGTTCGAGACCGCGACCTACTCGGCGCTGTACAGCGAATCGCAGTGGCCATTCCTGGCCCAAGCGCTCACCGAGGCCCGCAACGGCACCGGCGACAAGCTCTTCGTGTTGGCCGACAGCTACGTCGGTCGCGAGGAGGATGGCTCGTACGCGACGATCCAGCAGTCGATCGGCATCATCAGCTGTGCCAGCGGGCTCGACCCAGATCTGCCCGACGACCCGGAAGCCCTCGCCCAGCAACTCCGTGAGCTCTCACCCCGCTTCGCGGCCAGCGTGTCCGCCGACGACTTCGCCGACAGTTGCGCACCGCTGATGCCGAACGTGGTGGCCCCGACGCTGTCGTTCACCGGCGACGCACCTGTACTGGTGATCGGCGGACTGAACGACCCGGCCACCCCGTTCCGGTGGTCGGAGGAGATGACCGCGAAGATGGGCGCCAACGCACGACTGCTCACCTTCACCGGAGAGGGCCACAGTCAGACGATCACATCCAGCTGCGTCACCGACTGGGAGGCGCAGGCGATCGTCGACCTCACCTTGCCCGACGAGGGAGCGATCTGTGATCCCGACCCGCCGATCGTCAAGCCGGACTGGTGGGACGCGTTGCCGGTTCCCGACGGCATCGGCCCCACGATCGAGGCTTCCGGTGTCAATGCGCTGCTGGGCCTCACACCCGCGCTGGCGTTCACCGAGTCGCGCACCAGTGAGCTACCCCCAGAAGAAGTGCTGGATGCCTACGACGCCGCGCTCGAGGCCGCCGGATGGATCGTCGGCGACCGCGCCGAGCCGATCTCCGGCGTCCCCCAGGGCGTCTACTTCAACGAGGATGGCGCCGTGTTCAGCCTGCTCGTGTTCGGGCCCGATGGTTTCGCCAGCCCGGATGTGGAAGGCCTCGATCAAGTGGCGGACCCGAACCTGACCTTGGTCGTGCTCCTGGCGTTCTGAGGGCGGCGCCACCACCGTGTCGCCACCACCGTGTCGCCACCACCGCGTCGCCACCACCGCGTCGCGACAAACGGCCTCGTCGCCGAACCGGTCGGGGTCAGGCGACTCGGCTGAGATCGGCGGGCCACTCGAGGCCGATCGCGACCCACAGCTCGGTGCGCAACCGATCGGCCTCGGGCGGCACGAGCCAGTTGGCCACCACGACGCCTTCGATCATGTCGGCCACCACCGCACCCCACGGCCGGCCGCGCACCTGCACCGCGACCACGGCTCCCGATGCGTGGCGGCGCAGCGTGCGCTGTACCCCCACGACCCGCGGCGGGCACCGGAACCCGGGCGCCACCAACCCCCGCCGACGAGCCTCTTGGGACAACAGTCGCGCTGCCTGCGTGAAGTGAACGGTGGTTCCCACCGAAGCAGGCGAGGGAGGTGCGGGAGGCGTAGCACCGCCAGACCCCGCGGCGGACGTGACGGCGGAGGCGGGCGAGGACATGCCTGCATCGTGCACGAGGGGTGTGACGCGGGGCGACCGACCGGCACGCTGGGTGGCGGTCGTGAAGCGACCAGCCGGTCGGATCGTTAGCCTCGAAAGTCGTGGACACCCCGGCCGAGCTCACCCCGACACAGCGCAAGCTGCTCGACCAACTGCGGCGCGATGCCGATCCGCTCGTGTTCGACCAGGAGTTCATCGATGATCTCGTCGAACGCGCCGAGGCCGTCGCTGACGAGGCGAGTGGCCGTCTCGAAGGCGAGCGACTCGTCGTGAGCAAGAACTTCCTCACTCAAGTTCTCGGCTGCGAGGCCAAACATCTGATGCCCGACACGTTCGAGTGGACACCCGCCAACGCGAGGGGCTTCGTGTCACACAAGGCGATCGAGTTGGGCGCCCACTGGCAGGGTGAGCCGGTACCCGAGGTGCTCGTCGATGAGGCGCTCG
>JANNQK010000215.1:0-20757 GCA_031400715.1 Actinomycetes bacterium | reverse complement strand
GGACGAGGTCGTGGTCCTCGTCACCCGAACCACGGCCGGTCGGGCGGCCGCCCGCGAGAAGATCGCCGCGTACCGCATCCCCGTCGCCTCGCTCATCCACCCGGACGTGGAGCTGTTCGGGGCGCGGATCCACGACGAGGTGACGATCTACGCGAACGCGTCGATCGGCGCAGAGAGCACCCTCGGGAGTTCGTGTGTGGTGCTGCCAGGGGCCGTGGTCGGTCACGGGACGGAGGTGGGACGCGGGTGCGTGATCGCCCCGAACGCGGTCATCAACGCACGGGTGAGGTTGGGTGAACGGGTGTACGTCGGGTCCAATGCGAGCATCCTTCCCGATCTGAGCATCGGTGACGGAGCAACGATCGCGGGCAACACCCTGGTCGTGAGCGATGTCCCTCCCGGTGCAACCGCGATCGGAGTGCCGGCAACCATCGGGCGAGCTCCGTCGACAAGGGCGGACCACCGTGGGCAGCCCGCCGAGGAGCCGGGACCTGGTCATGTCGCCGATCACGATCTCGACCTGCTGGCGACGGACATCGCCGAGGTGATGTGCCAGGTGCTCGGATGCGGGGAGGTGGCGCGCACCGCCAACTTCTTCGATGTGGGCGGCACGTCACTGCTCGCCGTTCGATTCGGCCAGCAGTTGCGCGACCAGTTGGGGCTGGCAGCCGGACCGCTCGACCTGTTCGAGTACCCGAGCGTCGCCGCACTCGCGGATCACTTCACCAGGCGGCACACGACGAGCCCGGCGATCCTGTCGGCGCAGCGGCGTGCCGCCCGACGGCGTGCCCCGATTCGGCACTGACGCATCCTGCGGCACGCGCCGGTGCGCGAACCTTCAGGGATGGGCAACGACCATCCGGCGCGAGCGATGTTCCGCGTGTCACCCGCCGCCTACGTCGCCGAGCGCTCCCGCCTGGCGAGGGCAGCGAAGTCCGCGGGTGACATGGACCTCGGCAAGCAACTCCAGGCGCTCGCTCGACCGACGGTGGCGATCTGGGCTGTGGTCGCGGCCGCTGATGACCCCGCTGACGTGCGTGAACTCCTGGGCGTCACCGACGAGCTCGCTGGGGTGCAGGGCCGAGGCGACCGAGAAGCCACCGTGGAGATGACGAGGCGCCGAAAGGCGGCGATCGAGGTCATCGTGGGGGCTGCTGTGGGAGCGTTGCGGCCATGGGAGCCGTCAGCCGAGGCTCGTCGACCGGAGATCCGCACGATCGTCGACCAGCTGTCGCGCCACCCCGAGCTCGCCCCCGCCTGGATCGACGGGACGCTGCGCCGGCTCCCGGAAGCCGACGCGTTCGGCTTCGCCGCGTTCACCGCGATGGAGACGCCCGAGACGTCGGAGTCGCGCCCGAAGGCCAAGCCCGCTCGGCGTTTGACGTCCGTGCCGCCCCTGGCGCGCGACTCGGACGACGCCGTCGCACGTCAGCGTGCAGCGGCCGTGTTGCGTCGGTCGCGAGATCGTGCCGAGCGGGATGCACGGGCGGCGCGAGCGGAGGCGACCCGCGAGGCCCGCCGCGACGTGGAGGCGGCAGCGAAGGCGGTGGCGGCTGCGCAGCGGAAGGTGACCGACGCCGAAGCCGTCGCTCGCGAGGCCGAGACAACGCTGCGTGCCTTCGAAGCCGACAGGGACAGCGCAGCCCGGCTCCATGTCGAAGCCGTGAGCCGCCTGGCCGCGATGATCGGGGACGCCATCTCGTAGGAGGAGGCGTCGCCCCACGACACCATCGCGAGGTAGGGCGGCATCAGCCAGCGACCTCCTGTGAGGGCGGCGGGGTCCGAGATGGTGGTCGTGCTCAGCCTCTCGGCCGGCGGCGGGCGAGGCTCCGATCGTTGCGAACCCTTCGGCAACGGGTGCTGGTCGATCCGCGATGGCGCGCCGAAGCGCCGGGCACCAGGTGCCCGGTTCCCGTGGGTTCGTGTTCGTGTTGAAACGGAGCTGGCGATGGTCAGTCGGGTGGTGCGATGTCGGTGCCGTTGGGGCGGTGGGTGCTCCATCGGCCGGTGGGTTGGAGGCGGGCTCGGGCGCCGCTGGTGTAGCGCCAGTTGTTGTGGTGCGAGCATGCTGGCCCGGCGTTGGTGACATCGGTGGCTCCGCCTGCGGAGTGTGGTGTGAGGTGGTCGATGTGGCAGTCGGTGACACTGCGAAGGCAGCCGGGGTGGGTGCATCGGGTGGCCAGCATCAGCACGGCGTCGCGCATCGGACCGGTGAACAATCGGCCGATCTTGGACATCTTGACGGGTCGACCGATGTCGTCGGTCGCGATCACACGGACTTTGCCGTACAGCGCGGCGAGTGCTGCGTCCTTTGGTGAGATGAACTCACCGTCGAGGCTCTGGCAGAACGCCTTGCGGGCACCGAACGGTGGTGAGGTCCGCCGGTACGCGGCCCCGCCGAACAACTCCTCGAGACCGTGGATCATCGTGTTGATGTCGATCACGATGTTGACCACCGTGGTCACCACACCGTTGGCCGGCCGGGGTGGGGGAGTCGCATCAGCGGCGCCACCGGCGGCAGCGTTCGCATCACCGAACGGGTCGAGCTCGACATCATCCGTGTTGGTGTCGGCGACCGGGAGGTCGACGTGGGCGAGCAGGTTCACGAACGCGTCGTAGCGGCGTTGCTGCGAGCTGCGGCGCATCAGGTCGGGTCGGGCGTCGTCGCCCCACTCCTGTTTGGCTGCGGCCCAGTCGAGATCCCACTCCACCTGCTCGAACCGTTTCAGCAGCGCCTTGAACGTGACACCATCGATCGCGGGTCCGTTCATCACGAGCCGAAACTCGTGATCGCTGAACTGCAACGACGCACCACGCTGACGGTGCGCCCGTTCGGGGTCGGGTCCGTCCTGGTCGACCAGCAACCGCCAGTTGCGCACATGCTGCTCGAAATCGGCATACGACATCTGGGCTGCCTGGTCGAGGAAGTCGTCGATGAACAACGGCACGAACTGACCGACCCGTGGTGTCTTGAACAGTCGGCCCAACAGGTGTGCTTGGGCGACACCCAATCGGCCGGTGATCAACCGGGCCAGCACCTGCGGTGCAACAGCGGCGAGCTTGGTCAGGTTGCGGCGTGATCGGGCCTCGATGTCGCTCCAGCGATGTACGCCACGACCCCACCCGGCCAAACATGTGAACCCGTCGGTCGCGTACAACTTGCGACGCTCGATCTCCACCATCCGATGAATCAGGAGCCCTTCGGTGCGGCGACGGTCGAGCTCATCGAGCCGACACGAGCCCAACAACTCGGCATCAGCAACATCACCAAGATCGGCGAACTCGGCCAGCCCTTCAGCACCCGGTGGATCTGCGTGCGACGTCGGTGGTGACGTGTCTGTGTTCATGGTTCAACCCCTTTCCCCGAACGGGGAACAACGACCCAATGTGAGGGACCCGCGAAGGGCCCGATGGTTCGTCCCGGGGGAACACGGAACACTGCTGACGTTACGCCAGGGGTGTCACACCAACCCGAACGGCGACGTCACCCTCCACGCTACGCCAGGGGTGTCACACGCCCCGCACCGGCGGCGGCCGTCTCGGGTCCGCGAGCGGCTCCCACTCCACGTCAGATGGAGCGGCCGGCGTCTTTCCAGTACTCGTCTTTCAGGAGACGCTTGTAGAGCTTGCCTGTGGGATGACGGGGCAGCTCCTCGCGGAAGTCGATGCTTCGCGGGCACTTCACGTCGGCCAGTTCGCTGCGGCAGAAGGCGATCAGCTCCTGGGCCAGCGCCCGGGCTGCATCGGCGTCGGCGGGCATCGTCACGGGCTGGACGACGGCCTTCACCTCTTCACCGAAGTCGTCGTTCGGCACCCCGAACACGGCCACGTCGATCACCTTCGGGTGCGTCACGAGCACGTTCTCGGCCTCCTGGGGGTAGATGTTCACCCCGCCGGAGATGATCATGTACGCCTTGCGATCGGTGAGGTACAAGAAGTTGTCGTCGTCGACGTAACCCACATCGCCGAGCGTGCTCCAGCCGAGGGGGTGCCGCGACGACGCCGTCTTCTCCGAGTCGTTGTGGTACTCGAAGGTGGCTCCCCCTTCGAAGTAGATTGTGCCGCTCTCGAAGTGAGGCACTTCGGTACCGTCGTCGCCCACGATGTGCAGCGTGCACCCGATCGGCATGCCGACCGTGCCGGGGTGGGCGAGCCACATGTCGCTGTTGCAGTACACGAACCCGTTGCCTTCGGTACCGGCGTAGTACTCGTGGATGATCGGTCCGAACCACTCGATCATCTGCCTCTTCACCGGGATGGGGCAGGGGGCGGCCGCGTGGATGACGCACTGCAACGACGAGACGTCGTACGTCGTGCGCACCTCCGGGTCGAGCTTGAGCATCCGCACGAACATCGTGGGCACGACCTGGCTGTGCGTGATCGAGTGCTTCTCGACGAGCTGGAGATACTGCTCAGCGTCGAAGTGCTCCATCGCGACCACGGTCGCGCCGATGGCCATCGCGCCGATGCTGAAGCGCAACGGTGCAGCGTGATACATGGGTGCCGGCGAGAGGTACACGCTGTCCTGGCCGAATCCGAAGAGCATGCCGAGTGTGCCGGCGACTCCGGCGGCCGTCCCCTCGAGTGGTTCGTTCGGGAACGGCTTGGTGACACCCTTGGGCTTGCCCGTCGTTCCCGACGAGTACAACATGTCGATCCCGGCAACTCGGGTTTCCGGCAACGGCGTCGACTCGTGGGCAGCGACCGCCGTCTCGTAGCTCTCGTGGCCGTCGATGGTGCCGTCGAGCATCAATCGCAGTTCCACTCCGGGTGTCTCGGCGACGACCTCGGCGGCCTGGTCGGCCTTGTACTTCGAGGTGATGAACACCTTCGCCGCACAGTCGTTCAAGATGTACGACAACTCGTTGCTGGTGAGGCGGCTGGAACAGGCGGTGTACACCGCTCCGGCGTAGTGGCACCCCCACACCACCTCGAAGTAACGATCGTGGTTCTCCATGCACAGCGCCACGTGATCGCCCGGCTTCACCCCGGAGGCACGCAGCAGCCGGCTGAGCCGGTTGGCGGCCGCATCGAGTTGGGCGAAGGTCTGGGTGAAGCCCGAGCCACCCATCACGATCGCAGGCTTGTCGGGTGTGCTGGTCACGAAGGCACCGGGGTACATGCCGGGCGAAGGTAGTCGACGGTACCTTTGCATCATGGACCCGGCGGCGAAGTTCGCATCCCTAGTCACCGGCCCACCGACGGCGCTCACGCTCGATGTTGCGTGCGGGTTGATGGCCGCGGCGTTCACCGGCCACGACAACGGGGTCGAGGTGGTTCGACGGCTCGACGAGCTTGCCGACATGTGCGTCGATCGATCGCTCACCGGCATCCTGGCCGTCATGCGCGGACGTGTCGCGGGAAACCGCGAGGCCTACGACGACCCTCGCAACTCCTTCATCGACCAGGTGCTGCTCCGCGGCGTCGGTCTCCCGATCACCCTGTCGGTCGTGGTGATCGAGATCGGCCGCCGGATCGATGTGCCCATCGTGGGCGTCGGGCTCCCGAGCCACTTCGTCGTTCGAGAGGCGACGCGCGATCTGTACGGCGATGCGTTCAACGACGGTGCGATCTACGACCGCGCGGGCATCGTCGCCGCGTGGAGTCGGCTGGTGGGCGAGGGCCATGCGTTCGATGAGCTGCATCTGCGGCCGGTGAGCGAGCGGGTGATCCTGATCAGGATGCTCAACAACCTGCGTGGCCAGTACGTGCGCAACAAGGACCCACGTGGCATGTATGCCCTGTCGGTGATGCGCGGGGCGTTCGTCGAGCTCGCCCACGAATCGGGGGAGCACGCCGCATGGGTGCGTCACCTCAACTGAGCGTCGTCACCCGAACAGGTTCGAACGCACCTCGGGGAGTGTCGATCAGGCATGGCCGCGGAGGACCCGACAGACTGGCGCCATGATCGATCCCGTCCTGAAGCGCAGCCTCGGCCAGATGATCAAGGGCGTCGAGGTGGTGGGCGCACATCACGACGGTGTCAGCAGGGCGTATTGCAGTCACTGGGTCACGCAGGTGAGCTTCGAGGAACCGATCGTGATGGCGAGCGTGTCACCCAAGCACGACACCTACCCGTTGATGGTGACGAGCGGCCAGTTCTCGGTGTCGATCCTCGCCGGAGATCAGGTGGACGTCGGGCAGTACTTCAGCTACCCGGGTCGGAAGTTCCGGTACATCGCCGACGAGTACCTGGAGGAGCTCGCGGATTCGCGGCTCCCCGTCGTCAAGAACTGCGTCGCGTGGCTTCGGTGCGAGATCTTCCAGCAGATGACGATGGCCGATCACGAGTTGCTGTTCGCTCGAGTCGTCGAGGTTGGTGCGGGCAGGCTGAAGGACCCGCCGTTGCTCTACTCCAGCCGTCTCGGTTGGCGGATCACCGGCGACAAGGCGCGCGAGCCGGGCACGAGCGTTCGCGATGCTCTGCTGGCGCGACTCGCCGCCGCGGGGTTCGACGCAGTTCCCGACGACGACGAGTGAGACGCGACGAACATCACGTCGGGAACTACTGGGCGACAGGCAGGTTCTGCAGCACGCGGTCGATCCGGCGCAGACCTTCCTCCAGCTCGGAGGCGTGGCCGCCGGTGCCGATTCGCAGGTGGCCGTCGAGGCCGAACCAGTCGCCGGCCACGACGAACGTGCTCTCCTGCTCGCGGATGAGACGGCACAGTTCTGCGGAGTTGACCGCGAAGTCGTAGGCGACGAAGACCATGCCGCCGGCATCGGGCCGGACGTAGCGGAGGCGGCCCTGCCAGCGTTCGATCCAGGCGTCGATGATGCCCAGGTTGTGGCCGAGGATCGAGCGGCTGCGAGCGAGGATCTCATCGCGCCGTGGCGGGGCCAAGATAGTGGCCGCCAGGTACTGGTTGATCGGACCGGTGCCGATCGACGTGTAGTCCTGGCGCTTGACCGCCTCCGTGATGAACTGCTCCGGAGCGACGGCCCAGCCGATGCGCAGCCCGGCGTGGGCGAGCGACTTCGAGGTGCTGGAGGTGATGATCGTCTTGTCGTACCGCCCCCAGAACGTGGGTGATTCGGAGCGCCCGTCGAGTTCGGACCCGCGGTAGATCTCGTCACAGAGCAGCCAGGCGTCGGCGGCTCGGGCGGCGTCGACCACGGCTGTCATGTCGGCCTCGCCGAGCACCTTCCCGGTGGGGTTGTTCGGGTTGCAGACGGCGATCAGCTTCGCCCCCTCCGCGACGGCCGACTCGAGCGCCTGCCGATCGAGCTGCCACCCGTCGTCGCCGAGAACGAGCGAGAACGTGCGCAACCGAGCTCCGAACGGAGCCGCCAACCCGGCGATCTGCATGAAGTTCGGCACCATGAACGCGAGCACGTCACCGGGTTCGAGCAACGACCAGGCGGCGACGAAGTTGGCCTCGGCCGCGCCCGTGGTGACGAGCACCTGGTGCTCGGTCGCCCCCGGGTACCACGTCGCGATCGCCCGGCGCAGCTCGGGCGTGCCCTCGGTGTAGTTGTAGCCGAGTCGCAGCTGCATCAACACGGCCACCTCGGCGGGCGACAGCAGTTCGCCGAGCGTCAGTGGCTCCACACCGCTCTCGGTGAGGTTGATCTCCACCTCGTTCTCGTAGAGCGACTGGTTGCGCTCCAACAGAAACGTGTCGATCTTCATGGGGCTCCTCTGTCGTCGAGGGCGGCGAGCACCTCGGTGGCGATCTCGATGTCCTGCGTCGCGACTCCGGTGAGGTCGGCGACGGTGATCTGAGCGTCGGTGGTGCGGCCCTGGTTGCGCCCGGCGACCATCGAGCCGAGGGTGACGATCCGATCCCGGTGCAGCGAGCCGTCGTGCGCATGCTGCAGTTCGCCGCGCGTCTCGCACTGGGTGAGGTCGTCGACTGCAAGCAGGTCGGCGCTGGTGATCACCCGCGGGTCCAGTTCCTGCTTGCCCGGGGTGTCGGCACCGATGGCCGTGACGTGTGTCCCGGGCCGCACGTCGTGCAGGTTCAGCAACGGTGTGCGGGCCGGAGTGGTCGTCACGATCAGGTTCGCGCGAGCCGCGACCTGGGCGGGCGAGTCGACCAGGTCCACCTCGAACCCCAGTGCGCGCAGGTCGCGCGCACAGGCGAGCGCGGCGTCGGCGCGGCGCGCGAACAACACCACCCGGCGACAACTCGTGACCGAACGCAACAGGTCGGCCTGCAACCGGGCCTGGATGCCGGCGCCGACGATGCCGATCGCACTGACGAGGGTCGGGGCGAGGTGCTTCGCCGCCACCGCCCCCGCTGCTGCGGTGCGCAGATCGGTGAGCCTGCCGCCGTCGAGCATCACCGCCACCGGCTCACCCGTGTCGGCGCTGAGCACCACCACCAGCCCGGAACTGGACGGCAGCCCGCGGGCCGGGTTCTCGTAGAAGCCGGTGGCCACCTTCACCACGAACACAGGTTGACCGGCGATGTGGCCGGCCTTGATGTGCGCCTCACCTGCTGGTGCATGGAACAGCAGTTCGCCCACCGCTGACAGTTGCGCACGGCCGTCGGCCTGGGCGACGAACGCCCGCTCCATCGCCGCCACGAGGTCGAGGCGCGGCAGCACGGCGGCGATCTCCTCGGCGGTGACGATGCGCGTGTGGCTCACTGCGATCAGAGCGTCGCGAGGTCGATGGGCTGTGACACGTCGAGGCGGGACTCAGCCGGCAGTAGGGGGTACTCCAGGTACGGGACAAACGTGGGTCGTTCGCCGGTCAGGTTCTCGTCGTAGCTGCTCATCGTCGGCCGCCCCTCCAGTTCCCCGTGAGCATCGCACAAGACCCGCAGGCCGGTGATCGCTACCCTTCGATGCGTTGCGACCGCACGATCGGAGACCCGGTGCATCCTCAGCTCATCGATGTGATCGCCAACTCGTGTTCAGCGACGGCGGTCGCCGAGCTCGAGGCCGCCCTCGACGAGGCGGGCGGGCCGCTGCGCCGTGAGATGGGCGATGGCACCGTCGAGCTCACCTTCGTGTGGATGGGTGAGGCCGAGTCGGTCTCACTGCAGTGCGGCCTCGCGAGCCGGGACGGCCGGCCGGTGGTCATGCAACGCATCGCCACCTCACCTGTGTGGACGACCGTGGTGCAGAGCCCGGTCGACGCGTTGGTCAGCTACCGCTTCGTCCTCGACGATCCGTTCCTCGACGCAGGTCAGCTGGATGACAGCGGCTGGCAACGCTTGATGGTCCAGGCCCAACGGCAATCCTTCGCCGATCCGTCCAACCCATCGCGGATTCGGCCGGCGGCTGCACTGTTCGGCCTCGATGCACCACCCGAGTCGTGGGAATCGATCCTCGACCTCGGCGACGTCGATGGGTCCTCGTTGTTCCAACCCCACCAGAGTCCCAGCGGTCAACTGGAACGCTTCGAGCTCACCTCGACCGAATTGGCGAACACGCGCGACGTGACGGTGTACCTGCCACCCGGCTACTCGGAGCAGGCCGACCAGCATCCGTTGGTGGTGTTGCTCGACGGGCCGTCATGGGTCACCCTCGGCGAACTGCCCCGTGCCCTCGACGCTGCGATCGAGCGTCGGATCATCGCCTCGCCGGTCGTGGCGTTCGTGCACGAGGCACACGGCTCGGGCGGTCTGGCCGACCGCACGCGCGAGCTGAGCTGCAACGCCGGGCACGCCCGTCTGTTGCTGACCGAGCTGCTGCCGCGCCTGCGCGCCGCGTATCGGGTCGACCCGTCTGCGGCAGCGACCGTGCTCGGCGGCGCCAGCCTGGGCGGCCTGGCGGCGACCTACACGGCGATGGAGCAACCGGGAGCGATCGGCAACGTGCTGTCGATCTCGGGAAGCTTCTGGTACGGCTGCGAACGCGACGGCACGCCCGAATGGCTCGCCCGCCGGCTGGCCGTGGAACCCGCTGCCGGCTTCCGGCTGTACCAACAGATCGGGCGGCTGGAGGACGCACCGTTGGCGTTGTCGCCGGGTGTCAGCCATCTGGTTGCCAATCGCCACTTCCGCGACGTGGCGGTTGCCAAAGGACACGAGGTCATCTACGACGAGCTCACCACCGCCCATGACCAGGCAGCATTCCGCGTGGCCGCGATGCGCGGCCTCGCCGCGCTGCTGCCGGGTGGCGGCTCGTGACGGCCGGCCCTCCCACCTGGTCGCTCACCGACCTCTACTCGGGGCTCGACTCGCCCGCGTTCCTCGCCGACTTCGAGCGTCTGATGTCGTACGGCGACTCACTGGCCGAGATCTTCGACCGTCACGACATCCACGCGATTCCTTCATCCTCGGGGGAGGACGGCGTCGCCGTGGACGTCGAGGGTGCGTCGGCGGCAGCCGACGAGGTGATCGCTGCGCTGAACGATTCCAATGACCTGGGCCGCATGCTCTGGGCCTTCGTCTCTGCCCACATCCGTTCTGACAGCACCGATGAACGTGCACAGGGGTTCGCCGCTCGCATCGGCGGCCTGATCGGTCGCAATCGAAGCCTCAATGCCCGGTTCGCGGTCTGGCTCGCGGCGGTGGGGGTCGACCGTCTCGCCACCGAGAGCACCGTGGTGGCCGAACACCTGGGTCCGCTGTCGCGGCTCGCCGCTCGGGCCGCCCACCAGATGTCGGAGTCGGACGAGAACCTCGCTGCCGAACTGTCCACCATCGGCTCGATGGCCTGGACCCAGTTGCACGCAGCCGTCACGTCGCAGCTGGCCGTCGATGTGGAGCTGCCCGACGGCCCGCAGCGCATGTCGATCGGCGAGGTGCGCAGCCTGGCCACTCACCCGCAGACGGCGGTCCGCCAGGCTGCGTTCGAGGCAGAGGTGCGCGGATGGCCACAGGTGGCTCCGGTGTGCGCCGCCGCGCTCAATGGTGTGAAGGGCGAGGCATTGATCCTCAACCGTCGCCGCGGGTGGCCATCCGCGTTGGATGTGACCCTGTTCGGCAACGTCGTCGAGCGAGGCGCCTACGAGGCGATGACCGCTGCGGTCGTCGAGTCTCTGCCGCACTTTCAACGGTTCGTACTGGCCAAGGCACCTTCGCAGTCGCCCCATCAGTCCGTCGAGTGGCAGCGACATCGGATACTCGAACGAATCGTTCATCGCACGCGATCGAGGAATCAGGCTGACCGATGGGCTCCACACAGGAACACCGCCAGCACGGCCGGCGTGTTGCCTCGGTTGCTCCATCGGTGGCGGGTGCCGTTCTGCACCACGGTGTCGCCGGCGCGCAGCACGGTCTCGACACCGTCGTCGAGTTCGAGCACCACCTCACCCGAGAGCACGACCTCGAAGTCGATGGTGTCGGTCGTGTGCATGCCCGGGTTGTCGGGCTCCATGTGCGACATGAGCCCCGGCAGCTTCTCCTCGAACTCCACCACTCCCGCCTCGACGTCGAGATCGGCGTTCGTCGTTGCGACGCCTGCCGCCGGCACCGTGAAGATGCCGAAGCGGTAGCCGCCGACAGCCGGGAAGTACATCGGTTGTGGTGTGGGCGAGCCATCGTCAGGGAACGTCGGCGCCTCGTCACCGCCCCACAACCGGAAGAACTCCGCGCCGGGACTCAGCGCCAGCGTGAGCGGTTCGACGTGCTCATCGCTCGCGAAGATCGCCTTGCCGTCCCGGTGACCTGTCACGACTCGCCTGATTGCCATGGAAACCTCCCAGTCCGCGCAGACCATAGGTGATGATCAGCGAGTGCTCCGACGGCGACCGTAGGCTCGATGCCGTGCCCGAGCTCTCCGCACGACCTCCGCTCGAACCGCAACATCATGTGGTCGGTCGCCACTCGACGCTGCTGGCAGATCCGGCGCGCGACGGCCGACTCCTGGGGGTCGACCTGTGGTATCCCGCGCTCGACCCAGCCGACGACGACCTCACCGCGCTGTTGAGGTCTCGCTACGTGTTGTTCCCCGGGGTGTCGTTCGAGTCGGCCGGAGCGCTGCACGAACCACCTGCGCGCGCGGGGAAGTTCCCACTGATCGTGTTCAGCCACGGTCGCACGGGAACGCGCTTTGCGTACTCCCTGGTGTGCGAAGCGCTCGCGGCTCGCGGTTCGATCGTGGTCGCCTGCGATCACCCCGGCGATGCGTTGAGCGATTGGTTGCTGGGCACCAATGCGGATGATCGTACGAACGAGGTGAACCGGGTGGCGGATGCCCACCTGCTGGTGCATGCGATGGTGCACGGGCACCCGTCGATCGGCGTGGGGGTGCTGAATGCTGTCGATCACGAGCGCGTGGTGATCATGGGCCACTCCTACGGTGCCTACACGGCACTGGCGACCGTCGCCGGTGCCCGCGGCGTGGCAGCTCATGACCGGGTGCACGCGGTGGTCTGCTTCCAGCCGTACACCCGAACCGTCAGCGACGCACTGCTCGGACGGGTCACGACGCCGACGCTGCTGGTGGTGTCCGACGACGACCGGTCGACACCGCCTGCCACCGACGCCGACCGACCCTGGGCACTGGTGCGCGGTACGCCCACGTGGCGGCTCGACCTCGCCGGCGCAGGGCATCAGGCGATCAGCGACATCGCGCTCTACGCCGAGTTGGCCGAGCACGTCGAGGGCATCCCCGACATCGTGCGGCAATATCTGGCTGCCACCTCCGCCGAGGCTGCAACCACGGGAACGATGTCGTGGCGAGATCTGATGCGGGCCCAGGTGGAGGTCGCGTGGGCCTTTCTCGATCTGGTCCTCGACCTCGATGCCGATCGGGGCATGGCGTCGCTCGATGTGATCGAGCAGATGTCCGGGATCGCACTCCGCCGCCGTTGACGCACGATCGCACTCGGGGTGTTCCCGCAACATCGGCGAGGAGTGGCGACGAACGAGATCCGTCCCAATGCCTTCGACCACGGTTGCGCAGTGGTTGCACAGTGCCAGTAACGTCGCCTGGCACGTAGGAGACCGGCAGTGAGGCCGGTCCGGCATCCACACCGTCGACAGGGGATCATCCATGACCGTCACCGAAACGCTCACCGCCGACGAACAGCGCGTCGCAGACCTCGTCGATCAGCTCTTGGCGGAGTTCCCGCCCAAGACCACCGCGCCGACCGACTTCCTCGGTGCCCAGTTCGACAAGGGACTCGCGTGGGTGCACTTCCCCGAGGGCCACGGCGGCTTGGGCGTGAACCCCAAGCTGCAGAAGGTGGTGAACGAGCGGGTGTACGCGCAGGGCGCGCCGAACCCCATGTATCGCAACCCGATCGGGCACGGCATGACCGGACCCACCGTCGCGGTGTGGGGCAGCGAGGAGCAGAAGGCCCGATACCTCCGCCCGCTGTTCACCGGCGAAGAGGTGTGGTGCCAGCTGTTCAGCGAGCCCGGTTCGGGCTCCGACTTCGCCGGCCTGTCGTCCCGGGGTGTGCGCGACGGTGACGAGTGGATCGTCAACGGCCAGAAGGTGTGGACCACCCTTGCGCACCTGTCGCGCTGGGGTCTGCTCGTCGTTCGCACCGACACCGAGGCGGTCAAGCACGCCGGCCTCACCGCGTTCGTGGTCGACATGCACGGACCGGGCGTCGAGGTGCGTCCGCTGCGCCAGATGACGGGTGAGGCCGAGTTCAACGAGGTGTACTTCACCGACACCCGCATCGCCAACAGCGAGATGCTGGGCGGCCCCGGCGACGGCTGGCGCGTCTCGCTCACCACGTTGATGAACGAGCGAGTGTCGATCGGCGGCACGATTCCGCAGAAGGGCTCCGGCACCATCCAGGCCCTCACGAGCACCTGGGACAAGCTGCCTGCCGAGCGCAAGGACGCTTCAACCCTCGACGAGGTCATGCAGCTCTGGAGCCGTGCAGAGGTGCTTCGCCTCACGAACATCCGCGCCAACCAGAACCGCAAGATGGGCGATCCGGGTCCCGAAGGATCGATCGGCAAGATGGCTTCGGCCAACCTGAACA
Organism: Actinomycetes bacterium; assembly: GCA_031400715.1. Lineage (GTDB taxonomy): Bacteria > Actinomycetota > Acidimicrobiia > Acidimicrobiales > Ilumatobacteraceae > VFMC01. The sequence goes on along the minus strand of JANNQK010000215.1, from coordinate 6,911 downwards.
AGGACATCTACGCGAAGGTGATGGACCTCCTGGGTGCCGATGGCATGTTGTACGGCAGCTACGAGATGTTGCGCCCCGAGACGGCGATGGGCTTCGACACGCTCCAGAAGGCGTTCTTGCGCAGTCGAGCCAACTCGATCGAGGGCGGCACCACCGAGGTGATGCTGAACATCCTGGGCGAGCGGGTGCTCGGCCTCCCCGGCGACGTCCGCGTCGACCGTGACAAGCCGTGGAGTGAAGTGCCCCGCAACTGAGTGGGGCTCCCCGATGCTCATCACGGTGCCGTGGCGTACGCTGGGGGCATGCGCGGCCGCCCCGTTCCGATCGTCCCGCGGCCGGGCCAGGAGTCCGTCTGGGACTACCCTCGGCCGCCGCGGCTCGAGCCGGTCGCTGCCAGGCTGCGCGTCGTGCACGGTGGCGTCACCGTGGCCGACACGGTCCGGGGCGTGCGGGTGCTCGAGACCAGCCACCCACCGAACTACTACCTGCCGATCGACGACGTCGTCGCCGGTGCGCTCGTGCCTGCGGCGGGGGTGAGCCGCTGCGAGTGGAAGGGCGTCGCCCGCTACTTCGACGTGACCGCTGGCGGCCGCGTGGCGGTGGGCGCCGCCTGGACATACCCGACGCCGGTCGACGCGTATGCCTCGCTCGCCCGGATGGTGGCCTTCTATCCCTCGCCGATGGACGCCTGCTTCGTCGGCGATGAGCAGGTGCGCGTCCAGGCCGGCGGTTTCTACGGCGGCTGGATCACCGACGCCGTCGTCGGCCCCTTCAAGGGCGATCCGGGCACGAACGGCTGGTAGCGCGTCGCGTCTCGGTTTGCTCGGCGGGTCTGCTCACATCTCGCACCGCGGTTGGTCAGGGCAGCGCAATGGTCAGGGTCGACTTCGCATACGCGGCGACGAAGCCCAAGCGGAGCAGGTTGCGCTCGCTCGCGCCACCGACCACGGCGCTGCACGTTGCGATGGTGGCGCCCGCAAGGCGGGCCCGCCGCAGGCGATCGGCGACCAGTGCACGCTGAACGCCACGCCCGCGTTCGGCAGGCAGGGTCGACATCCCGCCGAGCGTCGCCACGCCCTCGCGCACGGCCAGTGAGGCGCACCCGAGCGGTCGCCCGTCCTCGCGATCGGTGGCGATGACGAGGGTCTCGCCCTCCGTGGCGAAGGCCGCAGCTGCGTAGGCGTCGCTCGCCCGGCGTCGGTCGAGGGATTCGTGGCCCCAACCGCCGGCGGTGAGCTGTTGCCAGAGGCGGACGTCGTCGGACCCGACAGTGCGCGTGCCCACGCAGAGAGGGGCACGCCCGACGGCATCGCTTCCCTCGTCGCGTGCGGCGTCGAGTGCCAACGTCATCACCGTGACGATTCCCGTCGGCGTCGCTCCACGAGCACCCAGGAGTTCGCGGAGCCGGCGACTGGTGTCCGGCACGACATCCACCGCGGCCGGCACTCCGACCGATCGGCTGCGCTGCACGAGCTCGTCGAGCTCGGTCGCCCCGACGTCGGCGGTGAGACCGAGTGCAAGTGCGCGGTTGACGTAGAGACCCGCTCCTTGCAACACCACGAGCCCGTCGGCGAGCTCGAACCAAGTGGTGCCCCACGACGGATCAGCAGCGCGCAGCGCCTCGGCGTGAGCGACGGCGTGTCGGGCCCAGACGCCCTCCAACCGGGCTGCGCTCACGTCGGTCACGGTCATCGGCCGGTGCGCAAGAGGATGCCGAGGAACAGCGCCGCCAGCGACGCAAGTGCACCGACCGCTCCGCCGAGAGCGAGCGCGAGCCTGCTCTTTCCGATCGAGTGGATGGCGACGGCAGTCGCCGCAACGAGCGCGACCAGCACCTTCACGAACACGGTGATCTGGTACGAGGTGTCGGTGTCGGCGATGTCGACCTCGACCAGGTTCCACATGCCGGTCAGCACCAGCACGGCGAACGCCGGCCAGGCCAGACGGGCGAATGCACGAGCGACAGCCTTGGTGCTTTCAGGCGCCTCCTTGCGCAGCACCGGGACGACCCCGGCGAGTGCGAACTGGCCGCCGACCCAGATGGCGGCGGCGAGCGAGTGCAGGAAGAGGCGAAAGGTGTCGAGCGTCGGCGAGATCACCCGGCCACCGTAACCAACTCACTTCAGGCTGGTCGCCCCTCGTGGAGGGCGCTTGCGGGTGACGCGACCCGTTCGATCATCCCTTCCGAAGGGCGTCGAGCACGTCGCTTGCCGCGCGGTGGCGGTCATCGACGAGCGCGACCGTGCCTGGATCGGCCCCGAGCATCGTTGCGATGGCAACGCCGATCGCCGACTGCAACTCGCGGATGTTGCGCGGCGGTGGGAAGTACTCGTCCTCCTCGGTCACCCGCACATCTTCGACACCATCTCGGGGTGCGAGCCGGGCGATGACCGCCGCCACGAGTTCCTCGGGGGCCGACGCCCCTGCGGTGACGCCGACCGTGCCGGTCAGGTCGTCGGGCAGTTCGGACGCGTGGTTCACGCGGTACACCCGAGTGACACCGGACTCGATCGCGAGCTGCTCGAGTGCCCGGGTGTTCGACGAGTTCGACGACCCGATCACGACGATCGCATCGCACCGGTCCGCCATGGCCATCAATGCCGACTGACGATTGGTGGTGGCGAAGCACAGATCGCTGCGGCCTGGAGTCCAGGTGCCGGGGTACTTCACCTTCACTGCCTCGGCCACCCCCTCCCAGTCTCGATGCGAGAGCGTCGTCTGGGCGAGGAGGGCCACCGGCTCGTCGAAGTGGGGGAGTGCGTCCACCTCGGCGACGCTCTCGACCCGGCTGATCGAATCGGGAGCGACGGCCATCGTGCCGACCGCTTCCTCATGGCCCTCGTGGCCGACGTACACGATTCGGAAGCCCTTCCCGGCTCGCACCTTCACCTCGTGATGCACCTTGGTGACCAGCGGACACACCGAATCCACGACGTAGCTGCCCCGAGCCCGAGCGATCTCGACCACCTCAGGTGCAGATCCGTGCGCCGACAGCATGATCGGGCTGCCTTGCGGCACCTCATCGAGGTCGTCGACGAAGATCACCCCGAGGTCTTCGAACCGCTGGACGACGATTCGGTTGTGGACGATCTCGTGGTAGCAGTACACCGGCGCAGGAAAAGTGCGCACCATCCAGGCCAGCGCCTTGATCGCCATCTCGACGCCTGCGCAGAACCCGCGAGGTTCGGCGAGCAGCACCCGGTCGACGTCCACCCCGCAACCCTACCGGCGCGCTCCCCGGAGCTGGGTTGCACCGATCAGGCGATGGTCACACCGCCTGGCCGAGCACACCGGGAGCCTGCTCTCCACGCCGATAGCCTCGATGGTCGTGTCAGCTCCGGTGGTCGTCAGCATCGCTGCAGGTTCCGTCGCAGCAGCGGCGGGCCTGTGCGCAGGTGACGAGATCGTCGCGCTCAACGGTCAGGTGCCCCGCGACATCATCGAGTGGCGTTTCCTCGTCGACGAAGCCGATCTCGAGATCGAGCTGCGCCGCGGTGGACTGGTGCAGACGGTCAACGTGGCCAAGCGTGCGGGCGAGCCGCTGGGTGCAGAAGTGTCGAGCGCCGTGTTCGATCGTGTTCGCACGTGCGACAACCACTGCGAGTTCTGCTTCATCTATCAGCTGCCGAAGGGCATGCGGAAGAGCCTGTACCTGAAAGACGACGACTACCGGCTCAGCTTCTTGTACGGGAACTTCACCACCCTCACCCGGTTCACCGAGGCCGATCTCGAGCGGGTGGTGACCGAGCGGCTGTCGCCGCTCAACGTGAGCATCCACGCCACGGACCCCGAGCTGCGTTCGCGGATGTTGAAGAACCCGCGGGGAGGGATGAGCCTTCGCTGGTTGCGGGCGCTCCTCGATCACGACATCGCCGTGCGCGGACAGATCGTGCTGTGCCCCGGGGTGAACGATGGCGCTGCACTCGATCGAACGTTCGCCGATGTGCTGGACAAGTATCCCGAACTCGAGTCGATCGCGGTGGTTCCGCTGGGCATCAGTCGGTTCAACAACGAGTCGTCGATGCGCTTGCACACCCTCAGCGAGGCCAACGCCGTGCTCGACGCCGTCCACGACTGGCAGGACATCTTCCTCCGCGTGCTCGGCCGCCGGATGGCGTTCGCTGCCGACGAGTACTACCTGATGACGGGCCGACCGTTCCCGGACGCCGAGGCATACGAGGGTTTCGCCATGCACGAGGACGGCATCGGCATGGCTCGAACGTTCCATCTGGAGTTCAACGGCCTGGTCGAGGCGCCGACGGGAGTGCAGAGCGGGTTCTTCGCCGCGGTCGACACCCCGCCGCCGAACCCTGCCGCATACACGGGCCTTCGGTCGCGTAGCGATGGCTCGAACATCACCCTGTCACCTCGGCGAAACGCCCCGATCGGTGTGCTCACCGGAGAGTTCGGCGCGCTGGTGGTCGGCCCACTGATCGAATCGCTCGGTCGTGCCGATGTGCGTGTCATCCCGGTGGTCAACGAGTTCTTCGGCGGCAACACAGCGGTCACCGGACTGATGGTCGGTGCCGACATCAGCCGTGTCCTCGCCGATCAGCCGGTCGGTCACCGCTATCTGATTCCCGACGTGTGCCTCAGCGAGGGACGATTCCTCGACGGCACCACCCCTGCCGACCTGCCTCGACCCGTCGAGGTGGTGGCCACCGACGGCCTCGCCCTTCGCGCCGCACTGGAGCCCGCCACATGAGCGATCACATCAATCCCACCTCCGACATCGGCGCCACCCCGAGTTCCGGCGCGGCTTCGAGCGAGCCGCACAAGCTGGCCACGGTCGTCATCGTCGGTCGCCCCAACGTGGGCAAGAGCACCCTGTTCAACCGGATCGTCGGTTCGCAGGTGGCCATCGTCGAGGACCGACCAGGCATCACCCGCGACCGCAACGAGGCCGAGGCCGAATGGCTCGGCAACCGTTTCACCCTCGTCGACACCGGAGGATGGTCGCCCGACGGCGATGCCCTCGAAGAGAAGGTGTCGCGTCAGGTGGAAGCTGCCGTTCGACAGGCCGACCTCGTGCTGTTCCTCGTGGACGCGTCGGTCGGCATGACCGACGACGAGATGGTGATCGGCAACTGGCTGCGCAAGGCGAAGGTTCCCATCCTGGTCGTCGCGAACAAGGCCGACAACGACCGCCGCGAAGCCGATCGGTGGGACTTCCTCGGTCTCGGCCTCGGCGATCCGCATGCGGTCAGCGCCCTTCACGGCCGTCGGGCAGGCGATCTGCTGGACGAGATCATCGCCCGCATCCCGACCGACGAACCCGACGACTCGCCGGAGATGGCCTACAGCGAGGCCGGCGACCCGTTGTGGAACCCGATCGACCAGCCGCCGCCGCGCGTGGCGATCGTCGGCCGGCCGAACGTGGGCAAGAGCACGCTGTTCAACCGGCTGGTGGGCGAGGATCGTTCCGTCGTCCACGACATGGCGGGTACCACCCGCGATGCGATCGACACCCTGGTCGAGACGCCCGACGGACCGATCGTGTTCGTCGACACCGCCGGCATGCGCAAGCGCGGCAAGATCGACGATTCGGCCGAGTACTACTCGATGGTGCGGGCGCTTCGTGCGATCGATGACGCCGACATCGCCTTGCTGGTGATCGACGCGACCGAAGGTGTCACCGGTCAGGATCAGCGTCTGGCCGAACGGGTGGATGCCAGTGGGTGTCCCATCGTGATCATGCTCAACAAGTGGGAGATGATCGACGATGCCGAACACCGCCTGGAGATCCAGGCAGAGGTGCAGCGCAAACTGAGCTTCGTGGGCGAAGCGCCGATCGTGAAGATCTCGGCGCTCACCGGCAAAGGCGTTCACAAGTTGCGTCCTCTGTTGCAGGACGCGATCACCCAGTACCACCGCCGTGTGCCCACCCGCGACGTCAACAAGGTCATCGCCGCCGCGCAGCAGAAGCAACCAGCCGGCCATGGGCTGAAGGTGTTGTACGCGGTGCAGGGTGCCACCGACCCGCCCACGTTCACGCTGTTCGTCAACCGCGAACTCCCGTCGACCTACATGCGCTACCTCGAGCGCAGCATTCGCGAGGCGTTCGACTTCGGAAACACCCCCCTCAAGCTGCGGGTTCGGAAGCGCACGGAGTAGCGATGCCGTTCTGCGAGGACTGCGCCAAGTACTGGACGCCATCGGCGATGAACGACGATGGCACCTGCCCGACATGCGGTCGAGTGGTGGACAAGCCCCAGCCGGTCACCACGATCACCAGCCGCACGCTCGACCTGAAGAAGCTCGCCGCCGGCCCCGATGGCGACGTGGACGACGTGAAGGCGCCATGGCACTTCAAGCTGATGATGGTGCTGCTGGTCGTGTACCTCGGTTGGCGAGTAGTACAGCTGATCTTCTGACCGGTAGCATCTTGAGGCCGTGAGACCGGTGACGGATCGAGCGGAGACATACGGGCTGTAGCGCAGCTTGGTTAGCGCACTTGTCTGGGGGACAAGGGGTCGGGAGTTCAAATCTCCCCAGCCCGACCGTAAGAAAGGGCCGGTGACCTGCAGGAATGCAGGTCGCCGGCCCTTCTTGTTCGTGGCGTGGGGCGCGCCCCGTCTTCTAGTTCGGATCGGTGAGGTTCTTGACGAGCCGGTCCACCGGGGGTAGGTCAGCCACAGGCCGACCTCTCGGTAGTGGTACCTCTACCGGGCAGCAACCTCGCCCGTCTGCTAGTGGTGCGTCGCGAGATTGACGACGTCGCCCCCGCGTTGCATGCACGATGTTCTTGCCAGCTTGCACAGGAGCGCCATATCAGGGCAATCGGCGCTCCCCGGGCCGATCGCGTGGATCGCTATATGGTGATTCGGTCTGGGATCCGCGGGTGCTCCTGACCTTGGAAACGAGGATGGAGCATGACTTCTACGAGTGGTGCGCGGCGTCGGCCGCAGAAG
>JANNQK010000214.1:0-6544 GCA_031400715.1 Actinomycetes bacterium | reverse complement strand
TTGGCCAGAGCCATGAACCGCTGCGTGGTCGGGCCGTCGGGGATGTACTCGGTGTACTCGTAGTACTCGGCGTCCTGCACCTGGCAGAAGTACGGCCCGTAGAACAGCTCTTGGAAGCAGATCACCTGGGCACCCTGAGCGGCAGCGTCACGGGCGTACTGCTCGTGCTTGTCGATCATCTCGGCCTTCGTGCCCGGCCAGTCGGTCTGCACCAGTGCCGCGCGAACGGTGCGGCCCCCCGTCGACGTGTCGCTCATGCGGCGGATCGTAATGTTCCACCAACGTACTGACAATGCCTATATTGTGCCCGTACAAACCGTCACACGCCGTTCACAGGTTCGGCGGGAAAGGTCGCTCGTGGACCTGACATCGGTGATCTCGAACGGCATCGGCGACCGCTCCGCGAAGGGCATCGCCGCCGCGATCGGACGGCTGGTGTCATCGGGTGAGCTGCAGCCTGGCAACCGTCTGCCCACGGTGCGCGAGCTGTCGAAGCAGCTGGGTGTCTCTCCCACCACGGTCAGCGAGGCGTGGCAGACGCTCGCACTGGTGGGCGCGATCGATGCGCGCGGCCGACAGGGAACGTTCGTCCGTCAACCCACCGGCCCTGGTTCGCCGCGTCGCTACCGGAGGGTCACCGAAGGGCCGGGTCACTTCGCACTCGACCTGTCCACCGGCACGCCTGATCCCACGCTGCTGCCGGATCTCGGCCCGGTGATCGCCAGGGTGAGCGGCCAGGCGCTCACGTCCAGCTACCTCGATCAGCCGGTGCTCCCCGAGCTCGGCGACCGTTTGCGATCCGGCTGGCCCTTCGCTCCCGAAGAACTCACGGTGGTCGATGGCGCGATGGACGCACTCGACCGGGTGGCCCAGGTGGTGGTTCGGCTCGGTGATCGAGTGATCGTGGAACACCCTGCCTTTCCGCCGTTGCTCGACCTGCTCGAACAACTCGGGGCCGAGATGATCGGCGTCGATCTCGATGACGAGGGCATGAAGCCGGAGCAGTTCGCTGCAGCGCTCGATCTTCGTCCATCCGCGGTGTTCTGCCAGCCACGGGCGCACAACCCGTCCGGTGTGACGATGAGTCGCAAGCGGGCCAAGGTTCTCGCCGACCTGTTGGCGCGCCACGAGACACGTCCGATCATCGTCGAGGACGATCACTCGGGCGACATCGCCAGCGGCAGGCTCGTCAGCTTCGGACACTGGCTACCGACCCGTACGGTTCACATTCGGAGCTACTCCAAGAGCCACGGGCCCGATCTGCGACTCGCCGCGGTGGGCGGTGCCGGCGAGGTGATCACCTCCGTCGCGAACCGGCGGCTGCTGGGCCCCGGTTGGAGCAGCCGCATCCTGCAAGCCGTGCTGCTGGAGATGCTCGACGATCCGACCACCCTCGCCGCAGTCGCCGCCGCCCGCGAGGAGTACGCCTCCCGGCGAGCGGCGGTGGCGTCGGTGCTCGATGCGCATGGCGTGCCGTGCACCGGCACCGATGGCATCAACCTGTGGATGCGCGTTCGCGACGAACGGGCCGCGCTGCTCACCCTTGCGGCACAGGGCATCGGCGCCGCGCCGGGGGCCCCGTTCCAGGTGCGCACCGACGACCCGCACATCCGGGTCACGGTGGGCCTGGTGCCGACGACCGAGCATCGCGTCGCCGGTCGGCTGGCGGAAGCCGCGAACCTGCAGCCGAGCCGCTCCGGGCAACGCTGACGTGGTGCTGCCGCGGCCCAGCGCTGTCGATCCTGCCGCGACGCGACCCCAACGTCACATGGGCGATCGCTTCACCAGTTCGTGAGCCATCCCGCATTCAGGAGCGAGCAGGTCGGGCTCTGTTGCATCGAACGCACCGTTCGGGCCGACCACCGAGCCGAACAGAGCGAGCGGCATCGGTTCGGCATCGGCGTCCCAGGCGACCCGCACATCGGCGATCCGGGTGGCCATCGTCGTGAACAGCCCCTGTGGCAGCCGGCGGCCGCGGCCAGCAACCAGCCACGTCGGCACCTCGCTGCAATAGGCCACGCTCGCCAGCGCCCGCGAACCCGTCGTCGCGAGGATCTCATCGGTGCCGGTGGCCATCGCTTCCACCAGCACGATGTCGGCCGCAACGGCCGCTGCGGCGATACCTGCCGCTGGCACGATCTCGGCATCGATGTCCGCCCGCTGCAACCGACGAACGAACGAGTTGCCCTGGTCGTCGGCATCGATGGCGAGCACTCGGATGTCGCCTCGACGCATGACCGCGTCGCCGATCAGATCTGGCCAGCCCACCACGCACACGGTGGCATCGTCGGGCAGGAGGTCGAACAGATGGTCGGGCGTGGGGTCGTGCTCCACCTCGGCCGCGAGCTCGTAGGCCGCGTCGAACGGTCGCGCCGACGTGAGCAGCGACGAGCAGAACCACCACAGCGGGCCGCTCGTCGGGTGCCGCTCGACGATCCGCCGACAGGCGATCACCAGCCCGGCCTGCTCGAACTGGAGACCGCGCAGCGCGCCGGCCGTCTCGCGCACGAGCATCCGCTGATCGCCGCCTGACGCCCGGGCCACGTATCTGAGCCGCTCGATCGGATGCACGTCGCGAACCTAGTGGCGAACCTGCGCCCCCGCACTGCCGACCCCACCATCCGAGTCCCACACCCCAACCCGAGTCCCACACCCCAAACCCGAGTCCCACGAGGTCGAACCGAGTGCCAGCCGCCACCCCGGGGTGATCGTGGCACTCGGGTGCCCCTGGCTCACTCGAGGTCGTGCGCTCGGCCTGTCAGTTCCGGAACCCGAGAAACCGCCCCTCGACGGGGTAGATGGTCGCAACGCCCAGGTCATCGACGCCACCGATGACCGACGTCATGTCGGGACTGCGCAAACCGATGAAGTCACCCGACACATCGACGACATCCCAACCGACGAAGCCGTCGAGCACCCGCACGTCGTCGGCAGCCCTCCCTGGCGCCGCAACCACGAGACTGCCGCCGTCGTCGATCCACACCACCTTGGTTCCGTCGTGCGACACGGTGAACTCCCGCGGACACGCCGCGCCGACGCGACAGTCGCCGTACCAGACGTCCATTCCACGTTCGACGAACACTTCCGACTGAGAACCATCGAGACGGAGTGCGACGGGGGCGGTTGACGCCAGGTTGTGCTCCCAGCCGATGACCAACCCCTCACCCAAGCTGAGTTCGCTGCCGAACTCCCAGCCCCCGATCACGCCGAGCGACACGGTCGTGGAGCCCTGTCCGAACGGCATCACGTACCCGCGCACCTCGCAGTCGGCGGGTGTTTCCGGCGCGTTGCATCCGATTGCCACCGAGATCAGTGCCATCGGCTCACCATCGACCATCGCGACGTCGAGGACATTCATCGGACCGGCGAAGTCCAGTGCGGCGAACAACTCCACCACGGGATTGTCGAAGCCCGTCCAGTGCATCCACGGGCCATCGCGCCGTTGGTACACAACACCTCCGGCACCGTCGGTGAAAGCCAGCGTCTCGCGGTTGCCCGACAGCGTGGTGTCCGGGATCGGATCCGACGGATCGGCCCCTCCCACGGAGCGGATCCCCTCCGGCAGTTGGACGATCCAGGTGAAATCTTCCGGCAACTGCGGTGGCGGCGCTGCATCCGGTTCGAGGATCGTTGTCGTCACACCGACTGGAGTGCTCGGGTCGACGCCGATAGCCACCGTCGCGTACCCCTCGAGTGGCAGCTTGGTCGACGTGCCGTCGCGGAGGTCGACCAGGGTGGCCGCCCCAGCAGCACGATTCAGTACGACCGCCTCGTCGGTGAGATCGATGTCGATGATCTTGAATCCGTCCGAGAGGGCGTAGCGCCGAGCGACGCCGGCAACGATCGTGACGAGCTCGTCGCCGTCAACCCATGCGAGCGTCATGTCGGTCGGGCTGATCGAGAACAGCCTCGGACAGTCGCAGAGGGCGGACTGATCGCCGATGCCGATGTCCGCGATGAACGAGTCGATCTCTGTGCCGTCGAGGGTGTACGCCACCGGACGCCACCCACTCGAGGTGACCACCTGACCGACGAGCCGGTCGGCGCCCAACGTCAACCGCTCTGCCTGGAGCGGAACGGCCCGGCCATCTCGAATGAGGAGGAAGTAGCGGCCGTCGCCGCCCGGCGTGAACGCCTCGACGAGGTTCATCTCAGGTCCCAAGGTGTCCGCGATCTGGTGGAAGTTGGCCACCTCCACCAGATCCATCGGAGCTCCCCCGATCAGTCGCCCGCCCACCTGCCACGCACGAGTGCCGGACACGACACCAGGGTCGTACCAGTCTGCCGAACCATCACCGTGCAAGACCGCAACCCGATCATTGGTGCGCACGACGACGGAGATCTCGTCGGCCCAGTCGAACTCGAGGTCGGGAGTCGCTCCGGGATCGCTCGCCGTCGAATCGGGGGCGATTGCGGTGCCGGGTCCTGTGGTGCCCGGGTTCGGGGTGTCCACCGTCGCCACGGTGTCCGGTGGGCCGACCGCCCGCGATGGGTCGGTGTCACGGATCGCCACCGTCGCGACAGCGATCGCGGCGGCGGCGCCGACGAGCGCGACGGCGGGCCAGCGAGGGCGCCGAGGCTTCGGCCCCTGATGGTCGACGTCGAAGGTGGTCGGACTTGGAGCCACTCGGGTCATCATTGCTGATGAAACGCTGCCGACGGGCTCGACGCGTGACATCGGAGTGCCACGTTGCACCCCGGGGTGGATCGTGGCACTCGGTTCGACCTCGTGGGACTCGGGTTGGGGCGTGGGACTCGGGTTGGGGCGTGGGACTCGGGTTGGGGCGTGGGACTCGGGTTGGGGTGTGGGACTCGGGTGGGATGGGCATGAGCTGGGGGGGTGAGGGGTCGGCTTGGTAGCTTGTCGGCCGTGGCCGTGAACCCTTCGCCAGACGTCGTCCTCACCTCGCTCGACGGTGACGCCCGCCCCCTGTCCGAGTGGCTCACCACGTTCCACCTGGCGAGCGTGGTCCTCGATCCGTTCACCAACGAGAGCGCCTGGATCCTGAAGACGGCGATCCGCATCCTCGACAACTTCCGCGGCTCCGACGCACGGGTGAACTTCGTGCTCACCTGCACTCGAGCCGAAGCTCGGTCGTTCCTCGGCCCCATCGCCGACGACTTCCTGGTGTACTGCGATGCAGACCGATCGTTCGTGAAGAGCCTGGGCCTGGGCCAGGTGCCTGCGTTCGTGTTCATCCGCACCGACGGCACCGTCACGGCCGCGGCCGAGGGTTGGAACTCTGCCGAATGGCGCACGGTTGCCGACGCGATCGCGACCTCGTGTGCATGGTCCCGTCCGAACATGCCCGTTGCCGGCGATCCCGGCCCGTTCCACGGAACGCCCGCGCTGGCGGGCTGAGCCCGAGCCCCACCGGTGCCGATCCCTGCGTCGGTCGCCGACCTCCCTGTCGTCGCCACGCTCCCGTCGCTCGCGATCGCCCTCGCCGAGCAGTTCGCGGCCGTACTGGTCGCGTCGCCCGGCGCGGGCAAGACCACCGTCGTCCCCCTCTGGCTGCTCGACCAGCCGTGGCTGGGCGATCGTCGGATCGTGATGCTCGAGCCACGCCGCCTGGCCACGCGGGCTGCGGCACAGCGAATGGCGAGCCTGCTCGGCGAGCCGGTCGGTCGCACCGTCGGCTACCAGACACGCGACGAGCGGCACATCGGTGAGCACACACGGATCGAGGTCGTCACCGAAGGCGTGCTCACCCGACGGCTGCAGCACGACCCCGAACTGCCGGGCGTCGGCATCGTGATCTTCGACGAGGTGCACGAACGCAACCTGCCCACCGACATCGGACTCGCCCTCGCCCTCGACGTGCGGGCGGCATTGCGACCCGACCTGCGGATCCTCGCGATGTCGGCCACGCCCGACACGCGCAAACTCGTCCAACTGCTCGGCCACGACCAGCCGGCACCGGTGATCGAGAGCGCCGGCCGCGAGTACCCGGTCGAGATCCGGTCGCTCCCGCTCGCGAAGGGTGTCCGGATCGAGCAGGCCGTGGTCGACGCGGTGCTCATCGCACTGCGCGACGAGACCGGAGACATCCTGGTGTTCCTTCCAGGCATCGGCGAGATCCGCCGGGTGGAGAACGAACTCGTGTCCCGCGTCGGCGACCACGTCGACATCCGCCCGCTCGCGGGAGCGCTCGCACTCGCCGACCAGGACCGGGCGCTGATGCCATCTCCAGCGGGGCGACGGCGCGTCGTCCTGAGCACCGACATCGCCGAGTCGTCGCTCACCGTCGCGGGCGTGCGCGTGGTGGTCGACGCAGGCCTTGCCCGAGTGCCGCGCTTCGACCCGCGCTCGGGCATGACCCGGCTCACCACGGTGTCCACGAGTCGGGCATCGGCCGACCAGCGAGCAGGCCGCGCCGGACGCACCGAGGCCGGCGCGTGCTATCGCCTGTGGAGCAAGCTCGAGCAGAACACGCGCCTCGCCCACCTCCCAGCCGAGATCACCCAGGTCGACCTGGCCGGCCTCGCCCTCGAACTGGCTGCGTGGCAGGCGGCACCGGAGTCGCTCGCCTTCCTCGATCAG
>JANNQK010000213.1:0-1786 GCA_031400715.1 Actinomycetes bacterium | reverse complement strand
CCGGTTCGCCGGTCGCTCTCCCGGACGCTGGCAAGCTGACGGAGTTGTCGGCAGACGACTTCGAGGGCGTGTTGGTCGGGCTCCGCGGCACCCCGGTGATTGTCAATATCTGGGCATCATGGTGCTCACCGTGCCGGACCGAAACACCGCTCCTCCAGCGAACCTGGCGGGCGCACAGTAGCGAAGTCGTCATCCTCGGAGTGGCCTCCAAAGATGTCGCCGCCAACTCGCTGGCGTTCATGGACGAGTTCGACGTCAGCTATCCCAACGTGTTCGACAGCTCGGGCGAGATCCGTGCCCGGCTCGGATTGCGCGGCTTTCCTACCACCTACGTGTTCGGCGCGGACGGCACGCTACGCACCACGATCGTTGGCGGTCTGACCGAACAGCGTCTGGCGGCCGTTCTCGAAGATCTCCGAGCGTGATCGACGTCGGCCTGTTGGCGACGATCGTGATCATGCTGATCGTCCCGTCCGTCTTCGTGCGACCTTGGCCCTCGTCGGCCGCAGCGTCTGGGGTCTTCGACGTCTCCATCGGCGCCTTGTTCGTCGGGCTCGCAGTCGGTCGGCTCACCGCGCTGGCGCTCGACGACCCTGGTTCGCTCACCAGCCTCAGCGATTTGATGATCATCCGTAGCGGTGTCGAGTTCTGGCCCGGCGTCGCCGCCGGCCTGGTCTGGATCGCCTTCCGCGCCCGCCATGACGAGGTAGTCCCACTTTGCCGATTGGCCGCCATCACCGCGCCGGCGCTGGTCGCGTGGGCCTGCTTCGAAGCCACGTGCATACTTCGCGACGGCTGCCCGGGTCCGTTGAGCAGCATCGGATTGCGGCCCGGCGGTCTGGTGGAGCGGATGTTCCCGATCGGACTCGTGGTAGCTGCGACCGCAGGCGGAGCAGCGATGGTCGGCCGTCGGTGGCACCGACGCGGAATGCCCGACGTGGAAGTCGTCGTGGTGGCGCTGTTGAGCATCGCGATCATTCGCTCGATCGCCTCGATCTGGCTTCCCCACATCGGCAACGGGTTGACGCGGCAGCACCGGACTTCGATCGCTGTCGGCATCATCGCAACCATCGCGCTCGTCATCATCCGGCGACGACTGCCGCGGCCTGTTGTCTCGGGGCACCCATGAACGGTGTACTGCTCCCGTTCGCTGCGATCGCAGCCGGTGTCGTCTCGGCGAGCAGCCCGTGCGTCCTGCCGGTCCTGCCCGGCTACCTCGCCGCTGTCTCAGCCACCGACGGCAGCCTCGCCGGACCTCCACCGCGAGCGAGGATCCTCGGCGCGTTCGGTTTCGTCGCCGGGTTCACGATCGTGTTCACCATCTTGGGGGCAACCGCATCAGCACTCGGCGGCTTGCTGTACGACCAACTCGACATCGCGTTGCGCGTCGCCGGTGTCGTGCTGATCGTGTTCGGGCTGCACACCCTCGGCGTGCTCCGATGGTCAGCACTGGCGAGCGAACGCCGACCGGTTGCGATGCACAGCGTCGGGCGCGGCCCACGCCGGGCAGCGGCTCTCGGAGCCGTGTTCGCGCTCGGCTGGACGCCCTGCATCGGCCCGATCCTCGCAACGATCCTCACCAAAGCGGCAGCCGACGCATCGTTGACCGAAGGCATGGTCCTCCTCCTGCTCTACTCCGTCGGGCTCGGCGTGCCATTCATCGCGATCGCTGTCTGGTTCGACAAATCGGAACGCCCACGACGATGGATGATGCGTCGGTCCCGTCTGCTGCAACGCATCGGCGGTCTCACCATGGTGATCGTTGGCATCGGCTACGTCTCCGGCG
>JANNQK010000212.1:0-1596 GCA_031400715.1 Actinomycetes bacterium | reverse complement strand
GTCATGTGACCGAGGTGTGCCACCGGAACACCGACCTTGCCGACCTCGCCCTTCGCCATCGGTGAATCGGGGTCGTAGCCGGTCTGGGTGGGCAGGTCGAACGCGATCGAGAGGCCGGTCTGACCCTTGGCCAGGTTGGTGCGGTACAGCTCGTTGCTCTTCTGCGCTGTCGAGTGGCCCGAGTAGGTGCGCATCAACCAGGGCTCGTCGCGCCTGCCCGTCGGTTCGTCCATCCCGCAAGTGTTACCGGTCGGTAGCCGAGATCGCCAGACGGGCGGTGGCGCCCACCTCGAGGACCTCGATCGACCATCCGTCGGCGACCAACGAATCGCCGACGCCGAGCAGATCGGTGTGCGGCGGGCTCGACCCGATCGGCACCTGGGTGCGCTCGATTCCGGTGCCGACCGAGTCGTCCACCAGGTGCACCGCAACACCCGACTCCGGCAGCGTGGAGTCGAGGCCGGTCGCAGAGCGCAACTCCACGGTGAGCATTCGGTGGTCGTCGACGGCGAGCACCGCCAGTCGGATGCCGCCACCGGAGGTGGCCGGCACGAGCTCGATCTCGGCCCCGTCGCGGCCTGTGTTCGACGGGTCGAGCACGACCACATCGTCGGGCGGCAGCCAGCCCAGGTCGAACAGGTTGATCGCCAGCGTGGAGGGGGCATCTCTGCGCGTGGGATCCGAGGCGCGCGGCGCCGCGCTGTTGCTCATCACGTCGAGGTCGCTGGTGTAGGACGAGGCCGTTTCGGACCCGTCGCCGGAGTGCGGCAACCCGAGGGTGTGACCGAGCTCGTGCTCGATCAGGTCGAGCAGTGGCACAGGACCCCAGTCGGGATGGAAGTCGCTCGCCCCGATCGAGACGCCACGACGGGTGGTTGCTGCGGCGCACCCGCCGCAGTTCGGGGAGTTGCCCTGTGCACCTCGCCCGCCGGCATGGCCCTCGGCGTGCTCGGCATCGGCGATCGCGAGCACCACGGTCGCTGTCGGCGCTGACCGGTCGAGCGCATGGGCGAGGCAGTCGGCGTCGTCTTCGTCGTCGGCCAGTTCGACCGCCCCGCCAGTGGCGAACGACACCCGGTATGCCCCACCGGACACGATGTGCCAGTAATCGGCGATGTGATCGCCGATCTTCGACACGACGTCCGCCGGTTCCAAGGGTTGGCGAAGCGGGAGATCGCCGTAGATGGGGCTCGTCGTGGTGACAGGGACACGGCACACCCACACGTCGACGACGTCGGTCGCAGGGGTCGTGCCGTCGTCGATCATGCGCTGCGCCGGAGGGGGGAGCGGGATGCTCGAGCCGGTTGAGCCGCAGGCGGCGACGGCGGCCAGAAGAATTCCGCTGCAACCCTTCAAGAACCCCTCAAGGTGCCGCCGGGATGGTCCGATGAACTCCCCGCAACGGTGCACGGCCGAGCGTTCGAAAGAACGATCGGAGAGCGGGCGGAACCAGCGTGAGTGGGATTTCGGCGGTCTCACTGCACGGTGGACGCTGGTGTCGGTGGCCTTAGGGCCCCCCACACCCCCCCAATTGCGGTCGAGCGCAAAACAGATAACAGAGTGGCCAGAGATTCCGAGTCGGGGGTGGCGGTCGCG
>JANNQK010000211.1:0-14436 GCA_031400715.1 Actinomycetes bacterium | reverse complement strand
GCCACCCCGACCCACACCCCCCTCATCCCCCCCCCCGCCGCCTCCCCCCGCGGGGTGTGCGCCGGACCCACCGGGTGGGGTTCGTGCGGGCGCACACGCGGGAGTGCTGACGGTCAGCGGGGGGTGGGGAGCGATTGCTCGAGGGTCAGCACGGGTTCGAACAGGTCGCCGAGGTCGGCTACCCGCTCGAGCACATCGCTCGTCTCGAACACCAGGCGAAGGTCGCCGTCGGCGCAGCGCTGCACCTCGTCCCAGGTGACCGGTGTGCTCACCCACGGCCGCACCCGCGCCCGCATCGAGTAGACACCGATCGTGGTCTTGTGGCGGCTGTTCTGGCTCCAATCGACGAAGATCTTCCCCGGCCGTTCCACCTTGGCCATGATCGTCGTCACCCGGTCGGGCAGCTTGCGTTCGAGCACCTGGCCGACCGCCAGGGCGAAGTCGCCCGCCGCCTCATGGGTGCACGGGGTGTTGAGCGGCACGTACAGCTGCAGGCCCTTCGAGCCCGATGTCTTGCAGAAGCCCTCGAGGTTCACCGACGCCAGCACCTCGTGCACCTCGAGCGCGATCTGGCAGCACTCCACCACCGTCGCCGGCGCACCCGGGTCGAAGTCGAAGACGACGGCACGTGGTGACTCGAGGTCGGCCGACAGCGCCATCGGGACGTGCAGTTCGAGCGCTGCCAGGTTGGCCGACCACACCAGTGACGCTGGTTCGTCGAGGCGGCAGTAGCCGATGTCGCCGCCGCGATCACCGGGTCCGACGGCGGTCTGCACCCAGGGGGGACGATGCTTCGGGCAGCGCTTCTCGAAGAAACCGGGTTTGTCGGCACCATCCGGAAAGCGCAGGAACGTGATGCACCGACCAGCCAGGTGCGGCAGGATCCACGGAGCGATGCGGGCGTAGTAGTCGATCACCTCGGCCTTGGTGAACGCCGGCCCGGGAAACCCACTCGAAGGATCGGTCGCCGGGTACAGCACCTTGTCGAGGTTGGTGAGCGTGAGGTCGCGTCCACCGACGGTGACAGGCGTTCCCTTGCTCACGCCGACTTGCGCACCCGCTTGGGCTTGGCCCCGACCTCGCCGCCCGGCTCGCCACGCGCCTCGTCGGACTGCGCCGACGCACGCGCCGCGTCATCATGCGGGCCACCAGCGGGGTGGCGAGCGCGCGCGTCCTTCGCTGCCTTCACGCTCGCTTCGAGCGCCGCCATCAGATCGACCACCTTCGGCGGCGCCGCCGTCGCAGCAGGTGCCTCGAACAGCTCGCCACCGGCTTTGCGCTCGATCAGATCGAGCACCTGGGCGCGGTACTCGTCGCGGTACTTCTCCGGGTCGAACGCAGCCGAGAGGCTCTCCACGAGCGCCTCGGCCATCTTCACTTCCTTCGAGCTGACCTCGATCTCGTCGAGGCCGTCCAGTTCGTCGATCGTGTCGATCTTCACGACCTCGTCGGCGAACACCATCGTGCTCATCAACAGCTTGCCGTCCTGTGCGCGCAGCGCGGCCACGTACTGCTTGTTGCGCATGACGAAACGGCCGATCGCCACCTTGCCGGCCTCTTCCATCGCTCGCGCCAGCAGCACGTACGGCTTGGGTGCCTTGTCGGGCGCCACGATGTACGGCGTGTCGAAGTAGACCGGGTCGATCTCGTCGAGATCGATGAACTCCTCGAGATCGATGCTCTTGGTCGCCGAGGGGATGAACGGTTCGAGGTCGTCGGGATCGACCACCACGTAGCGGCCCTTCGACAGCTCGTAGCCCTTCACGATGTGATCGTCGGGGACGTCTTCGCCCGTATCGGCCGACACCTTCTTGAGGCGGATGCGGCTCATCGTGCGGTCATCCAACTGGTTGAACGACACGCTCTTCTTGCTCACGCCATGGAAGAGCTTGATCGGGATCGCGACGAGGCCGAAGCTGATCGTCCCACTCCACACTGGTCTCGGCATCTGGGTAGTCTGCCCGAAATCCTCCGCGTGCAACAGGGTTGCACTCCGGGCCGGCTTGACGGGTGATCAGCCGGCGAGCACGGCGCGGGCGACCAGATCGGTGCCGAACGCGGTGAGGATCGCGAGGTACAACAACCCCGTCGCCGCCATCACCGCCGAGTAGTACCGCTCTTTCAGCGCCGCCTTCGTGACGTAGACCAACACGATCGTGGTCACGGCACACGCACCCCAGAACCATCCGAGCGTGCCGTTCCACCCATCGTCGACCTCGCCGGTCCACACCGCCAGCATGCCGGTGGGCATCAGCAGCGCTGCCACCTCGATCGGCCAGACCCAACCCAGCGCACGCACGAGATCGTTGAGGTGCTTGCGAGGGAGGCCGGGTTGAACCAGGTACCAGTGGCCCAACAGCATCGCATCGGTGACCGCGCCGAGGAAGGCCGCGCCGGCCAGCGTGCGCAGCACTGCCACGATCAGGTTCTCGGCACCACCGGTGCTCGCATCGATGCCCGCAGCGAGCAATCCGATCACCCCGATCGCAGGCGCGACCAGGTCGAGTGCCGGGGGGAACTCGGCGCCGGGTCGCTCGCCGGCGACGGCGACGGTGGCACCGCTGCTCTCGCGGGCGCGATCGATACCGGTCATCTCGGCCACCCGTGCACTGCGCCGGTCGTGTTCGGCATCCGCGCCCGACACCCCCGCAGCCTTGCGCTGCAACGAGACCCCCATTGCGACGGTCGTCGCGACCGCCACGGCCAACGCGGCGATGTCGCGCACCGGCACGAACCCGAAAGCCAGCCCGGCCGCGAATCCCCCGAGCACCATCAACAGATATGTGCCTCTCAGCAACCATCCGTAGCCGAGACCCACCACACGACGCCGAGTGGTGAACCAGAGAAAGAAGAGACCTCCGACAGACCACTGCAAGAGGACCGTCGCTGCATCGAGACGAATCACGGGGCCTCGGGGGAATCAATCACTGAAGGGAGGTTAACGACGTGCCGATGGAGAAGTGAGGGCTCTTCACGTTCTCATCACATGCATCCGCGCATCATCCAGGAGTGCCCATCCATGACGAATCGAGCCCTCGCCACCCGAGCCGTCGTCGCACTCGCTGTGCTGACGGCCACCGCCTCGCTCTTCATCGCCGCCTTGGATTCCGCCGGATGAGCCGCCGTTCACGTGCGTCGAAGGTGATCGCCACCGGGGTCAGCGTGTCGGCCACGTTGGCAGGCGTCGGCTTGATCGCCCATGCCGACGACACCCCGAGCAGCGACGACACGTCGGCACCGGCGCCGTCTGCAGTACCGGTCGCCGCAACCACTCGCGGCACGACCGCCGAGCCATCGCAGATGCCCGACGGGACCACCACCGTCGTGACAGCGACGACGGTGCTCGACCGGCCAGGACCGGCCATGCTGCCCACCAAGTCGACCGAACCCGCGCTCGCCGTTCCCGTGCCGTCGTTCGACACCGTGACCACCGTGACCACCGCGACAACCGCGACGACCGCGGCACCGCTCAGCATCGCGCCTGCACCGGCGCTCGGGGCGCCCGTCACCACAGCGGCCCGCCCCACCGTCACCACGCTTGCGGCGCCGGCGCCGGTCGCCGCCACCGTCCCGGCGACCGTCGCGCCGCCGCCGGAGACCACCGCGGTTCCCCTTCCCCCTCCACCGCCTCCGCCCGTCACGACGACGCCGCCTCCGCCGGCCACCCTGCCACCGCTCACCGCTCCACCCGACGACACGTCGCGAGGAACCACGTGAGTCCACTCCACCTCGCGCACTGTCCGGTGCACTTGGCATTCCGTGCGATGAGCACCGACGTCACGGTCACCGTGGTGGGGGCAGGCGATGACGCGCTCGACTGGGCGCGCGATCGAATCGGCCAGCTCGAGCAGCGATGGAGTCGATTCCTGGCTCACAGCGACATCAGCAGCCTCAATCGAGCCGAGGGAGCACCGCTCGAGGTGCATCCCGACACCGTCGCAGCCGTCCGCGCTGCGTGCGCTGCATGGCTCGTGACAGGTGGTCGCTTCGACCCCACCGTGCACGACTCGTTGCTGCGACTCGGCTACGACGACACGTTCGACGTGGTGCGTGAACGTGGCGGCGGCATGCCGACCTCGACGTTGCCGGCTCCGGGTTGCGCCGGCATCGAGTTCAACGAGACACACAACATGGTCCGCCTCCCGGCACATGTGCGGCTCGATCTCGGTGGCATCGGCAAGGGCCTGGCAGCCGATCTCACCGTCGTCGGTCTGCTCGAACGTGGAGCCGAGGGGGCACTCGTCTCGGTCGGCGGCGACCTTCGCGTCGCCGGCACGCCACCGAACGGCGATGCCTGGATCATCGAGATCGAAGACCCGCGCAACGATCAGCCGATCGCCTCGATCTCCATGCTCTCGGGCGGTGTCGCGACGAGCACCACGTTGCGTCGTCGTTGGCGGTCCGGGCAACGGCCGCACCACCACCTGGTGGCACCTGCCACGGGGGCCAGCACGACGACCGAGGTCGTGGGGGCCACGGTCGTCGCCGGCACGGCCGCCTGGGCCGATGCGTTGTCGAAGGTTCCCTTCGTCGATCCCCTCCAGAGCGACTGCTTCGAGCATGCCTCATGCCTCGTCATGTACGCCGATGGCACGACGACGACCATGGGCACCTTCCCCGCATGAGCGACAAGATTGCACCCGTCGCTCGGGCGGAAGGGGTTCCCGCATGAGCGACAAGATTGCATGGTACGTGGCACGGTCGAGCGGCTGGGTCGCGTTCGCGCTGCTGGCCTTCACCGTGCTGTGGGGGCTGCTGGGCGTCACCCGCCTCATCGAGCGCAGGGGGTTGCCGCGCTGGCTGCTCGACCTGCACAAGCACCTGGCATTCCTCACGATCGCGTTCACTGCGGTCCACCTCGGCGCGCTCGTGGCCGACAACTTCATGCAGATCGGTTGGCGCGAGATCATGGTGCCGTTCGCGCTCGACTACCGATCGGGCGCCGTCGCCTGGGGCGTTGTCGCGATGTACCTGTTGGTCGCGATCCAGGTGTCGTCATGGCTGCGCCATCGGATTCCTCGGCGCTGGTGGCGCGGCATCCACTTCCTGTCGTATCCGGTGTTGTGGATGACGGCGATGCACGGCCTACGAGCCGGTACCGACGCCGACGCCCCCATCGTTCGATACGGCGTGATCGCGATCATCGGTCTCGTGTCGTTCGCCACCCTGATCAGGGTCTTCACGGTCGGCCCTCGGCGCCGTCGGAGCGATGCCACCGATACCCTGGCAACAGATGACTCCCGTCCGGACGAAACAGATCACCCGGGTGGTGTTGCCCCTCGTGCTGCTGCCACTCGTGGTGCTGACCGGATGCGGGTTGGGTGAGCGGCCGTTCTTCGAGGACACACCGACGCAGGTCGGCGCCGACACGGGTGATCTTCCGATCGATGCCGTGCTGCAGTTGCTCGACGGCGTCCGTGGCTCGCAGTCGACGGCGTCGTATCAGTCGACGCTGCTGTTCGGTGGCGTCGTGTCGGCGGCACAGGTCGCCCAGGTCGACGACCGCACGTCGGTCACCATCGGACAGGTTCGATACGTCACCGAGGGTGGATCCAGCCGCACGTGCGTCCTCGACACCGGCGTGTGCGACGAGGGAATCCAGGCCGCCGCCGTCAGCAACACCGGGCTCACTCCTGATTTCGCATTCGGCGACATGGCCAAGCGGTTGCGGCGTGACGCGGTGGCGCGCATCGCACCATCGGTCGCCTCGGTCGAGACCATCGCCGACCAGCCGGCCACGTGTGTCGAGGTGTCGGTCAGCGGCGGCACCAAGCAGTACTGCGCCTTGGCCGACGGCACGATCGCCCGCTTTCGCGGCGCCGACGTGGAACTCGAACTGATCACCTACTCGCCGGTGGCCGACGAGACACTCTTCTCCCTCTGACTGTTCTCGGGCTGACGGTCCTCACTCGTCGGCGAACCAGCTGCCGTGGAAGCCGTGCGGCACACGCTGCGGCAGTGGCACGGTGGCGATCGGCGCGGCGCCCATGTCGGCCGCATCCAGCACCACGAAGCTCGACGAGTTCGTGCTGCTGTCGTACAGGTACGTGACGAGGTACCCCTCGTCCTCACCCGCTGACTCGCTCGCCGGAACGAACACCGGTTCTCCGCTCGTCGTCGTCGGGCCGAAGTCGTGCATGGTGCGCTGCCCCGTCTGCAGGTCGTACTTCATCACGTTCGTCGGTGCCACCATGCTCGCCACATCCGAACCGGGCCGAGGCCCCACGGTCCAGCCGTAGCGATTCTGCAGACCCGTGCGCCGATCGTCGATCCGCGGGAACGCATGCGACACATCGTCGAGTTGTTCCTCGCTCACCTTGCCGGTGGTGAGATCGAACGACCAACGATGCATGAAGCACGGCTCGAACTTGTCGGCGCCGCCCTTCCACATCGATGCATGGCGGCCGCCATCGAGATACACCGTGTTCCCGTCGGGGCTCTCCCAGGCGTTCATGATGTGGAACACGTAGCAGAGGTCGACGTCGAACCAGCGCGGCTGCTCGCCCTGACGGGCGCGATCGCGGTGCAGCAGGCCGATGCGCGCTCCGTAGCTCTCGCGCCACTCGAACGGCATACTTCCCTTGATCGCCAGATCGAGGTCGAAGACCACCGGCATGTCGAGGAAGATCGCGTAGTTGCGGCTGATCGCGAAGTCGTGCACCATCGTCGGCCCGCCCACGTCGATCGGCTGGCTGTGGATCAGGTTCCCGGCTGCATCGGCCACGTGATACGTGACGAACGGCGCGCTGATCAGTTCGTAGCCGAAGAAGTGCATCTCGCCGGTCTCGGCACACGTGTGCGGATGGGCGGTGAACGGCGTGGTGAGCTTGCCACCGAAGTCGTACGGCCCGAGGGTGTCGAGTTCGGGCGAGATGACGTTCGGGAAGCTGCCCTCCTCGAGCGCGAAGATCGTGCCCGCGTGACGGACGACATGGGTGTTCGCCAGGCCGACGGTGTAATCGATCGTGCCGGTGAGCGCATCCATCCGATCTGCCCCGGCGAGGGCCTTCGTGCGAACCAGCCGATTGCGATACCACTCTGCCTTGCCGTCGCGCAGCCGGATGCCGTGCAGCATGCCGTCGCCGGCGAACCAGTGATTGGTCGGTCCGTTCATCGGGTTGGCGCCGTTGCGGAAGTAGCGACCAGCGAGATCGGTCGGAAGGCTGCCGATCACGTCGAGATCGAAGGCCTCCACCTCCTCGGTCACCGGCGCGTAGTTGCCGCGCATGTGGAACGGGAGCCTGGATGCGGTGTCGGTGGTTTCGTCGAGTGCCGTCATGGTCCAAGCCTTGCACACGCGACCTGGCCGGCGTCACGTGGGCGACCGATGCAGACGGCTGAGGTCGACCTGGGTCCGCTGTGGAACGATCGCGACATGGCCACCACGGTTCCCACCTCATCTCCCACGACCAACGTCCGCGTCGTTCTCGCCCGTCGCCCCGATGGCGTCGCGACAGCCGATTGCTTCTCGGTCGAGGAGACGTCGCTGGCGCCACTGGAGACCGGTTCGGTGCGCGTCGGTGTCGACTTCCTCTCGGTCGATGCCGGCACTCGAACGATGTTGCGCGGTGAGGGATTCCACCAGCAGGTGGGACTGGGCGAGGTGGTTCGAGCGACCGGAGTGGGGCGCATCATCGAGTCGGCGGCGGAGGGCTGGCACGTCGGACAGGCGGTGAAGGGCGGGCTGGGGGCGCAGACCGTCGCGACCGTGAAACCTGCGCACCTGGTGGCGATCGACGACACGGTCGGGTCGCTGAGCCTGCACCTCGGCGCGCTGTCCGGCTCGACCGGGGTGACGGCGTGGGTCGGCGTGCGCCACATCGGCCGGCCGGTCGCCGGCGAGACGTTCGTGGTGTCGGCGGCGGCGGGAGCGGTGGGATCGATGGCCGGCCAGATCGCGAAGATCGACGGCGCCCGCGTGATCGGCATCGCAGGAGGGCCGGCCAAGTGTGCACACCTCGTCGACACCATGGGCTTCGATGCTGCCATCGACTACAAGAACGACGATGTCCGCGCCCGCCTGAAGGAACTGTGCCCACAGGGCGTGAACGTCTTCTTCGACAACGTCGGCGTGCCGATCCTCGACGACGTGCTCGACAACCTGGCGATGGGGGCGCGGGTGGTGATCTGCGGTGCCGTGTCGCAGTACGACCACATGGATCGCGTGACGGGTCCGTCGATGTACCTGCGCCTCGCCGAGCGCCAGGCCACCATGGCCGGTTTCGCGTACTTCCACACGCCCGACCTGATCGCCCCAGCAGTCGCCGAACTCACCGGGTGGGTGCGCGACGGGATCGTGTCGTTGCCCGAGACCGTGCTCGAAGGCGTCGAGCGCTACGCCGAGGCGTTGCAGTTCATGTTCGAAGGCGGCAACATCGGCAAGCTGCTCGTGAAGGTGTCAGCCGACTGACACGAGGGCGTGATTCGCGACGTTCATCGAGAGGGGGCCATCGGTGGTCGCCACGACGATGTCCTCGAGGCGCATGCCCCACTTGCCGGCCACATAGATACCCGGCTCGACGCTGAAGGCGTGGCCGGGCTCGATCGGTTGGTCGTTGCCCTCCACCATGTACGGGTCCTCGTGGGCCTCCATGCCGATGCCATGTCCGGTGCGGTGGATGAAGTACTCGCCATAGCCCGCATCGGCGATCACAGCACGCGCGGCGCGGTCGACGTCTTGGCAGGCGGCCCCGACGACACCAGCTCGAACGCCTGCCGCCTGTGCCTCGTGCAGCACCGCGTAGGCCTCGGCGACGTCAGCGCTGGGCTGCCCTGTGTAGACGCAGCGGGTGATGTCGCTGCAGTAACCGGCCATCGTGCCTCCGAAGTCGGTGAGCACGATCTCGTTCTCGCGGATCAGCCGATCGCCTGCGTGGTGGTGAGGCGACGCGGCGTTGGCTCCGGCGGCGACGATCGCGAAGTTCACGGCATCGTGTCCCTCGGCGATGAGCCGCGCCGAGATGTCGGCCGACACCTGAGCCTCGGTGCGACCGACCAAGGGGATCGCACCCGAGTGGAGTTGTGCAGCGACACGATCGGCGGCCGCGCCGGCCGCCTGGAGCGCAGCCACCTCTGCTGCATCCTTGCGGGTGCGGAGCGGGTTCATCACCTCGACGCTGCGGATGTAGCGAGTGTTCGACGTGGGCCAATGAACGAGCAGGTCGACGAGGAATCGCGCCCACATCGTGTCGCCGATCGCAGCCACCGCAGGCGAACCTGCGAGGGCAGCCACGATCGCGACCGGGTCGTCGGTCTCGTTCCAGGGACGCAGTGAGAACACGCCCGGCTGCTCGGCCACGCGCGGTGCCTCGAGCCGAGGGATCACCAGCGTCGCGTCGCCGTCGCGCGGCACGACCAGCATCGTCAAGCGCTCGAGCGGCATCGCGTCGTAGCCGCTCAGGTAGGGCAGGTCGCTGCCCACCGACAGCAGCAGCACGTCGACTCCTCGTTCGACCATCACCGCTCGCGCTCGGGCGATACGGTCGAAGTAGGTGGCCGTGGAGGACAGGGCGCTGCTCATGCACCCAGTCTGCCGCGATCAGATGCGAGCAGCGAGGCCTGCGATCAGCGGATGTGGTGACGCATGCAACTCGACGTCGACGGGGCCAGGCCGACCGAGCAGATACCCCTGCGCCATGTCGCAGCCCACCTGGCGCAACTGCTCGAGGGCAGCGGGTTCCTCGATGCCCTCGGCGATCACCGTCATCCCCAGGGAATGGCCGAGCTGCACCAACGAGCGGAGCACATCTCGGTCCAACTCGCTCTGCACCGTGACGAAGCTGCGGTCGATCTTCATGTAGTCGAACGGGAAGCTGCGCAGCAGTGCGAGCGACGCGAAGCCCGTGCCGAAATCGTCGAGCGCGATCCGCACACCCATGTGTTGCAACTCGCGCAGCGTCGCCTGGCCCGGCCCCGACTCGGCCAGCTTCGCAGACTCGGTCAGTTCGAGGATCAGGCCCGACGGGTCGAGCCCGCTGTCGTTCAATGCCGTCGCCACTTCGAGGATCACCTCGTCTCGTTCCAGCTGCACCGACGACAGGTTCACGGTGACAGCGGCGTTCGGCTCGCCTGCGGCGCGACGGCGGGCCGCGAGCCGGCATCCCTCGTGGATCGTGAACTTCGTGATCTCGCCGACGAGCCCGATCTCCTCCGCAGTGGCGACGAACTCACCGGGACCGATCTGCGGTGCCCCTGGCGAGTCCCACCGCAGCAACGCCTCGTGGGCGACCACCTCGCCCGTCGTCAGCGACCACAGCGGCTGGAAGTCGAGGCGCATCGCGTGGTTGCGGACCACGTGGCGCACGAACGAGTGTGTGTCGAGCCGGCGAGCGAGCTCGGTCGCCACCCGATCCTCGAAGGTCACGGTGCGGTTCCGACCCTCGAGCTTCGCGTAGTTCATCGCCGCGCTCGCGTCGCGCAGCAGATCGCCCGCCGACAGCACGTGGTCGTCCCAACGGGCGATGCCGATGCTCGCCGACACCGAGATCGAAGCGCCCTGGTGCTCGACGGGCACCGCGATCGCCTCGTGTAGCCGGCGAGCGAGTGCCTCGGGGGCGTACCTCGCCGCATTCGGGATCACCACCACGAACTCGTCGCTCGCCAGCCGAGCGACGGCATCGTCGCCACGGGCGCCGAGGTGGATCCGGTCCGCGATCGTCACGAGCACGCGATCGCCCGCCTCGTGACCGTACGCATCGTTGACGTCCTTGAAGTGGTCGAGGTCGATGAACATCAGCGCACTGGCCACCGAGCGTCCTGCATTGGCGACGGCGAGTCCATCGATCAGGTCGGTGACGGCACGGCGGTTGAGCACACCGGTGAGGGGGTCGTGGGTGGCGAGGAAGTGCAGGTTGCGATGAGCCATGTCGAGGTCGTCGAGCACGTCGTTGTGGTCGTCGACCAAGCGGTGGAGCTGCAGTTGCGCCATCGCCTGGCGAGCGAGGATCTCGAGCATCTTCTGCTGCCACGGCTCGATCGAGCGGGCAACCGTGTCGATCACGCAGATCGTGCCGATCGCGTGGCCGCTCAGGCTGATCAGCGGCGCGCCGGCGTAGAACCGGAACCCTTCTTCGGTCACGAGTCGGTTGTCGAAGAACCGGGCATCGGTGCGAGCGTCGGACACCACCATCACGGACTCGCTCATGATCGTGTGTGCGCAGAACGCGTCGTCGCGGGAGGTCTCCGAGCACGGCAGGCCGCGACTCGACTTGAACCACTGCCGGTTGGAGTCGACCAACGACAGCGCCGCCATCGGCGCTCCGCACAGGTCGGCCGCCAGCCCGACGATCTCGTCGAGCCGTTCGTTCGGCGGCGTGTCGAGCACGTCGAGTTCGAGCAGCGCCTCGAGTCGTTCGTACTCGTTCATGGGAATCGGTGCCCGCATGACCTTTTCTATCGGACGCTCCACCCCTCACTTGAGGGGTATTCCGCCCGACGTTGATCGCGGGGGCGCGCTATCGCTGATCAGCACCGGGCCACGGAACGCGCGAGCGCTCCGGGGATGAGCCGGTCGACCCGACGGTCGACAACGAGACCGGCACCGACACCTCATCGGCTGCCTGCCGGGCGTGGTAGCTCGACCTGGTGAGCGGGCTGGCCTCGACGTGACCGATGCCGAGCCGCTCGCCGACGAGCTTCCACCGGTCGAACTCCTCGGGGAGCACCCACCGGCTCACCGGAAGGTGGTGCGAGGTGGGCCGCAGGTACTGGCCGATGGTCACGATGTCGACGCCGACCGATGCGAGGTCGACCAAGCAGCCATCGATCTCGTCGGCCGTCTCCCCCATCCCCACCACGAGTCCCGACTTGGTCGTCAGGCCGGCCGCCTTCGACCTGGCGAGCACCCCGAGGCTGCGGGCGTAGCCGGCAGATGGCCGAACGGCTCGCTGCAGGCGGGCAACGGTCTCGATGTTGTGGTTCATCACGTCGGGCCGGGCAGCGAACAGGAGATCGAGCGACGCCGGATCACCCTTGGCATCGCTGACCAGGGTTTCCACCCGAGCGAACGGGCGAACCTGGCGGATCGCGGCGACG
Organism: Actinomycetes bacterium; assembly: GCA_031400715.1. Lineage (GTDB taxonomy): Bacteria > Actinomycetota > Acidimicrobiia > Acidimicrobiales > Ilumatobacteraceae > VFMC01. Next base: position 2,403 of record JANNQK010000211.1, on the reverse strand, counting down.
CAGGCCGCGACATGGGCCATGCCCCCATCGATGAGATCGTCTCGCGCCACCATGGTGAGCACCACGTGGTCGAGTTGCATCCGCTCGACAGCCGTGGCGACACGCTGTGGTTCGTCGGGCTCGGGGGCGAGCGGCTTGCTGGTGTCGACCAGGCAGAACCCACAGGCCCGCGTGCACCGCTCTCCCAACACCATCAGTGTCGCCGTACCGTCCGACCAGCACTCACTCAGGTTCGGGCAGCCGGCTTCCTCGCACACGGTGATCAGACCGAGGTCGCGAACGGTCTTCTTGAGCGACAGCACCTCGGGTCCGTGCACCACCTTCGGGCGAAGCCATTCAGGCTTGCGAGTCGCGATCGCCAACCCGTCGGAAACGCCCGCTTGGCCGAGCCGAGTCATCATCCGGACCGGAGCGGCAGACGACGGGGTCGACAGACCGTGATCGATCGCAGTGCGAACCGGATCTCCCGGCCCATCACCTCGGGAGAACGCCGACAGGTCGTCGGGGCGGTGCTTCCACGCCACGTCCTGACGTTCGAGCGCCCCGAGGCCCCACACCTCAGCAGCATGGCGAGACACGATGTCGACGACGTCGCGCATCGACACCTCTCGACCCGTGCCGGCGAGCTCCTCGGCGAGCGAGGTGACCGGCTTGTCGGCGATGCCGCACGGCACGATGTGGTCGCGCAGATAGGTCATGTCGGTCTCGACGTTCAACGCGAATCCGTGCATGGTGCGGCCTCGCGACAGCCGGACGCCGATCGCACAGATCTTCCGGGGATTCGGTCCATCGGCGTCGATCCACACACCGGGATACTCGGCGAGACATCCAGCTGTCGAGAGCCCCAGCTCGACCAAGGTGCGGACCACCACCTGCTGCACGGCACTCACATGGTCGCTGGCGCCCATCGAGTTCGCGACGGACACGATCGGGTACCCGACCAGCTGGCCAGGCCCGTGATAGGTGACGTCGCCGCCTCGTTTGACGCCGACGAGCTCGGCCCCGACGGCGCGAGGCTCGGCCTTGAGGTTCTTCGAGAGGTCGGTTCGGGGCCCGTAGGTGAACACGTGGGGGTGTTCGAGCAGCAGCAGATGCTGCTCTCGCCCGTTGGCGAACAGGCTCTGTTGGAGCGCGAGAGCTTCTCGGTACGGCACCGTGCCGAGCCAGCGGACGCGCAGCGGCATGTCAGAGCTCGCTGGACCAGTCGCGGGTCTCGAGGATCTGCTTGACCTTCACCAGGAATCCGGCCGCGTATGCGCCGTCGAACGCCCGGTGGTCCCAACTCATCGCGAGATTGCCCACCGGGTGGATGACGATCGCCTCGTCGCCGTTCGGCAGGGTGGCCACCACCGGCTTGCGGACGATGGCATCGGTGCTCATGATCGCCACCTGCGGCTGGTTGATGATCGCCATCGTGAGCACGCTGCCGGCCGACCCGTTGTTCGAGATGGTGAACGTGCCACCCTGGATCTCGTCGGGGCTGAGCTTGCGAGCACGAGCGCGGGTTCCCAGATCGCTGATCTCGCGGGCGATGGCCCGCAGTCGCTTCGTCTCCGCCGAACGCACCACCGGCACGAGCAGGCCCCGATAGTCGAGGTCGACCGCGATGCCGACATCGACGAAGTTGTGGACCACGAGCTCGTTGTCGGTGAGGCTTGCGTTCAGGTGCGGGTATTCCGCCAACGCATCGACGATGGCGCGGGTGATGAAGGGCAGGTAGGTGAGGCTGAAGCCTTCGCTCTGCTTCCACGTGGCCTTCACCGCAGCACGGGCGGTGTCGACATTGGCATAGTCGACCTCGACGACGCTGAAGGCGTGAGGGCTGACGCCTTTGCTCATCACCATGTGGTTGCCGGTCAGTTTGCGGATCTTGCTGAGCTTGACCGACGAGTCGCGCTCGCCGCTGACCACCGTCGGGGCGCTCGCGACAGGCGCGGCCTTCGCCACGGGAGGGGCTGCAGCGGGCGCCGGCGCAGCTGCCGGCGCGGGTGCGGCTGCGGGGGCCGCCTCGACGGCCGGAGTCGGAGCCGCCGGAGCTGCTGGGGCTGCCGGAGCGGGCACCTGGGCCGCGGCGGGCGCCGATGAGGCGGTGGAGCCCACTTTGTCGATGTGATCGAGCACGTCGTCGCGGGTGATTCGCCCGCCAGGGCCAGTGCCGGCGATGTCGTCGGGGTTGAGCCCGTGCTCGGCCACCAGACGGCGCACCACGGGCGACAGCAGGCGATTGTCGCCGACGGTCGCCGACGATGCGACGGGAGCCGGCGCTGGCGGCGTCGGGGCTGGTGCTGGGGCCGGCTCAGGCGTCGGTGCGGTGGCCGGCTCAGGGGCCGGTGCGGGGGCCGGCTCAGGCGTCGGTGCTGGTGCCGGCTCAGGCGACGGTGCTGGTGCCGGCTCAGGGGCCGG
>JANNQK010000210.1:0-5014 GCA_031400715.1 Actinomycetes bacterium | reverse complement strand
CTGCAGATGGTGTGGAAGCTGCGTCGGGTCCTGTCGGGGCTCGCTGCCGACGGCAACGCCGCTCCCGGGCTCGAACTCCTCGTCGATCGGCTCAAGACGTTCCGCACCAACGAGGAGTTCCTGAACGAGATCGGCAAGCAGCCGTCGATGTGAGGCGCAGTGAGCGCCCCTCTCCGCTGACCTGGTGTTTCCCGGCGGTGGAGCGAGAGGGTCGTTCCGATACAATCAGCCGTCCGATTTCCCGTTGGAGCGCATCATGAAGACCGACATCCATCCGAAGTACGCCGAGATGAACGTGAAGTGCTCGTGCGGCAACACCTTCACCACCGGTTCCACCAAGGGTGGCGACCTCACCCTCGAGCTCTGCAACGAGTGCCACCCGTTCTTCACCGGCAAGCAGAAGCTCGTCGACACCGGCGGTCGCGTCGAGCGCTTCAACAAGCGCTACGGCGAGCGCAAGGGCAAGTGATCCTCGGCCGGTCGTCACCGACCGCTGCGATGTAGCACACCCGATCCAGAACGCTGATCACGACCCGGCCGAGTGGCCGGGTCGTTGTCATTTTTCGCTCAGATCGTCGACGGAGTGTGGCGAAGCGGCACAAACCCCTGCCGACGACCTCAAGTCGAGCGCGGACGGACCGATGCCCATGTGACCGCCCACTGCGGACTGCAGCCATCGCCCGGCTGGAGCCCCACCATCCGTCAGGAGATCTCGTGGCCGATCCCGCCGACATCGCCCACCTGTTGCGTCGAACCGAGTTCGTCGCCACACCAGCCCGTGTGACCGAGCTCTCGGCGCTCAGCCTCGCTGCTGCCGTCGACAACGTGCTCGACTTCGTGCCGAACGGGAATCCGACCGTGCCGACCGCCCTGGCGGTGCACGACCCCGACAACGGTTGGGAGCAGTACGTCGCAGCCGTCGACTGGTGGCTCGACGCGATGAAGAGCCGGCCGCGGCCGATGCAGGAGAAGATGACCCTGTTCTGGCACGGTCACTTCGTGAGCTCGTGGTTCGACGGCATCGGGCGGTCAGACCACATGACGCACCAGAACCAGCTGTATCGCACGCAGGCGCTCGGGAACTTCCGCACCCTCACCCATGCGATGGCGCTCGAACCGGCGATGTTGGTGTACCTGAACAACGCCGACAATCGCAAGGAGGCTCCCAACCAGAACTTCGCTCGCGAGTTGATGGAGCTGTTCACGCTCGGGATCGGCAACTACACCGAGTCCGACGTCGAGGCGGCGGCGCAGGCCTGGACGGGGTACAACGCCGACTGGCCAGCCTATCAGTACCAGTTCTTCCCCAGTCGTCACGACAACGCCAACAAGACGTTCTTCGGGACCACCAAGAACTGGAACGGCCCGGGCATCATCGACGAGATCCTTCGCGACAACCCGGCCAAGAAGCAGGTCGCAGCGCGATTCATCGTCAACAAGCTGTGGGACTTCTTCGCACACCCGGGTGGTCCGGCGCCGGTGATCGACGCGCTGACGACGGTCTTCTTGAACAGCGATCTCGATGTGCGCACGCTGATGCGAGCCTTGCTCGTGCGTCCCGAGTTCTACGGCACGACGGCCAAGCAGGGACTCGTACGAACACCGGTCGAGTGGATGGTGGCGATCATGCATGCCACCGGGCTGACCCCTGACGAGCTCGGAGCGTCGTGGATCGGCGAGCGCATGGGTCAGTCGGTGTTCAACCCGCCGAACGTGGCCGGTTGGAAGCACAACTCCTACTGGTTGAACACCAGCGCCTTGAGTGGTCGTGCCCAGGTGGCCCGTGGCGTCACCTGGCGGCTGAGGAACAACGACGGCTTCTCGAACCTCGCCTCGATGAGCACGTCCGCCGCGGTCGACTACGTGGCGACCTACTTCAACATCGCGCCCCTCAGCGTCACAACGCGCAATGCGCTGATCGCCGCGCAACAGGCCGAGCGAACGGCGAACGGCGCGTCCAGCTGGTGGGCCGCGACGAACCTGCTGACCATGGCGATGCTCACCCCCGAAATGCACATGGCCTGACGGCGCCGGACAGGAAGAAGGATCTCCATGCTCGACCAAGACATCTCCACCACCGATGCGCGCCGACTGCTCAGCGTCGGAGCACACGCGTCGTCGTTCGTCGGCCGGCCAGGAACGCTCGATCAGCTCGGGCCCGGCGGATGGACCCGTCGTGGTTTCCTGCAGGCCGTCGGCATGGGTCTCGGTGGCGGCGTGCTCGCAGGCACGGTGGGCGAATCGCTCGTCCCTGGCAACTGGGGCGAGATCCGCGAGGCATTCGCGAGCCCTCCGATCGGGCCGACCGACGGCATCCTCATCACGATCATGTTGTACGGCGGCAACGACGGGCTGAACACCGTCGTGCCGTTCGGAGACGCCAACTACTACCAGCAGCGCGGCAACATCGCCGTTCCTGCCAACCAAGTGTTGCCGATCAACGGGCAGATCGGTCTCCACCCCCGCCTTCCGTACCTGCACTCGATGTACCAGCGTGGCCAGATGGCGATCGTGCAAGGTGTGGGGTACCCGAACCCCGACCTGTCGCACTTCACATCGATGGCGATCTGGATGAACGCTCGCTTCGGGCCGGGCGCTCCGACCTCTGGGTGGATCGGACGCTGGCTCGACGGAGTCGCCGCCGACAAGGCCGAGCTCGCCGTGGCGACGATCGATTCGTCGGTGGCATTGCACCTTCTGGGCAACGAACGGCGCGCGGTCGGCATCTCGCCGTGGGGTGACATGTTCGGAGTCGACACCCGGGTCGAGGATCTGCGGATGTACGACGGCATCAGAGCCATGGCGAACGCCGGATCGGGACGGGGCCAGTGGCACGACATGTTCGCCTCGACGATGCGCACCCAGCTCAACCTCGCCCATGACGTCGCACCGGCGTTCGAGCAGACCTTGCCCGATGGCGACCTGTCGAAGAAGATGACGATCGCCGCCAGGCTGGTCAATGCCAACATCGGTCTGCGCGTGATCGACGTCGGCCTCGATGGTTTCGACAACCACGACGATCAGAACGCGAACCACCCCGATCTGCTGGGCGAGCTCGACACGGCGATCGCCACGTTCTACGGCACCCTGGCACCGTCGTATCGCGACCGGGTGACGATCATGACGATGTCGGAGTTCGGTCGTACGTCGTGGTCGAACGAGTCGGGTGGTACCGACCATGGCACGGCGGCGCCGCTGTTCGTGATGGGAACGCGGGTGAAAGGCGGCCTGTACGGCCAAGGCCCCACCCTCGCCGGGCTCGATCAATGGGACCGGCTTCCCGCGTACGTCGACTTCCGTTCGGTGATCGGATCGGTGCTCGACGGATGGCTCGGTGGTGGCGGCAGCACGATCCTCAACGGGAACTTCGAGAACCTCGGCCTGTTCTCCGGCGCGCCGGGCACGGCGGGGGGAGACATCCCCGTCGTGGTGCTGCCTCCCGCGACGCCGAGCGGTTTCGTCGCGACGGCCCCCCAGAGAGTGTTCGACACCCGCGACGGCACCGGTGGTCGCGAGACGCCGCTCGAGGGCGGTGAGACCTGGCGGTTCACCATCGCCGGCAAGTACGGCATCCCCCTCGATGCCGTCGCCGTTGCCGTCAACCTGACGTCGGTCGAGGCGACCGCTCCCACGTTCGTCACGGTGTCGCCGAGCGGCGAGATGCGACCGTTCGCGTCGAACCTCAACCCCATCCCCGGAGCTGCCATCCCGAACCTCGTCTTGGCTCGCGTCGGGGTCGGTGGCTCGATCGACCTGTTCAACAACTCCGGCACGGTGCATCTGGTCGGCGACGTGGTCGGGTACTTCTCGCCCAGCAGCGATGTGGGCTTGGAGGCGTTGGCTCCCTCACGCCTGCTCGACACCCGCGACGGCACCGGCGGCTTCTTCGGTCAACTCGGTCCCGGCCAGTGGCTCGACCTCCAGGTCACCGGCAGGGGTGGCGTGTCGAACGAGTGCGATGCGGTTGCGCTCAACGTCACGGCGACCGCGCCGACGGCGGCGAGCTACCTGACGGTCTGGCCGACCGGGCAGGCCAAGCCGCTCGCATCGAGCGTGAACATGGCGGCCGGCCAGACCATTCCGAACATGGTGCTGGCAAAGGTGGGCGCCGGCGGCAGGGTCAGCATCTACAACCACTCGGGGAGCACCGATGTGGTGGTCGACGTGCTGGGCTGCTTCAGCGCCGGCGTCTCGTCGAGGTTCGTCTCGCTGTCTCCGGCGCGGGTGCTCGACACCAGGGAGGGCCTTGGCGCCCCGAAGGCGCCGCTCGGCCGGGGCGTGATCGCGCTGGCCCTCGCCGGCCATGGCGGGGTGCCCTCGAACGGGTCGTCCGCGGTGTTGTTGAACATCACCGCCGTCGCACCCAGCACCGGCACGTTCGTCACGGTGTTCCCCAGCAACGTCGAGCGCCCGGTGGCATCGAACCTGAACGCGGCTGCCGGCCAGGTGGTGCCGAACATGGTGATCGCCCGGCTGGGCGACGACGGAGCTGCCGTGCTGTACAACAACAGCGGCACGGTGGATCTGGTCGCCGACGTGATGGGTTACTTCACGGCGTGACGCCGTGACGCCGTGACGGCGTCACGATGGGGGTCGCCTGGCTCAGGCGGTGACGGCCACCGGTAACCTGGCGGCGATGGTGTCCGCGATCGACCCCGCCCGCCGCGCCCAGTTGAACACCATGCGTGTCGCTGCGCTCCTCGCCGACCACGGTGGGGTGGCCACCGACGAGCGTGGATCGCTCGGCTCGGGCGCCGCGTTGCTGGCTGCTGACGGCACGGCGTGGACCCTGCTCTCCGATCTCGTCGACCGGGCACCCGATCGTCAACTCGGGGCGGCGCTCGCGTGGGCGGTGCGCCGCGACGCATCTCGCGTGCATCTGATCGCCGAGTCCGGCACGGGCGTGTTGGGTCGGCGATCGCTCGGCTTCTCCATGCCGATCCAGGTGTCGCACCTCGACGGTCGGAGCCTCATCGATGCCGTCGCGGAGCCCCTTCCCGAGCCCAGCGTCGTC
>JANNQK010000209.1:0-16116 GCA_031400715.1 Actinomycetes bacterium | reverse complement strand
ACCTGGAGTGAATTCTGCTTTGGTGAGGGTCCTGTGGCGCCGATGGCCCGGACGGTCGTACTCGACCGGAGGAGACATCGCGGCGTGTTGGAAACAAGCAAGCAGTATCTGAACGGAGTGGCATCGTTCGCCGATGAGCCCACCGTCGGCGAACTTGCCAGATGGCGCGACCCGCTGCCTGCGACCACGACCGGCAGCGACGTCGATCGCCTGTTCCGCAGCGACCCGGAACGGCACAGCGTGGTCGTCCAGCAGGGGCTCGGGTCGATCTTGGTGAACCGGACCGCCTTCTATCTCCACTTCAGCGGAACTCTCGGCTACGGCCGGGCGTTGCTCGCGGGCAAACCGGTCGACGACTCCCTCGCCAGTTCCTCCTTCGCCTACCCGGCCGACATGCTGGCGGCCGATGTTGCGGTGCAGGTCGCGCGGACGCGGATCAGCACCATCGACGACGTCGGCGTCGTCGCCCAGGACGGCGCGATCGGAACACTCAGTGTGTCCGTGTTGTTCCACCACCTTCGGGAGCGAGCGGAGCAACGCGAAGACCGTGCGAGGCGCAGCGAGCTCAGGTTCAGGGCGCTCGTGCGCCACGCAGCTGATGGCGTGATGGTGTTCGGCGCGGACGGCGACCTGCTCTATGCGAGCCCGGCAGCAACCGCACTGCTCGGGGTCGACGGTGCTGCATCGCTGTTGAAGGATCCGGCATCGATCATCCGGTGCCGCGACGTCGATCGGTTTGCCGACCTGATGCACAGCGCCGCGCTCGATCGATCGCGGGCGATCTCGATGGAGTTCGAGGTGGGCACCGACGGAGCGACGCGAATTCTCAGCGTCACCGTCCGTGATCGGTTGGGCGAATCCGACATCGAAGGCGTCGTCGTCAACCTCGCAGACGTCTCGAATGAGCGACGACTCTCCGAGCGACTCGAGTATCAGGCGAGCCACGACCCTTTGACCGGGCTGGCGAACCGAGCCCACTTCGCAACGCTCGGCGCGGCGATGTTCGAGGCGCGCAGTGGGGTACGTCCCCTCGTCGTGCTCTTCTGCGACCTCGACGGCTTCAAGACCGTGAACGATCAATTCGGGCATGCGGTTGGCGATGCCGTGATCGTCGCGGTCGCCAATCGGTTCGCGCGCGAGTTGCCGCCACACGCGGTCATGGCCCGGCTCGGAGGTGACGAGTTCGCCATCGTCGCCGAGGGCGACTCGTCGCTCGCCAAGGCTCTGGCGGACCGACTCAGCCGATCGCTCCTCGAACCGATCACGGCCTGCGGCCAGTTGATCGTCGCGAGCGCCAGTGTCGGGATCGCCACCACCGCCGAGGCGGGGGACTTCGGCGTGTTGCTCCAGCGTGCCGACGACGCCATGTACGCGGCGAAGCGGGATGGTCGCAGCATCACGTCCTGGCGACGGGCCGCACACGAGCCCTCCGCCGTCGATCGCGTCGCAGCCGACTTGCTCCCGGCGCTCGGTACAGGGCAGGTGGAGCTCCACTTCCAGCCGATCGTGGAGATCGGCACGCGCGCGGTGGTCGGTCACGAGGCGTTGCTCCGGTGGAAGCACCCCGAACTCGGGGTTCTTCCCCCAGCCGACTTCGTGAACATCGCCGAATCGCGACGGCTCATGGTGCCGGTCGGTCGCTGGGTGATCGAAGAGGCCGTGGCCGCATGCGGTCGCTGGCGTCGGGCAGGCCACACGGCCGCGTCGATCAACGTGAACATCTCGACGACCCAGTTGCTCGACACGTCGTTGCTCGACATCCTGATGGGCGCGATCGGTCGTCACAGCCTCGAACCGGGTGACGTCGTCCTCGAACTGACCGAGACCGCAGTGATGAACGACGTGCACGATTCGGCGGCGATGTTGCGGGGTCTGCGTGATGCCGGCCTCCGCATCGCGATCGACGACTTCGGGATCGGGTATTCGAGCCTGTCGTACCTGTGTGAGCTACCCGTCGACATCGTGAAGCTGGACGCTCGGTTCACGCGGCGGCTGCGCACCTCGCACCGCGATCGTCAGTTGATCCGGGGCATCATCTCGATGGTCCACTCGATCGGGGTCGTCATCGTGGCAGAGGCCGTCGAGCTCGAGGAGGAACACGACATGTTGGTCGAACTCGGGTGCGACTTCGGACAGGGATACCTCTACGGGCGCCCGGTCCCGACAGTCGGTGACCTGTCGACCGGCTCGGTCAAGATGCCGATCGCGCGCAACGTTGCCCACCTGACTCCCGCTGGATGAGTGCCTCGGGTTCGTCCTGGGTCCTCCCGTTGGAGATGCTGTCCACCGTGTCTCCCGACCACCGACTCGCACGCTCGAGCGCACGTGACCGAACGGCTCTTGTCCAACGCGGTCGACGCGTTCGCCTGAACGGTCGACACGCCCGTGACGCCATCCGTCAGCTGCGACGCATGCGCTGAGTCGCCACGACGTCCGTCGTCGACGTGCGCAGTTCGCAGTCCTTCGTCGTGCGTCGCCGGTCGCGGTTGGTTGTTGGTCGGGCGGGCCGTTGGTCGGACGCCACCCTCAGATCGGGGGTCGTCAGAAATCTTCAAGAAGCGAACACGTGTTCGTTTGCCCGTGATAATGTGGGCGGTGTTCCGAGTTCCCCCGGGACGATCATCGAACCCGTCGGCGGGTTCCTCCAACCGAGTGTGATCGATTCCTTCGTCGCCTGACGCGGGAAAGGGGGTGAGCTGTGGATGCTGCCGCTGTCGTGGCCCGAATGGTCGCCGTCGACGTCGCATCGTCGGGTCGTGACGACGTGCGGGACGTATTGCGTGACGTGACCGCGTGCCGGAACTGGTTGGCTGCGCTCGAGATCACCTGTCAGTCCCGACTGGAAGCCCTCGCCGACATCGACCCGTCGGCCAACCCTGATGCAGACAATGCGCAGGCGACCAACCGTTCCTCGCGTGCCGGTCAGACCGCATCACGCCGTGCCCGTACAGCCCGCCAAGCCCCCGAGTTCGAGCGCCGGATGGCTGCGGGAGAACTGTCGGGGGAGCATCTCGACGCGTTCATCGCTGCGTTGGCGGGCATGCTCGCTGCTGCCCGACCGCGGTTGTTGGCCTTGCAGGAACGACTCGCCGAACTCGCCTGTCGGATGCCCGCGGAGGAGTTCCGCGAACGGTTGCGCCGCGAGGTCGCCTCGATCGAAGCCGACGACGGCCGGTCACGCCTCGAACGCCAGAAGACAGCGACACGGTTGCGGCACTGGACCGATCACCGCACCGGCATGGTCCACCTCTCCGGACAGTACGACCCCGAAACCGGCCTCGTGTTGGCGTCAGCGTTGCAGCAGCGGTTGGAGGCGATCTTCCATGCCCCGCACCCGCCGGGCGCTCCTGACGACCCGATCGAGAAACAGGACTTCCTCCGCGCTCACGCCCTGCTGTCACTCATGCGAGGCGAGGGCCGGAGCAGTGGTGCGCCGGAGTTCATCGTCGTCATCGACGAAGAGACCTTGTTGCGTGGCCGCCACGCGTCCAGCCGCGTGGAGTGCGGGCGCGGGATCCATCTGCCCATCGCGACGATCCGCGAGATGGCCGGTCGCGCTCGCTTCGTCCCGGTCGTCGTCAACGGCAAGGGCGTCGTCATCCGTCAGGGGCGGCCAGTGCCGACCTTCGAACAGCTCCACGACTCGCTCACCTCGCCGGTGTCGCTTCGTGCCGGTCGCACTCGTCGATTCGCCACTCGCGATCAACGCCGTGCCCTGCGCGCCATGTACCGCCACTGTGCGATCGACGGCTGCCAGGTCCATGTGTCGAACACCGAACCCCACCACCTCACGGAGTGGGAGCACGGCGGTCGTACCGACATCGAGCTGCTGGTGCCGGTGTGCAAACACCACCTCGACGTGCTGCACGCGAGATCGTGGTGCCTCAACCTCGATGCCGATCGCCGGCTCACCATCACGAAGGAGGGACGCACGGTCATGACCACAGGACCACCAGCCACCCAGTGGGCCTGAACGGCCCCGACTTCAGGTCGGCCCACGTTCCAGACCATGACGGCGGAAACGTGCGAGCTCGGTGCTCGCTGCGGCAGGCCCGCACCTTGACAACTGAAGATGCTCCGGCCGGAGCTCGCATTCGCGGCGGGCCTCGGTGTCACGCTGGGGTGGTCTCGAGTTCCTCGGCCGTCAGTACCTCGCGCTCCTGGCTCACCACGCCTGCAATCACGAGGGCGGCGCCGAGCAGGTCGATCGCGCTCGGGCGTTGGTCGAGAGCGATGAAGCCCACCAGCATCGCGGTGACGGGCAGCAACGCGAGCAGCACGGCGAAGCGTCTGACCGGCACACGTCGGAGCACGTGCTGGTCGATGCTGTAGCCGACCGCGTTCGAGAAGATGCCCACCGACAACCCGGCCAGCAACCAGGCGGGGTGCGACCACACCGGTCCGCTGTCGATCACACCGATGGGCGTGAGCACGATCGAGCCGAAGACCATGCCGAGAGCGAGCCCGCTCAGGCCGCGCTCCTGGGCCGCTACATGCCGCCCGATCATGATGTACGCCGCCCACATCGCCGATGCCAACAAGATGTACACGAGGCCGAGCGGTTCGGTGTCGATCTCCACGCCGCCGAGCACCATCACCCCGGCGACAGCGAGGAGGAGCGCACCGGTGTTGCGTCGAGTGCGGGTGAACGCTGCTGCGACCGCGATCGGTCCGATGAACTCGATCACCACGCTCTTGCCGAGGTCGATGCGATCGATCGCGAGGTAGAAGAACAGGTTCATCAGCGCGGTCGCGGCCCCGAACACCGCCGCGGCCTGCACGTCACGCTTGGTCCAGCCGCGCTGGCTCCGCCAGGTGAAGGCCATCAACACGATCGCTGCGCCGATCACGCGCAGCCATGCCATCGTCGCCGGACTCACATCGTCGAACAACGACACCGCGATCACGGCGCCGGTGTACTGCGAGATCCCCGAGATGACGAACAGTGCCTCGGGCGAGAAGCGATCGAGCGCGCCGGGAGCGCTCTGATTCACTCGAACAGGTCGGGATCGGTGCGGCAGATCTCCTGCCACAGCGGTTGGAAGCTCAGCCAACCGGCGATCGGTGATGCCGTCTGCTCGCGGGTGTAGGTGGCGTCGTCGTGAGGGATGAGCTGTGGGGTGCCGGCCGCCATCGCAAGGAGCTGTGCCTGACAACTGCGGTCCATGCTGAGGAACCAGAACGCAGCCTCGTCGACCGATTGGCCCACGGTGAACAGGCCGTGGTTCTGATGGATTGCCGCCTTGCCCGTCGAGAACTGCGAGACGAGTTCGCGGCCGTCCTCGACACCGAACTGCACACGGCCGCGCTGGGCGGTGACGATCACGTGGTCCTCGTAGAAGATGCACGAGTCCTGCGTGATCGGAGCAAGGGGGACACCGAGCGAGCTGAAGGCCTTGCCGTGCACGCTGTGGCTGTGAGCAGCAGCGATGACGTCGGGCCGGGCCTCGTGCACGGCCGAGTGGATCACGAACGCAGCACGGTTCACGGGGCGAGTGCCGTACACGACGTTGCCGTCGTGGTCGACGAGGATCAGATCGCTCACCCGGATGTGGCGAAAGCTGACCGCGAACGGGTTCACCCAGAACAGTTCGGGGAACTCGGGATCCCGAACGGTGATGTGGCCGGCCACACCTTCGCCGAAGCCGACGCGACCGAAGATGCGCAGCGCGGCGGCGAGCTTCTGCTTGCGGTGGAGCCGTTCCTCCTCGACGGTCGCGAACGTGACGGGAAGTTCGAGGCCGACCTGCTTGGGGGTGAGCTCCACCCCGTCGATGGTGCGGACGCGGATCTCGCTCGTGGTCATCGGCGAAGCTTAGGCGCCACGCCTCAGCCGGCGTCCAGCGACCGGTCGATGATCTGGCGGTGACCCGAGGTCAGGTGGTGGCAGCGGTGCCGTCGGCGACGTCGGCCCAGTCGTGGCTGCTGATCAAGCGGGCAGCCGCAATGAACTCCGCGTGGCGCATGATCGGACACCAGAGAGCAATCCGAGCGTGCGCACGCGGGCAAGTGGGCCACGGTGCAGTTCAGCGGACTGCTGATCGGGCGACGGCATCACGAGGACGGTAGGCCGCGAGGATCATCGGCGAGCAACGGCCGCGACCGTGCCGTGGAGTTGGTCCTACAGTGACGTCGTGTGGCGATCGAAAGCCCTGCCCGTTGCGGCGACCGTCGTGGTCATGGCGCTCGCGGCGATCGCGCCGCTCGCGTGCGCGAGGCCGGGTCCCACGGAATTCAGCTTCGCACTCATCGGTGACGCTCCGTACGGCGCCGAGGCGATCAGGTTGTTCCCTTCGTTGGTGGGCGATGTCGATGCCGACCCCGACGTCGTGTTCGTCGCCCATGTCGGCGATGTGAGGGGCGGCGACACCGACTGCACCGACGCGGTGCTGCGGCAGACGTTCGATCTGTTCCAGGCCTTCGACGACGCCTTCTGGTTCACCCCCGGTGACAACGAGTGGACCGACTGTCACCGCAGCGGAGGATTCCTGCCGACGGAACGCTTGGCGTTCGTGCGGGCGCTGTTCTTCCCGAACCCGCTGCGGACGACCGGAGGCGCCCCGATCACGGTGGAGACGCAGGCGCAGTCGACCGTTCCGGCGCAGCAGCCGTACGTCGAGAACACCCTGTTCCAACGTGAGTGCGTCACCTTCGGTGCCGTGCACGTGGTGGGCAGCAACGACGGCACCGAGCCCTGGGCGCAGTATCCCGGCGATGTCGCACTCGGGCTGACTCCGGGTGACCAGCCGACGATGCGGCTGGCGGAGATCGCGGCCCGGCGCTCGGCGGCGATCGCGTGGATCGATCGGATCTTCGATCAGGCCACGCTCGACGGCTCGGAAGCGGTGTTCATCATGATGCAGGCCGAGCCGTTCGACGACGCGAGCTACGGCGCCGTTCGAGCCGAGCTCGTGCGGCGGGCCACGGCCTTCGGCAGGCCCGTGCTGCTGGGTCACGGTGACTCGCACACCTATCAGTTCACCCCCGGCTATGCCGGCGTTGCCAACCTCACCCGGGTCGAAGTCCCTGGGGAGAAGGCAGCGATCGACCGTTGGCTGAAGATCACTGCCGCGTGCCGCCAGGGTTCGCCCACGGTGTTCACCGTGGACACCCAGACCTTCACGCCCGAGGCGCCCTGACGCCGTTCCCTTCAGAGGGTCGCTGTCAGAGAGTCGCTGTCAGAGGGTCGCGAGCAGTGCTGCGTTGGCGATCTGCTCGGGCATGAGATCGAACGTGTCGTACAGGTCGAAGATGGTGCCCGACTGGCCGAACGCGTCCACGCCGACGGGCACGACACGCTGTCCGTAGACCGAGCCGATCCACGCGAGGGCATGGCTGGCCGCATCGTGGATGGTCACGATCGGGACCCGCCGTTCGTCGGGACGGATCAGGTCGGCCAAGGGGAGTCCGTCCAGGTGAGCCACTCGCGCCTCGCGTCCGGCCAACTGGAGCTCCGTGCGCCACGAACGGTACAAGCGGTCGGGCGAGGTGATGTCGATCACGGTTGCGGCGATGCCCTCGTCTGCCAGCACGCGGGCTGCGTGCACCGCCTCTGGCAGCACCGCACCGCACGACGCGAGGATCACCCTCGGAGCGTCTGCCAATGACGGGTCGGGCTCGATCAACCGGTAGCCCCCGGCCAGCACTTGACGACGCAGCGTGTCGGCGCCGATGCGATCGCGAGCCGCCTCGAACGGTGATTGATCGACCGGTCTGGTCGAGAGCCGGAGGTACAGGCTGTCACCGTCGGGTGAGCCGAGCCGTCGCACCCCGTCGCACAAGAGCCAGTCGAGGCTCTGGGCGAAGCACGGTTCCGCGTAGCTGAGGCCGGGCAGCTCCATACCGATCGACGGTGTGATCGTGCTCTGATGTGCGCCACCTTCGGGCGCCAGGGTCACGCCGGCCGGCGTGCCGACCACGATGAATCGAGCACCGCTGTAGAGGCCGTAGATCAGGGCATCGAGCCCGCGGCACACGAACGGGTCGTACACGGTGCCGATCGGGATGAGGTGCTGGCCATGCAGCTCCTGGCCCAGGCCGAGGGCGTGGAGCGCGAGGAACAGGTTCATCTCGCTGATGCCGAGTTCGATGTGCTGGCCGCTCGGACCCTGCTGCCACCGAAGGAGGCGATCGGTACCGAGGTAGTCGGGTTGCTCCTCGGGGTGGAACACGCCGAACTTGTTGATCCAGCCACCGAGGTTCGTGCTCACACTCACGTCGGGGGACAGCGTCACCATCCGCTCACGCACGCCCGCCACCTGTCCCAGACCGGTGAGCAGGCGTCCGAACACTTCCTGGGTGCTCACCGGTTTCGTGCCGGTCGCAGTTCCCACGCCATCGGGTACGGGCAGGTGCGGGCGTGGTGCGGGACGCACGTTGTTCACCTCGGCGCCGGCACGTGCGCAGATGCGACCCGCGGGGGAGTCGACCTGAAAGCGGTCCCACTCCGTCTCCGCGTCGAGGCCGACGTCGGCGCGGAGGGTGTCGATCTGCGCCACCGACAGCAGTGCCGCGTGATTGAGCGGATCGCCCGCGATCGGCAGGCCCCAACCCTTCACGGTGTAGGCGAACACCACGCTCGGTCGATCGGTCACGGCATCGCATGCCCGGTACGAGTCGAGCAACAGGCCCAGATCGTGGCCGCCGAGGTTCTGCACGAGCGGGACGAGTTCGTCATCGTCGATGTCCGCCACGAATCGGCGCACCGAGCTGTCCGCATCGTTCAGGAACGCAGGCCTCACATCCGCGCCGCGAAGCGCAAAGAGCGATTGGTACCGCTCGTTGCTCATGTCGTCGATGTGGCGCCGAAGTGCGTTGCCACCGTCACGTTCGAACGCCGCCTGGAGCAGGCTCCCGTACTTCGCTTCCACCACGTGCCAGCCCGAGCCCTCGAAGAACTCCATCAGCTTCTTGATCTTCTGGCCGGGGATCACCCGGTCGAGGCTCTGCCGATTGGCGTCCACCACCCACATCACGTTGCCGAGGCCCTGCAGCGAATCATCGGCGATCGCCTCCCACACGTTGCCCTCGTCCAGCTCTGCATCGCCGACGAGAGCGATGAACCGAGCATCGGGGGAACGGTCGAAGTGATGATCGACGTACCGCCGGGTCATCGCCGCGAAGAGTGGTGCAACGACGCCCAGGCCGACGGAGCCGGTGGAGAAGTCGGCGACATCTGGGTCCTTCGTGCGGCTCGGGTAGCTCTGCAATCCACCGCGTTCGCGGAGGCGGAACAGGTATGAGCGATCGAGTTCGCCCTGGAGGTACTTGATCGCATGGAACACCGGTGACGCATGGGGCTTCACCGCCACCTTGTCGTTGCCTCCGATGTGGTCGAACCAGAGCGACGTCATGATGCTCACCATCGATGCGCTCGAAGCCATGTGGCCGCCGACCTTCACGGCGAACTCGGCGTCGCGGCCCACCGGTGCCTTCGGGGCCGGCCGCTCGCGGTTGGCGTGATCGACCATCCTGACGGCGAGCCACAGCACCCGGCGCTGGATCTCGTCGAGGGTGGCCAGATCGACCGACGACAGAGGGGACGGAGCCATGCCGGCAGAGTACGCACGAATTCGCGCGGGGGTTTCGTTCGTTCCGACGAGAACCGGACCGGAACCGGAACCAGAACCCGCCCGGCCGGTTTGCCACACTGACCGGATGAACTCGCCGATCCTCCCGCCGATGATGGCCCCACCCGCTGCGAACTACGTGCACGCGATGCTGAGCACCAGCGCCGGTCGCACACTGCACACCTCGGGCGTGGTGCCGACGGCCCCCGATGGCACCACCCCGACCGACATCGCCGACCAGGCCGAGGTGGTGTGGCGCAACATCGAGTCGATCCTCGTCGAGGCCGACATGAGCGTGAGCGACGTGGTCAGCGTCACCACCTACGTCGTGGTCGACCAGCTGTCGTCGCTGGGCGTGGTGATGGCGGCGCGCGACCGAGCGATGGGCTCGCACCGTGCAGCGAGCACGCTCGTCACGGTGCCTGCGCTGGCCCGCCCCGAGTGGCAGATGGAGATCGCCATCGTCGCGATCGCGTGACCCCGCAGCGATGCGCGATGGGCGATCAACGACTGGCGATGAGAGATGAGTGGGCGGTGTGAGCGAGCGGATCTCTCATCGCAGACGCGGTGTCGTCGCCGAGCGGGTGCGTTCACAACAGTGCGAGCACTTGGGCGAGCACGATCTTGAGCAGCATCGCCACAGGGAACACCACGGCGTAGGCCGTGTTCACACGTTCGTCGCTGCTGCGTTCGTTCGCAAAGGCGAGCACGGCAGGTTGCGTCTCGAGGCCCGCGAGGGTGCCGCTGAGTCGGGCGCCGCCCAGGCGCAAGAGCGTCCGTCCCGCGAACACGAATCCTCCAGCGGTCACCGACACCACCACGACGGCCGCACCAGCGAGTTTGATGCCCTGGCTGGAGGAGACCGCGTCGGCGAGCGCCGAGCCCGACCGGCTGCCCACGGTGCCGAGGAACAGGATCGTGCCCAGTTGGCGGATCGACAGGCCGGCACCGTACGGAGGCTGCCAGGTGATCGGGCCGGAACGCTCGAGGTGACCGAGGAGCAACCCCACGACCAGCGGGCCGCCGGCGATCCCCAACGCGAATTGGGTGCCGCCTGGGAGGGGAACCTCGACGAGGCCGATCAACGAACCGAGCGCGAGGCCGAACATGTACCCCACCGCGTCGAGTTCGCCGATGCGTCGCTCGGAGTCGCCGAGCAGCTGGCTGATCGCCGCCATGTGCTCGCGCGGTGCGACCACCCGAACGCGGTCACCTGGCTGGAGGGCCAGATCGTCGTGGGCCAGCAGGTCGACGTCGCCGCGGCGAACCCGTGTCGCGACCGCACCGAAGCGGCGATGCAGTTCGAGATCGCCGAGCCGGCGACCGGTCAGCTGGCGGGCGCTCACCACGATGCGACGCATGTCGACCCTGGAGCGGTCGTGACTCAACTGGGTGTCGATGGCCTCGCCCAGCAGGGCGGTCACCTCGTCGAGCACGGCCAGCGGCGCGGTGACCGACACCAGATCGCCGGCGCGCAGGTCGAACTCGGGCCCGGGCACCACTTGCTCGCCATCGCGTTCGACGCGGGCGAAGACCGCTGTGGTGGCGTCGAGCTCGCTCACCGACAGGCGAGTGCCAGGACGCACTCGAATCGTGCGGCTGCCGAGCGCAAGGGGGAGATCTCGGTCGTCTGCGTTCGGTGCGCGCTGTGCCAGCCGGAGTGTCAACGCGACCGCGAGGATCATGCCGATCACGCCGATCGGATAGGCGACCGAATAGCCCACGACCGGCTCGGTCGACCCGTCGAGGGCGTCGCGAGCGGCTGCGAGCGCTGGAGTGTTCGTGAGCGCGCCGGCGAAGAGGCCGGCGACCGTGCCCTGCCCGAGTGACAGCACGTGGCCCAGAACGTGAACGATCGCTGCGGCAGACGCCAGGCTGAGACCGACGGCAGCAAGAGGTCGAGCCTGAGAACGCAGAGATGCGAAGAACTGCGGTCCGCTCGACAAGCCGATGCCGTAGGTGAACAACGCCAATCCCACGCCACCGATCACCTCGGGGATCGCAAGGCGCTCATCGAAGGCCGACAGTGCGAGTCCAGCGAACAACGCGCCTGCCGGGCCGAGAGAGACGCCCTTCACCTTCACGGCGCCGAGGGCAGCACCGCAGGCGAGCACGACGAACAGCAGCGCCACGGGGTGATCGACGAGCAGGTCGATCACCGTGATCGTCCAGCGTCGAGACCCACGCTGCGAGCCTACGACAGCGATCTCCTCGACGGGTGGGGTCCTTGGTCCCGAGCACCCGTGCTCGCTGTGTCGGGATCGGTGGTGACTGATGACTGTGGTGCGAGACCAGACGTCGGCCGCGCGGGGCGGCCGGATAGGTCCCGGAACCGTCAGGGTCGTACGCTCGGGTCCGTGAGCGACGACAAGCGAACCGATTCCGGCATCGAGGTGAAGGCGTTGTACGACGTCACCGATCTGGCGGGGTGGGACCCAGCGACGCAGCTCGGAGCGCCCGGTACGCCTCCGTACACCCGCGGTGTCTACCCGACGATGTACCGAGGCAAGCTCTGGACGATGCGCCAGTACGCCGGATTCGGCACCGCCGCGTCCACCAACGAGCGGTTCAAGTTCCTGCTCGATGCGGGGCAGACCGGTCTCAGTTGTGCCTTCGACCTGCCGACGCAGATGGGCTACGACAGCGATCATCCTCGTGCCGAGGGCGAGGTGGGCAAGGTGGGCGTGGCCATCGACTCGATGGCCGACATGCGCATCTTGCTCGGCGGCCTCCCGCTCGACAAGGTGTCGACGTCGATGACCATCAACTCCACCGCAGCGATCCTGCTGCTGATGTACGAGCTGGTGGCCGAAGAGCAGGGCGTGCCCGCCAGTGCGATCAGCGGGACGATCCAGAACGATCTGCTGAAGGAGTACATCGCCCGCGGCACGTACGTGTACCCGCCCAAGCCCTCGATGCGGATCATCACCAACATCTTCGAGTACTGCGCCCAGCACGTGCCGAAGTGGAACACGATCAGTATCTCCGGCTACCACATCCGTGAGGCTGGCTCGACCGCGGTGCAGGAGATCGCCTTCACGATCGCCAACGGCATCGCCTACGTCGATGCAGCGATCGCCGCCGGCCTCGACGTCGATGCGTTCGCCCCTCGTCTCAGCTTCTTCTGGAACGCGCACAACAACTTCTTCGAGGAAGTCGCGAAGTTCCGGGCTTCGCGGCGTATCTGGTACAAGATCATGACCGAGCGGTACGGGGCGAAGAAGGAGAGCAGCAAGCTGCTCCGCTTCCACACTCAGGTCGGTGGCTCCACGCTCACCGCGCAGCAGCCCGAGAACAACATCGTGCGCGTCGCGGTGCAATCGATGGCCGCGGTCATGGGCGGCACGCAGAGCCTGCACACCAACGGCTACGACGAAGCGCTCAGCCTGCCTACCGAGCGAGCTGCCCGCATCGCGCTGCGCACGCAGCAGATCATCGGCTACGAGAGCGGCATCGCCGACACGCCCGACCCGCTGGCCGGCAGCTACTACGTCGAGACCCTCACCGACGAGATCGAGCGATTGGCGATGGAGTACATCGCCCGAATCGACGAGATGGGTGGAGCCGTCGAAGGCATCCTCGCCGGATTCCAGCAGGACGAGATCGAGCAGGCCGCGTACGAGTACGCGAAGTCGATCGACGACGACGAGCGCGTGATCGTGGGCGTCAACAAGTTCACGGTCGACAACGAACCACCGTTCGAGATCGCCCCTGGAGACCCGTCGCTCGAGGCGGGACAGCGGGCCTCGCTGGCGGCATACAAGGCCGACCGCGATCCCGATCGCGTGGCAGCCCGTCTGCGGGACGTGGCCGACGCAGCCCGCGGCACGCAGAACCTGCTGTACCCGATGAAGGAGGCGCTCCGTGCGGACGCCACGCTCGGCGAGGTGAGCGATGCGCTGCGCGAGGTGTTCGGCGTGTACCAGCCCGGCCGGTGAACACATCGGCGATGGGTTGGCTCGAGGCTCACCTCGACGACGAGTGCTGTGATGTCGCGACGATCGGTCGGCGAACGGGCGCGGTGCACGAGATCGAGATCTGGTTCGGTGTCGTCGGTGACTCCGTGTATGTCATCAGTGGGAACGGGCCCGGGGCGGACTGGTACCGAAATGCGCTCGCACATCCCGAGGTGGTGGTGCGCTTCGGTCGTGAGCGCCGTGCCGGCCTCGCCCGCGCCATCACCGATCCCGACGAACGTCGTCACGTCGGCGAACTGATGGGCGCCAAATACCCGGAATGGCAGGGTGATGCGTCGATCGGCCTCACGCGGCACGCATGGTGCTTCGAGGTCCCGCTGCTGGCCATCGACAACTGGACGGAGTGAGGTCGGCACTCGGATGGGGCTGGGGCTCGGACGGGGCTGGGACTCGTCTGGCAGACTCGTCGGATGGCGCTTCCCGACAGCTTCATCACCGTCGGCGACGACGGCAGCACCCGGTGCTGGTGGTGCGGCACCGATCCGCTCTACGTGCGCTATCACGACGACGAATGGGGCCGACGCGTCACCGACGACACCCGCTTGTTCGAGAAGCTGTGCCTCGAGGGGTTCCAGTCGGGGTTGTCATGGCTCACCATCCTGCGCAAGCGTGAGAACTTCCGCGCCGCATTCGACGATTTCGATGTCGACAGGATCGCCTCGTACACCGACGCCGACGTGGTCAGACTGCTCGGCGACGCGGGCATCGTGCGGCATCGGGGCAAGATCGAGAGCACGATCAACAACGCTCGGCGGGCGATCGAGCTGCACGAATCCGAAGGCAGCATCGCCCGGTACGTGGCGCAGTATGCGGTCGACACGCTCGTGCGCATCGACGGGCCGATGCCGATGCCGTCCACCAGCCCGCAGTCGATCGCGATGTCGAAGGACCTCAAGAAGCGCGGCTGGAGCTTCGTCGGTCCCACCACGATGTACGCCTTCATGCAGGCGATGGGCCTGGTGAACGACCACCTCGATGGTTGCTGGGTGAAGGACGAATGCGGGCCGAGCCGCTGACCACGCGCTGACGATGGGCCGACGAAGGGCTGACGATGGGCCGACGATGGGCCGACGATGGGCTGACGATGGGCCGACGATGGGCTGACGATGGGCCGACGACGCTCAGGCCAGGCCGAGGCGGTCGAGGGCGACGGCCGTGAGGAGCTTGTAGTCGAGCTTGCCGTTGGCCGCGCGTCCGATCGTGTCGATCGGCAGCACGCGCTTGGGTGCCTTGTAGTGGGCGATCTGGTCCTTCACGTGGGCGATGAGCGCGGCCTCGTCGATCGTGTCGCCGGCGTGGGCCTCCACCAGTGCGGTGATGGCCTGGCCGAAGCGCTCGTCGGGCACGCCGACCACTGCGGCGTCGGCGACCGAGGGATGGCGCTTGAGCACCTCTTCGACTTCCTCGGGGAACACCTTTTCGCCACCGGTGTTGATGCACTGGCTGCCGCGACCGTAGAGCTGCAGGGTGCCGTCGGCCTCGACCTCTGCCCAGTCGCCGGGGATGCTCCAGCGCACCCCGTCGACGATCACGAACGTCGCCGCGGACTTGGCCTCGTCCTTGTAGTAGCCGATCGGGGTGCGCCCACGCAGGGCCACGCGGCCTCGTTCGCCGCTGCCCGGCACCACTTCGCGCCCGTCCTCGGTGAGCACCTTGGTGTTCGGTCCGAGCGAGAACGTGGCGGTCTTGGCCGGCGCGGCGACGGTCTCGGCGGTGGTGGTGTTGCTCGCCATGCCGATGGCCTCGCTGCTGCCGAGGCTGTCGATCATGATCAGCCGCTGGTTGTGACGGAGGAGGCCGGCCTTGGTCTCGGCGGCCCACATCACCCCGCTCGACACGATCACACGCAGCGACGAGATGTCCCACCGGTCGGGCTCGGCGTCGAGAGCGCGCAGGATCGGCTTGGCGAACGCGTCTCCCACGATCGAGATCGAGTTGACCCGATGCTGCTCGATCGTGTCGAGCAGTTCGATCGGGTCGAAGTGGCGACCCTCCATGGTGACGACCGAGCCGGCGAGTGCCAGGTTCCACATCGCGTTGAACGCGCCCGTGCCGTGCATCAGCGGCGCAGCCGGCAAGTTGCGCGGGCCGGGCTTGGCGATGCGGGCGTCGAACGCGTCCCATCCGGGCACGGCGGGCAGTGGGTTCTTCGACGGTGCGTCGAGGCTGCCGATCATGTCGTCCTGGCGCCACATCACGCCCTTGGGCATGCCGGTGGTGCCGCCGGTGTACAGGATGTAGAGGTCGTCGGACGACCGACCCCACGGAGGGAACACGCGTCCCGTGCCGGCCGAGATCGCCGACAGGGCAGCGGTCTCGTAGTCGATCGCCCAGTCGGGGCACGGCTGGCTGCCATCGTCGACCCAGATCCAGGTGTGCACGTTCGGCACCCGATCGCGCAGGTGAGCGCAGCGCTCGGTGAACGATCCGTGGAAGATGACGGCCACGGCGTCGGCGTTGTCCCACAGGTACACCAGCTCGTCATCGCTGTAGCGGTAGTTGGTGTTCACCGGCACGAGCGCTGCCTTGAACAGTCCGAACATGCTCTCGAGGTACTCGGGGCAGTTGTA
>JANNQK010000208.1:0-9006 GCA_031400715.1 Actinomycetes bacterium | reverse complement strand
TGGTCAGCGGTGGAGTCGCCACCTCCGGCACCACGGTCCGCCGGTGGACCGCCCCCGACGGGCAGCTTCGCCACCACCTCATCGACCCCACGACTGCGCAGCCCGCCTCCACGGCGACGCTCACCGCCACGGTGCTCGCCTCCGACTGTGCCACCGCCGAGGTGTACGCCTCCGCGGCGATGATGCTCGACGCCGCCTCGGCGGTCGCGATGCTCGACCAGGTCGGCCTCGCAGGGCTCGTCGTCGGCTCTGACGGCGCGGTGCACCGGACCATCACCCTCGGAGCGTTCGCCGCATGAGCGGGCAGATCTGGTGGTACCTCTCTCGCTCGAGTGGCATCGTCGCGTGGTTGCTGCTGGCCGCGTCCTGCCTCTGGGGTGTGCTGATGGTGACCCGCATGCTCAAGCCCGCCGATCGGCCGGCCTGGATGCTCGACCTCCATCGCTGGCTCGGGGCGCTTGCGGTCGTCACGACCGGGATCCACCTCGGCGCGCTCGTCGCCGACAACTACGTCCACTTCGGGTGGACCGGGATCCTCGTTCCGCAAGCGAGCGAGTGGAAGACCTTCCCCGTCACGCTCGGCGTCGTCGCCTTCTACTTCCTCGTCCTCGTCGAAGCGTCGTCGCTGATGATCAAGAAGCTGCCACGGGCGGTCTGGCATGGGATCCACCTCACGGCATACATCAGCTTCGTGCTCGCGACAGCCCACGGTGTGTACGCCGGCACAGACCGCGGGAACCTGTTCTTCGTGGTGCTCGGCAGCGGGGCCGTGTTCATCGTCGCGTTCGCGACGCTGGCCCGGTATCTCCAAGGCAAGGCCAAGAAGGCCCAGAAGGCCCAGAAGGTGGTGGGCGGCGTCTCGGCCTGACCCGCTCGAGCGTCACACGCCAGGTGCCGCAGCCGCTGCGGCAGCGCGGGTGCACCAGTGGATCAGGTCGGCCGCCACCAACATGCGTTCGGCGTCGATCGCGGTGCGGGCCGACGTGCCGGCCCGTATCTCGAGCGCCTCGACGAGGATGCCGGCGAACTGCGCCGGCGCGACGTCGATGCCGTACTCGCCTGCGCCTCGCTTCGACACCACGCCACCCTTGAACGCGGTGTAGTGCAACCGGAGCGCTCCGAGTGCACACCACTCGAAGCTGTCCGGCGTGAAGTGGCGAGTCGGATCGGCGGTGCAGGTGGCCTCGACATCGTCGGCCAGAGCCGCCCAGTACGAGGAGAGGTTGTCCACCACGAACCGAACTCGGGCGTCGACGTCGACGTACGTGCCGAGGCGATCGGTCGAGGGGCCGCGCACCGTCACCCCGTGCGTCGCCAGGACGTACCACGTGACCGGATTGAGCTCGAAGCACTCTCCGTCGTGGTGCAACCGACCGTCGAGGCTCCACGGCCGATGGAGCGCCATGGGCGGGGTGATGAGATCGCCCCACGCCACATACGGACCGTCGATCGTCGGCATGGGCTGCTGCTCGGCCAACAGCGCGTGTGCGGTGACGAGATCGGCGGCATCGTCATCGGTCGCGGGTTCGGCAGTGACGGCGATGATGTCGATGTCGCTCGTCCCGGGTCGCCAGTCGTCGAGTGCGTAGGAACCCACCACGTACAGACCCTCGACCAGACCGGGCGCACACGAGTCGACCACCTCGAGGTAGGTGCCGAGCGCGGTGGCGACGTCTCGGGGGGCCGGCATGCGTCAAGTCTGGCGCACCGTGACGGCGGTGTACCTTCATCTTCCATGCCATCGTCCATGCCGTCGTCCGCTGCGCCATCGAACGTTCCCCCCGCCGTCGAGTCGATCGCCGACGAGCTCTTCGCAGACGGGGCCTCGCACGGGCTGTCCTTGGCAGTGGTGGTGCAACACCACGGCGAGGTGGTGTTCGAGCGCTACGGGCATCAACCCGACACGCTCTTCGGTCCCGGCGGGCCGGTGACGGCAGAGTCGACCTTGATCTCGTGGAGCATGGCCAAGAGCATCACCCAAGCAGCGGTCGGCATCGCCGTCGGGGACGGCCTGTTGCGGGTCGATGCTCCGGCGCCCGTCGCATCCTGGCGAGGCACCGACAAGGAGGCGATCACGCTGCTCGACCTGCTGGAGATGCGTTCCGGCCTCGAGTTCGTCGAGGACTACGTCGACGACAGCGCGAGCCACTGCCTCGAGATGCTCTACGGCGTCGGTCAGGACGACATGGCGGCGTATGCCGCGGCGTTACCCTTGATCCACCCACCGGGGACCGTGTGGAACTACTCGAGCGGCACGACGAACATCGTGTCGCGCGTGGTGGGCGACGCGGTCGGCGGGACTCAGGAGGCGATGGAGGCGTATCTGCGCGACCGGCTCTTCCACCCGACGGGCATGAGCAGCGCGATCCCCAAGTTCGATGAACGTGGCACCTTCGTCGGATCGTCGTACGTGTACGCAACTGCCCGCGACTTCGCCCGTTTCGGGCAGCTCTACCTCGATGACGGAATGGTCGGTGACGAACGAATCCTCCCGGAGGGCTGGCGCGATCTCGCCCGCACCCAGATCGCGTACGACGACGAGGGTGACTTCGGCTACGGCCGGCAGTGGTGGACCTGGCCGGAGTTCCCCGGCTCGCTCGCGTGTCACGGCTACGAGGGACAACACACCCTCGTCGTGCCCGATCGCGACCTCGTGGTGGTTCACCTCGGGAAGGTTCCCACCGACACGCGGTCGATCGTGCGTGAGTGCCTACGTGCGCTGGTCGGGGCGTTCGACAGCTGACGGGAGGGGCCGGCTCGAGGAGATCGCATGTCGTTGCTCCGCTTCCCCGCGCGGACGGGTGGTCCACGCGAGGTGATTCGATCGGCTAACAAAGAGGGGTGCCTCAGGAGTTCGATGTGACCGCAACGGGCGAGCTGCCCCGCGTCAGCATCGACGACACGGGTGGGCCGCCGCGACCTGGCCGATTCCACGGGTTCCGGCTCACCTTGAAGCTGGTCGCCTTCGTCGGTGTCGTCTACTTCGCCGCGGTCACCGTGGTCCCGGGCGTCCGCAGAGCTGCCGGCGAACTCGATCAGTTGAACCCGGCGTTCATCATCGCGGGCTTCGCCCTCGAGATCGGCGCCCTCTACGCCTACTCGCTCCTCACGCGTGCGGCGCTCGGCGACGCTGGGCATCTCGTGACCACGTGGCGGCTCTTTCGCATCCAGATGAGCACGAAGGCGCTCTCGAGCATCGTGCCAGGAGGCAGTGCCGCCGGATCGGCGCTCGGGTATCGATTGATGACGCTGTCGGCGGTGCCGGGTCCGGATGCCGGCTTTGCGCTCGCGACGGCCGGCCTCGGTTCGGCTGTGGTGCTGAACGTCTTGTTCTGGGTTGCGCTCGTGATCTCGATCCCGGTCCGCGGCGTGAACAGCGGCTACGCCAGCGCAGCGATCGCCGGTGTGCTGATCATGTCGTTCATCGGCATGCTCGTGTTCGGCTTGCTCGAGGGACAGGGTCGGGCAGAGCGCGTGTTCCGTTGGATCGCCCGCAAGGCGCGGGCCGACGAGAACCGCGCCGCGGCCGGGGCCAAGCACGTGGCCGTCCGCCTGGAGGAACTCGCGTCGGATCGGCAGTTGCTCGGTCGCACGATCGGGTGGGCCGCCGCGAACTGGCTGCTCGACGCGACCGCCCTGTGGGTCTTCCTCTACGCATTCGGCTTCAGCACCGACATCGATGCCCTGCTCGTGGCGTTCGGTCTCGCCAACGTGCTCGCCGTCATCCCGATCAGTCCCGGAGGGCTCGGCGTGATCGATGTCGCCCTCTCGTCGGCGTTGATCGGCTTCGGAACACCCGCGGACACGGCACTGCTCGGGGTGGCCGCGTGGCGACTTGCCCAGTTCTTCTTCCCGATCGTGCTCGGTGGACTGCTGTACGCCACCTTGCGGGTGGGGCCCTGGAGCATCCACCGGCGCGAGCGTCTGCAGCGTCTGCGCGACATCGCAGCCGATCAGGCCAGCAACCCCGAGAGCGCCCTCGACTTCGCTGCCCGATTCGGCCACCGGCCGAGGCATCCCGGCGACCCGACGACCGGATCCATCGCTCGTCCACCTGTCGTCGATCCGTGGCTGGAAAAGGACCACCCGAAGTCCGACCGCTAACGTCGATTGCATGACCGTTCACGAGCGCCCCTTCGGCAGGTATCTCGAAGACTTCGTCCCCGGCGACGTCTACCGGCACTGGCCCGGCAAGACCATCACGGAGTACGACGACCATCTGTTCTGCATGATCACGATGAACCACCACCCGTTGCACACCAACGACTGGTTCGCGAGCGAGAGCGTGCAGGGTCGCAACGTCGTGGTGGGCAACCTCGTCTACTCGTTGGTGCTCGGCATGAGCGTGCCCGATGTGAGCGGCGCGGCGATCGCGAATCTCGAGGTCGAGACGTTGCAGCACAAGTTCCCCACCTTCCATGGCGACACCATCCACGCCGAGACGCGCGTGCTCGAGGTCACCGAGTCGAAGAGCAAGAACGACCGTGGAACCGTCTTGGTCGAGAGCAAGGGCTTCAACCAGGACGGCAAGGAGGTCTGCTACTTCCGACGGCGTGTGATGGTGTGGAAGCGCGACTTCGCGCCCAACCGCAAGCGGCCCTACGACGGCGTCGAGGTGTGGGACTGAGCCACCCGCGAACGGGGCGCATCGACGACTTCGTCGAGGCGGTGCTCACGTGGGGTGAGCCGCGGTTACGGGATCTGCCGTGGCGACGCACCCGTGACCCGTGGGAGATCCTCGTCAGCGAGGTCATGTTGCAGCAGACTCAAGTGCTGCGCGTGATCCCGAAGTACGTCGCGTTCCTCGAATCGTTCCCGACGGCAGCGGCGTGCGCGGCCTCGCCGTTGGGCGACGTCTTGAAGTTCTGGCAGGGTCTGGGATACCCCAGACGGGCCCGCAACCTGCACGCCGCTGCGGCAGCGATCACCGAACTCGGTGGGTTCCCCGACACGCTGAGTGATCTGCTGGCGCTCCCCGGCGTCGGCCCGTACACGGCTCGAGCCCTGCTGGCCTTCGCGTTCGAGGTGGACGCGGCGGTCGTCGACACCAACATCGCCCGCGTGTACGCCCGATCGTCCGGCCGCACGCTGGGCGCTCGTGAGGTGCAGGTGATGGCTGACGCACACCTCCCGGCGGGCGATTCGTGGGTGTGGAACCAGTCGATCATGGAGCTCGGGGCACTGGTCTGCCGACCGGTGCCGACGTGTTCGGAGTGCCCGGTCGCGTCGTGCTGTGCATGGCGAGGCGGCGATTCCCTCGACCCGTCCCCAGACCCGTCCCCAGACCCAGCCCGAGACCCAGCCCCAGATCCAGCGATCGGCTCTGCCGGAGTGAGCACGAGCCAGACGCGCTTCGAAGGAAGCGATCGCCAGGCGCGCGGTCGGCTGATCCGCGCCGCTGGCGTCGGAGCGATCCCGACGGCCGCGCTCGAGCAGGTGACCGGACGTCCTGCCGACCACGCCCGTCACCTCGCCGATGCGCTGGTGGCGGAGGGCCTGCTGACCGCACGCGGCGACAGCTACCACTTGCCCTGACCGTCGAGCGACCGGACCAAACCGCGATGAGAGATGAGTGGCGCTGCCGCCCCCATCTCTCATCAGGCGTGTCAGGTCACGATTCGCGATGAGAGAAAGGTGCGCCACAGCCACTCATCTCTCATCGCGAGGTCGTGACCGGGTCGGCTGATGTCCGCGCTCGGGATCGGGCTCGGGACTCAGGTCAGGATCTGGCTGAGGATGTCGTCGTAGGCAGCATCGGCGTACGCTCGCATCTCGTCGTCGGTGCGGTCCTGGATCGGGTGCGGGGTGAACACGCGGGCCACGGACGGGAAACCCAGTGACGAGCTCTGGGACACGGCGGCGCTGACGAACTCGGCGGACGCGACGAACACGCCCGGCAGGCCCCGGCTCTCGAGATCGACGATGTCGTGCACACTGCACGACGTGCAACTGCCTCAATCGGCGAGCGCTTCGATCACCAGTGTGCAGTTGGTGGCGATCTCCTGGCGGAGATCGACCGGCGCAGGTTTCGTGAAGGTGGGCTTCTTGTAGCGCTTCACCGACGCGCCAGCCTCGACGAGGCGCTGCTCGAGGCGGTCGAGGAACACGTCGCCGCGCGGTTTGGAGATGTCGAGCAGACCGATGACCTGCCCCTCGAGCGACGCGGGTCGATCGAGACGGGTGCGCTCGATGACGCGCCGCTCGCTGGTGGGATCGAGGAGCAGTTTGCTCATGGTCGGACCCTACTTGTCGACCAAGCGAGTGACGGGCTTGGAGCCGATGTCGCCATTCGCCCATCCGCCGATCATCGCGGAGAACAACCCGGCGCCGCCGCCCGCGTGGACGATCAGGATGCCACCCGGACGGAACTTGGGCAGCGTCGCGTCGCGCAGATGCACGGGCACCCCTTCGGCGATGCCGTGAGCGCCGCGGACGATGTCGGCGCCGGGGAGCTGGAGCCGCGAGTGCAGTTCGACCAGCAATCGATCACGGTCCCAGCCTGCCTCGGCGAACACGCGTGCGTGTTCGGGACCGACCACCAGGATCACGTCGAAGCCGAGCACCAGCTTCGGGTTGTGCAACGTGCGCAGGCACGCGGCGAACGTGTTGGCGAGGCTGTCGGGATCGCGCGCGAGTTGGTCGACGATGCAGCGTGGCCCTTCACCTGCGAACACCGTGACCGCATCGGCGTGCTCGGCCATCCCGAGACTGGTGGCCAGCGACGTGAACGGCGACCCCTTCTCCAGCTCGGCGAAACAGAAGCTGATCTTGCCCGGATTGCCGTGGGTGGCCCGGTCGACCTCACCGGGTCGGCCGCCGCCGACGTTGCGCACCACGAGCTGCACGGCACGGCCGATCGTGAGGTTGGCTCGGTTGCCCTGCCCAAGGGCATTGCCACCACCGTTCATGCCGATCGCCTTGGTGCCCGGCCCGTTGCACACGATCACCGGGCCCACCGGCATCGTGGTCGCGAGCACGCCGTGGATGTTGAACTCGTCGGTGCAGACCGCTTGCACCGCGGCGATGACCCACGGCATGTACTCGGGCTTGCACCCGGCCATCACTGCGTTGATCGCGATCTTCTCGACGGTGACCTCGACGAGATCCGGGGGGACGATCGCGATCACCTCGTCGGGAGCACGGCGGGTGCCGGTGAGCATGCGCAGCACACGCTCTTCGGTAGGAGGCACCACGGGCAGTCCGTCGGTGAAGCCACGATCGAACATCAGCTCCATCTCGTCGTCCAGGACGGCCAGCTCGATGCGGCGGGACGTCAGGACATGGCCGCTGAATCGGGCACGCAGCCCATCGACCCGATCGGGATCGACGCTCAGCGACCCGCACCCCGGACGCATCACCGGAAGGGCATCACCGAGGTGGCCGATGCCCGTGACGCGCTGCCACTCGGCGCGCGACCAACCGACGGTGCGTTCGATCTCGATGCCGTTCATCACTTTGATCAAGGTGGGTACGGTCTCGATCTCGTGGTGCCAGCTGACGGCGAGATCCGCGTCGTGAATGGGGACGACGCTGTGCGGGAACGACGGGTCGTCCTGGGTGTAGACGGTGCATTCGAACTGGGCGAGCAGGGGAGCGACCATGCGGCAGGTCTCGCACTCCTCCTTGACGATCACGACGAGACCATCGGGCAGCACTCGATGATGTGCGTGCGGGTCGGCGGGGGCGGAGAGATCTGAGGATGTCATGACAGGAACTCCATGATTCGGGCATTGACGACGTCGGGGCGCTCGAGCTGCAGGAAGTGCCCGGCTCGCTCGATGATCTCGATCGTGACGTTCGGCGTCACCAGCGCGCGGGCGCTCTCGGCGACCTCGACACCGATGCAGCCGTCGTCGGCGCCGTGCAGGTAGAGCATCGGTTGCGTCGGCACGTTCTGGTTGGCCGCCTGTAGAGCGTCGAGGGCCGGATCCTTGTAGCCGTCGCCGAGCGACGCCCGGTAATAACCGAGGGCGGCTGCCAGATGAGCAGGTGCACGCAGGCAGTCCTTCACGTGCGCAGCGTCAGCAGCGCCGTCGTAGCCGGGCGACCAATCGGACCAGATGCGGTCGATGAAGGCAAGGTCGCCGGCCGGCACGACCATGTCGGACAGCGGGTGCTGGAAGAAGAACATGTACCAGCTGCGCTTGAGCTGATCGACGTTGGTGAGGAACGCCATCGCCAGGGCCGGCCCTGGCGGCACCGCCATGCTGACGACCTTGCTCCACCGATCGGGTTCGTGCACCGCCGCGCCGTGCGTGGCGGGCGCGCCCCAGTCGTGGCCGATGATCACCCCTGGCACGCCTCCACCGAGCGCCTCGTGGAAGCCGATGGCATCGAGGGACAGCGCGGCGGTCTGGTAGCGGCCATCTGCCGGCACCGCGGTCGGCGCATAGCCCCGCTGGAACGGGGCAACCGCCCGATAGCCCGCCCCTGCGAGTTCGGGCAACAGGTGGCGCCACGAGTGAGCACTGTCGGGGAATCCGTGGAGGCAGAGCGCCAGCGGACCGTCTCCGCCACACGAGAGATAGCCGAACTCCACACCGTTGACGTTGATGCCGTGTGCCTCGATGGGTGACGTCATGAGCTCACCGTAGCCACGCGGTACGAGCCGGCTCGACGCCGGTGAGCGAGGACTTCGGTCGCTCGTGGACGTCAGGCGGGCGCCGCCGGTTCGCTGATCGTTGGCTGCCCGTGACGGCGGCTGCGACGGACGTCACGAGACGCCGATGACGCCCCAGTTGAGTGACGGGGGGCGCTGGTCCTATCGTGAAGGCCATCGGGGGTCAACGAGGGAGAAAATCTCCCTCTTCAGTTTGCGGTTCCCCATTCCGGACTGAAAGCGCCCCGAGTGGATTGTGGTTTCTCCGAGTTGGATTGCGGTGAAATCCTGCATCGGGAAGCATCCGGCGGGTGGCAGGCACACGTAAATGTACATTCCTGCTTAGCTGGTCATGCGTTTTTAAAGCTCCGGGTGACCGATCCGTCCTTTGCAGGGCGTGCCTGGGA
>JANNQK010000207.1:0-3932 GCA_031400715.1 Actinomycetes bacterium | reverse complement strand
GCGCGGCCGCGGCGCGGTGCGGCGTCGATGCCGAACTGATCCGTGCCGCGGCGCGCCGCATCGCCTCTGCCGCCAGCGTGGCGGTGTTCGAGGATCTCGGCATTCAGATGAACCGCCACAGCACGCTCAACAGCTGGTTGGAGAAGTTGCTGTGGACGCTCACGGGGAACTTCGCGATCCCGGGCGGGCAGTACATGGCCACGTCGATCGTGAGCCTGGTGCGCAACACCTCAGCGATGGCCGCCGGAAAGACCGAGAGCGTCTCCCCGGTGGTCGGAGCCAGGATCATCAGCGGTCTGGTGCCGTGCAACGTGGTGCCCGACGAGATCCTCACCGACCACCCTCGCCGGTATCGGGCGATGCTCGTCGAGAGCGGAAACCCGGCTCATTCGCTCGCGGACAGCCAACGCATGCGCGAGGCGCTGGCGGCGCTCGATCTCGTGGTCGTGATCGACGTGGCGATGACCGAGACCGCTCGTCTCGCGCACTACGTCCTGCCTGCGCCCACGCAGTACGAGAAGTGGGAGGCGACGTTCTTCAACTTCGACTTCCCGCACAACGTGTTCCATCTCCGCAGACCTGTCCTCACGCCACCGGAGGGCGTGCTGCCAGAACCCGAGATCCACGCACGCCTCTGCGAGGCGCTCGGCGCGATCCGGTCCGAACAGCTCTCGCCGCTCCGCGCCGCGGCGGAATTCGGGCGCGCCGAGTTCGCCACTGCGTTCTTCGAGGCGACCGCGGCCGATCCACAGCTCGGCGCACTCGCGCCCGTGGTGCTGTACCGCACACTCGGCCCCACGCTGCCCGACGGAGCGGCGTCGGCCGCGCTGCTGTGGGGAGCAGCGCATCGGTGCGCGCTCGGCTTCGAATCGTCGGTGCGCGGTGCTGGCTTCACCGGTGACGGTCTGGAACTGGGCGAGGCGCTCTTCGACGCAATCCTCGCCGGCCGGCACGGGGTCACCTTCTCCCACGACGACTGGGATGCCGTGTGGCCACGCGTGCAGACCGATGATCACCGCATCCACCTCGCCATCCCCGAGTTGCTCGATGAGCTGACCACGCTTCCCGACGAGCCGTCGATCGCATCGGACGAGTTCCCGTTCGTCCTGTCTGCCGGCGAGCGCCGCTCGTTCACCGCGAACACCATCATCCGCGATGCCTCGTGGCGCAAGCGCGATGCCGAAGGGGCGCTGCGCCTCAGTCCGTCGGATGCGGTGTCGATCGGTGTCGCAACTGGTGGCCGTGTGAAGGTGATCACGGCTCGCGGTTCCGCGGAGGTGGTGGTCGAGGTGTACGACGGAATGCAGCAGGGACACATCTCGCTGCCGAATGGAATGGGCCTCGACCAGACCTCGACCGTCGAGCACGTCGGTCTGCAGCGCACCGGTGTGGCACCCAATGAGTTGACCGACAACCAACAGCGTGACTGGATCGCCGGCACGCCGTGGCACAAGAGCGTTCCGGCGCGCCTCGAACTCGTCGGCTGATCACGGTCGGGCGCCCGGCGCGATCACGCCTCGATCACGCCTCGATCACGCCTTGATCGTGGCTGCCGAGCGACCGTCTCAGGAGCGGAGGTGGCGGAGCACGCGGCGCACGTCGTCGGTGAGCGTGACCGGCCGGCTGCCGCGCTCGACCGCATCGAGCAGACCCTCGAGGTCGGCGAGCAGATCGGCATGACGACTGCGACCCATCCGTGCCGTCGCGTACCCGGCACCGATCGCAACGGGGGTCGCAACCGCGACGATCGGTGTCGCAACCGCGACGAGGACGCCGGTCGCGACCAAGCTGAACCCGCCGACAGCTGCACCCCCGGCCAGGGCCTCGGTTCGTTGCGGCGCCCGGTCGGCCACCAGCCGAACGAGGGTGCGGCCGTGGTCGACGATGCTCGTTCGGGCCTCGACCCGGGCGAGTTTGCGGAGGCTTGCCGGGCTCGACCCGGTCCTGGCCAAGCGCTGCACGGTGCCGAGCGCATCGGTCCGCTTGCGCCACTCGCCCCAGTCGGCAGCGCTGCGCGAGCGACGCATGCCGTGCTGGCGTTGGAGCAGGTCGTCGAGTCTGCCGAGCAACGTGTCGACGTCGAGTGCCACAATGCGATCGATCGACGTGTCGCGCGGTCCGACCAGACGATCGAGGGCTCGGCTCGGTGGCATGGTGCCGAGCCGTTCGATGGCGAGCGAGACTCGCACGGCATCAGGATCGAGCCCCGCCTCCGTGGCTGCTTCGAGCACGACCTGCTCGCTCATCCGGGCAGAGGATTCGGGCACGGTCGGGTGGGCCGCGGTCATCTCGCTGGCACGGCGCAACACACGATCGACGGCATCTCGTTCGAGCTCCACGACGAAAGGCTACGACGACGGAGCCACCCGGTGCTGCGCGATCTCGTGCCACACGGCGTGTGGTCTCGGCCCGATCTGGTCTCGGGGGTGGACGCCGCCGATGGAATTGTTACTATGGCCGTAGTGCTAATTACCCCCATGCACGACGCCTGCGGACCAGCAGACGCCCCCGGACACCAAGGGAGCCTCCCATGACTTCGTTCGATCTCGATCTCAGCAAGTACAACCTCGGCTGGAGCGACGAAGTCGAGTACGCGTTCACGCCGAAGAAGGGTCTCAACCCCGACGTCGTGGACCAGATCTCGTGGTGGAAGGGCGAGCCCAGGTGGATGACGGCCCAGCGCCAGCGCAGTCTGCGTTTGTTCGATCGCAAGCCGATGGCGCCGTGGTTCGCCACGAACATGCCCGACATCGACTTCCAGGACATCTTCTACTACTTGAAGCCGGCCACCGATCAGGTCAGCGAGTGGGACGATCTGCCCGAGCAGATGAAGGCGACGTACGAGAAGCTGGGCATCCCCGAAGCCGAGCGCAAGTACCTCGCCGGTGTCACCGCGCAGTACGAGAGCGAAGTGGTGTTCCACCGCAACCGTGAAGACCTCGAGGCACAGGGCATCTTGTTCTGTGACATGGACACGGCGTTGCGCGAGTATCCCGAGCTGGTGCAGCGGTACTTCGGCTCGGTCATCCCGGCGGCCGACAACAAGTTCGCTGCGCTCAACACCGCGGTCTGGAGCGGCGGCTCGTTCATCTACGTTCCGCCGGGGGTGGAGTGCGAGATGCCGTTGCAGGCCTACTTCCGCATCAACTCCGAGAACGCCGGTCAGTTCGAACGCACGCTGATCATCGCCGACGAGGGCTCGCAGGTGCACTACATCGAAGGCTGCTCGGCTCCGGTGTACACCAAGGACTCGCTGCACTCGGCCGTGGTCGAGATCGTCGTCAAGCCGCACGCTCGAGTGACGTACACCACGATCCAGAACTGGTCGCCGAACGTGTACAACCTGGTCACCAAGCGCGCTCGGGTCGAAGAGTGCGGTCACATGGAGTGGATCGACGGCAACATCGGTTCGAAGCTGACGATGAAGTACCCGTCGGTGTACCTGGTGGGCCCCAAAGCAACGGGCGAGGTGCTGTCCGTCGCCTACGCGGGCCCCGGCCAGCATCAAGACGCCGGCGCCAAGATGGTGCACGCCGCTCCGGAGACGACGTCGAAGATCGTGTCGAAGAGCATCAGCAAAGACGGTGGCATCACCACCTATCGCGGTCTGGTGCGTGTCGACGAGGGCGCGTACGGCTGCAAGAGCCACGTGCAGTGCGACGCCCTCATCTTGGATGAGGACTCGACGTCACGGACGTTCCCCTATATGGAAGTGGGGGAGAAGGACGCCCAGATCGGCCACGAGGCCACGGTCTCCAAGATCGCCGACGAGCAGCTCTTCTACCTCATGAGCCGCGGCCTCTCGCAGGAGCAGGCCATGTCCATGGTCGTCAACGGCTTCATCGAGCCGGTCACCCGCACGCTGCCGATGGAATACGCCGTCGAGTGGAGTCGCCTGATCGAGCACGGCCGCCGCCGACCCGTCGTCAAGG
>JANNQK010000206.1:0-4966 GCA_031400715.1 Actinomycetes bacterium | reverse complement strand
CCGGTGGCGAGCACGTCGTCGATGACCAGGATCTGCTCACCGGGATGAATGGCATCGCGGTGCATCTCGAGCTTGTCCGTGCCGTACTCGAGCGAGTACTCCTCACGAACAACGGCCCATGGCAACTTGCCCGCCTTGCGCACGGGCACGAAACCGGCACCCAATGCGAACGCGATCGGGGCAGCGACAATGAACCCGCGGGCCTCCATGCCGAGCACCCGGTCGACCTTCGTGCCGACGAATCGGTCGCGCAGCTCGGAGATCGACCGAGCGAACGCCGGTCCGTCACCGAGCAGCGGCGTGATGTCGCGAAAGGTGACTCCCGGGGTGGGATAGTCGGCGATGTCGCGTACGAGAGAGGTGAGCCAGGGGCTGTCTGCCGACATGGATCACAGGGTACCGGCCGGGCTCTGCCTCAGCGGCGCTTCTTCTTCCTGGGGCGCGGAGCGTGGGTGAGCACCGACTCGGGGGTCGTCGCCGCGGTGACGATCACTTCACCCTCGGCACCGGTCGATGCGCCCGCACGGCGAGCCCGTGCGACCTCACGGCGGTGGCCCTCCGGGGAACCGCCGAGCACCAGCCGTTCGAGCTCGACCCCGGTTGCGTGCTGACCCTTCATGTTCTTGTTGCGCGGCTCGTTCTCCTTGAACATGGTCAGGATCGGCGCAGCGATGAAGATCGACGAGTAGGAACCCGTCAACAGTCCGACGAGCAGTGCGAGTGCGAACTCGCGCAGCGCCACGGCGCCCATGATCCCCGACCCCACGACGAGCAACGACAACACCGGCAGCACTGCGGCCAGGCTGGTGTTGATCGAGCGCATCAGCACCTGGTTCATCGACACGTTCATCGTGTCGGCGTAGGGGGCCCGCGCGCCGGAGTAGCGCTCGGTGTTCTCGTTCACCTTGTCGAACACCACGATCGTGTCGTACAGCGAGAAGCCGAGGATCGTGAGGAACGCGACCACGGTGGCCGGCGTGACCTCGAAACCGATCACCGAGTACACACCCACGCTGATCATGACGTCGTGGACCATGGCCAGGATCGCGGCGATGGCCATGCGCCACTCGAAGCGCCAGCTGATGAACAGTGCCACGAGCACCAGGAAGATGACCAGTGCCCGAATCGCCTTCTCGGTGATGCTGCGACCCCACGACGAACTGACGGATGTCGACGAGACCTCACTCACGTCGACCGCTGCAGCGTCGGCAAGGGCCTGCTGCACCTGCTGCACCACCGCAGGGCTCTGATCGCTCACCTGGACTCGCCAGCGGGTACCGCTGTCGGAGGTGAGCGTCTGGATCTTTGCTCCGTCGGTGGAGATCGCGTTGTCCTCGAGCACAGCGCGAACCTGATCCTCGGAGATCTGCTCGGCGGGCACTTCCCAGGCCACGCCACCCTCGAAGTCGATGCCGAGGTTGAGACCGCGGGTGGACAACGAGCCGATGGTGATGACGATCAAGATCGCCGATGCGATCAGGCCCCACGTGCGCCGACCGTAGAAATCGATCGCGGTCTCTCCGTGGTACAGACGACCGATCAGGTTGCGACGAACGTGGGTGACCGCAGCCTCGCCTCCGGCGGCTACCGCATCAGCGGCACGTTCGGTGGTGATCTCGCTCATGATGCGCTCCCTGCCGTTGCCGAGGTGACGGCCGATGCCACACCGGCCGTCGGTGCACTGGCGGGCTTGATGCCCATCACGCCGCGACGGCCCATCCAGTCGGTTCGAGCCAGCAACAACACCACGGGCCGCGTGAAGTAGTAGCTGACGACGAGGTCGATCAACGTGGACAACCCGAGGAAGAACGCGAAGTTGCGCACCGACCCGACCGTGAGCCACCAGAGGGTGAATGCGCCGATCAGCGACACGATGTCGGCGATCAGGATGGTTCTCCACGCACCGGTGAATCCCCTCTGGGCGCTGTTGCGCAACGTACGGCCGGAGCGCACCTCGTCCTTCAATCGTTCGAAGAACACCACGTAGGAGTCGACGGTGACACCGACCGACACGATCACGCCGGCCACACCGGCGAGCGACAGCGCCAAACCTTGGGTGCGCGACAGCAGCGAGATGATCGAGTACAGCAAGGCCGACGACACGCCGATACCGGCCACGACCACGAAGCCGAGGGATCGGTAGTAGAGCACCAGCAGCGCCAGCACCAGCACCACGCCGATGATGCCCGACACGACGGCGGCGCGGAGGGAGTCCTTGCCGAGCGTGGGCGACACGTTCTGCACCGACACGGTCTCCATGCTCACGCCGAGCGAGCCGCTCTTGAGTACGTTGGTGAGGTCGCGAGCCTCGTCTTCGGTGAAGCTGCCGGTGATCTGCACGCTGTTGCGGAACTCCGGCACGTTGACCGACGGCGCCGAGATGATCTCGCCGTCGAGCTCGATCGCCAGACGGCGGCTCGGGCACGTCGCCCCGCCGGTGTTGCATTCGCGGGCGATCGCGTTCCAGATGTCCTCGCCACCTGCGCCGCCGCGAAGGCCGACCGTGACACCCCAACCGCCGTCGATGATCTGAGCCGACGCATCGTTGGTGAACACCTCGCCGGTGCCGCCGGCCGGACCGACCAGGCACTGACCCCCGCCCTTCAGCGGCAGCAGCTGTTGCGATGTGGGATCGCTCTGCACCGCCGCCGTGGTGAGTGGCGCGTCGACGGGTGCGTCGATCGGTGTGATCGAGCCGGTCGTCTCGGGGACCGTGGAATCGGTCGAGCCGGCGATCGTGGTGTCCGTGCCGGGCTCGGTGGTCGGGGTGCTGCTCACGCGTCGACTCGGTCCGGGAGCGCCGGTGGTCGCGGTCGAGCTGTCGACGACCGCCGTACCAGCAGTGGTGCCGGCGGTCGTGCCGGCGGTGGTGGAACCGGTCGCGTCGGAACTGGACGGAACGGTGGACGCAGGGGTCTCCACCCCTTCGCCCGCGCACCCCTGAACCGGCCGCAGGTAGACCTGGCCGGTCACCTGTACGAGGTCGATCGCCTCCTGCTGGTTCTTCACACCGGGAAGGTTGACGACGATCGCGTCGCCCTGGCGGATGATCTCGGGCTCGGCCACGCCGAGGGTGTCGATGCGATCGCGGATGCGTTCGACCGCGAGGTCGAGGGTCTCCGGTTCGAAATCACCGACCGGCTGTTGCGTGACGGAAATGCCACCCTGCAGGTCGAGTCCGAGCGCTGGCTCGTTGCCTGCGATGAGCGTGGACAGCAGTCCACCGAAGGCAACGACCAGGATGCTGGTCAGCGTGATGATGAGCTTGCGACGCATCAGCGTTCGGTCGAGTCGTCCGTGATGTCGGCAGCATGGGTGCCAGGCAGGATCTTCGAACCCTTGCCCGAACCGTCGTCCGACGGCGTTGCCGTCTCGCCGGCCGCCGTATCGACCTTGCGCTGCACCGCCGCACGCGCGACCCGGATCTGCACGTTGTCGTCGATCTCGAGCCACACGATGTCGCCGTCGAAGCCGGTGATGAAGCCGTACAACCCCGACGTGGTCATCACCTCGTCGCCCACGCCGATCGCCGATTGCATGGCGGCCTGCTCGCGCTGGCGCCGCCGTTGCGGACGGATGAGGAGGAAGTACATCGCCACCGGGATGAGCAAGAAGATGCCCAACTGGATGATCGCGGCGCCGCCGGAACCGGACGATCCGCTGTCGGTTGCGAAGATGGAGAGGAGGTGCATGATGTCCCACTGTTGAATGGCGCGCCATGGGGCGCGGCGGTACGGGTACCGACCAGCGGGCGATTGTAGCGATCGGCGGGGTGTTGCGGGTGTCTCCCGACCCGAACCGTCGGTGAACGATCGCTCAACCCCAGGTCGCGAGCACCTCTCGGCGCAGCTGCTCGAACGTGCCGGCAGCGATCGCCGCACGCATCCGGTCCATCAGCTGCAGCGTCCAGCTGATGTTGTGGATGCTGACGAGTCGAGACGCGGTGGGTTCGCCCACCTGGAACAGGTGCCGGATGTAGCCCCGCGAATGGCGGTGGCACACCTCACACGCACAGGCGGCGTCGAGGGGCTCGTCGGAGAGCACGTGCGCGGCGTTCTTGATGTGCAGCTTGCCGGCGCTGGTCAGCGCGGTGCCGTGGCGACCGATGCGCGTCTGCATCACACAGTCGAACTGGTCGACCCCCAGCCCGACCGCCTCGACCAGGCTGGCGGGATCACCCACGCCCATCAGGTAGCGAGGCCGATCGGCGGGGAGATGGGCGATGGCCGCGGCCAGTGCCGGCACCATCTCGCTGCGGGTCTCA
Source organism: Actinomycetes bacterium (assembly GCA_031400715.1). Lineage (GTDB taxonomy): Bacteria > Actinomycetota > Acidimicrobiia > Acidimicrobiales > Ilumatobacteraceae > VFMC01. Next base: position 702 of record JANNQK010000206.1, on the reverse strand, counting down.
CCGACGCTGAGCCCGCCGATGCCGTACCCGTCGAAGCCGATCTCGGCGGTGCGCTGCGCGCTCTCGGCGCGCATCGACTCGCTGATGCCCCCCTGCACGATGCCGAACAACGCCTGGTCGGTGCGACGATGCGCTGCCTTTGCCCGGGCAGCCCAGGCACTGGTGCGCTCGAGCGCCAGGCGGATCACCTCCGGCGGCGACGGCAAGGGTGGGCACACGTCGAGCACCATCTGGATGTCGGCACCCAGCAGTTCCTGCGTGTGGATCGCGACTTCGGGCGTGAACCGGTGCTTCGAGCCGTCGTAGGTGCTCTTGAACGTCACGCCGTCGTCGTCGACCTTGGGATCGAGCGAGAACACCTGGAAGCCACCGCTGTCGGTGAGCGTGAGACCCTTCCAGCCGGCGAACCGGCCCAGCCCACCGAGCGCCGCGACCGTCTCGGCCCCTGGCCGGAGCATGAGGTGGTAGGTGTTGCCCAACACGATCTGGGCGCCGAGACGCTCGTAGTCGGACGCGCTGAGGTACTTGATCGCTCCGCGTGTGCCGACGGGCATGAAGCACGGCGTGGTGTACGAACCGCGGGCGGTGTGAGCCGTCGTCGCCCGGGCGGCGCCGTCGAGGTGGTCGATCGTGACGGAAACGGAGTGCATGAGGTGGGTCTCGGGGTGGAGTCGGGCCGGAGCGGCGTGGGCGGGTCAGGTC